>WQYZ01000005.1 GCA_009780985.1 Oscillospiraceae bacterium | reverse complement strand
TATAGTAAACCTTGCGGACACGGCGGTTCAGTGCAAAAAGTTTTATTCGTTTCATGTTTAAAATTTTAACACATAAACGTCGTGTTTGCTATTGGTATTTTTTTACTGGTTATTTAGATTAATAATAGTTTCCTCGTCTTTTAACTTATTTTTAGACGAAAGTTCTTTTTTTTGCGTCAGGCTTTTAAAATAAAAAGGGTCAAACGCTAAACGGCATATTTCATCTTCAACTATTTTTTCTAATTCGGGTATATGCCAGTTTCTATTATTACAATTCGGGTCTTTTATAAGATGCGGCGCAGTTTTTCCTCTCGAATAGCAGGTATAATATTTATAAATTCCATAATTATGTTTTATATAATATCGCGCCCCGCATTTTCCGCAAAACAATAATCCCTGCAACAAATAATTACTTTTATAAGCGGAATCGCCGTATTTTTTACGGCGTTTTTTCCTTTCCAATGCAACTTTTTCAAATAATTCATGGCTTATTATAGGTTCGTGGGCATTTTCTTTAACGACATCATTATACTTTATCGTTCCTAAATAAACGTCGGTTGTCAGTACGCTTATTATTGAAGATTCACTTTTCCAACTGCCGTATTTGTTTGTATAACCCTCAGCACGAAGCCGCTCCGAGATTTTGCGAGGGGACAGTCCCCCGATGTACCAATCATAAATTTTACGTATCTGTGCCGCCTCGTACTCGTTTATAACAAGACGACCGTCTATATAATCATAGCCGATAGGATAAAACGGTCCGCCATGAAACAGCCCTTCTTTTGCCCGTTCATTACGTCCCATGAGTGAGCGTTCTTTTATCTGTTCACGTTCGAGTTGAGCAAATACAGACAAAATTCCAATCATAGCCCGACCGAACGGAGTGCTTGTATCAAAACTCTCGTTCATAGAAACAAAATCCACATTAGACGGTAGAAATATATCCTCAATTAAATGCAACATATCTTTTTGAGAACGTGAGAGTCTGTCTAATTTATATACAAGAACTATGTCTGTTTTATCAATTTCTTCGATTAATTTTTGGATACCTGGGCGGTTTAAATTAGACCCTGAATAACCGCCGTCTACATATATGTCAGATATTATCCAATCGTGAGCTTTGCAATAATTTATAAGTCTGTCTTTTTGCGCTCCGATGGAATAACCCTCCAAAGCCTGTTCTTGTGTGGAAACGCGAATATATAATGCCGCTTTTTTCATAACACGACCTCGCTTTCTAATAAATTATCCCGCCGGAGCGGGATTTTTTTATTCTATTCATAATTTTCAGCTTTTTTCGTCGGGGTTTCTTCCGGCTCGTCAAAATCAAATACTTGTCTGACAATATTCAATACGCGGCGAAGCAAATCATCAGGAAGCTGTTCTACAAATATATACCCACGTTCTCTGATGTCCGTTGCTTTCATCTGTTCGCACATGACAACGCCTGTTGTTTTAGTGCGGTCGTCAAGCGGAATATGAAACGGAAAAGGCGTCGTCGTGTTCGTTATGGGGCATAAGACTGGCATTTGATTTACCGCATCGTTAAATAGCTTACAGCTCACTACAAGCGCAGGGCGTTGTCCCGCCTGCTCATGCCCTAATTTCGGGTCAAAATTCGTTTTTATTATATCGCCCTGCTGTAATTTCTTTTTGCTCATTATAACAACTCCCTTCCTACGGGTTCGCCCCAGTCAAAGGATTCGGGGGGAGTTCCGTCCCAATCTTCTAACAATTCTTTAAGTGTCGGCAATTCGTCGGTAACTTTCAGCGTTATTTTTTTGTCTTCAACTATAATCTCAAAGTTATCATTCATTGAAATTTTTGCTTTTTTCAAAATATTTCGAGGAAGCCTTACAGCTTGACTGTTTCCCCATTTTGCTAATGTAACTATCATATAAAATCACCTCGTATATACAAGTATATACTATTTTCGCCATTTTGTCAACAGTATTCTATATAAACCGCCTATAAATTCACCGTAGGTGAATTTGTTGGCGGGGATATTCTATTCTCGCATATGCCGGACTATAAATTTCGGATGTATATAATTCCAAAAGTTTTCCGGCATATATAGTATTTTCCCGTATTGTCGGACAAACACTATGTTTTTAATTTTTTTTAGAATTTAAAGCAGGATATTCTTCCGAAAATTCGGTATCGGATTTTTGTGCGTTTATTGCTTCTAAGATTTTTGATATGTCGTCTTTAGTGGCGACATTTTTTTTTAAATTTTCAATTTCTTTTTTTAACTCTCGTATCTCGTCATTTGATGATTCTGTGCTTTGGGCTTCGTCCATAATATTATTTTCCTCTCTTTTGACTTCCGTTTCAGTTGTTTCGCCTGTCATACCTAATAGACAGTCGGTTGATACGCCAAAATATTCCGCGAATTTTATCAAAGTTTCGCCGTTCGGCAACACTCCATTTTGCCAACGATTTACTCCGCTCGCACTCATACCCAATTTGTGCAACAACGGAGATAATTTTATCCCTCTTTCCTTACATAATTTTTGTAGTTGTTCATAAAACACAAAAGTAACCTCCTTTCTTTGTATATTTTTCACAAATTTACTTTTTTACGTAATTTATTCAAAAAAGCTATTGACAATTACGTTTTAAAGTATTATAATATAAACAGAGTGAACGTGAAGCGCAAAAAACCACACGTTCACCAAGGGTAATACTGAAAACAGTATAACCCCGACGCTTAGATATGGTGTATGATAACTTCTCAACAATTTTATTATACACCATATTTAAGCAAAAGTCAATAAACAAGGTTAATAATTTTTAAAGTAAAAAAGGAGGCAAATGTAAATATGGTTGTATTGAACGTATCTAAAATTAAACAGCTTATGACAGCGCAAAGAATAAGCAACGAAGAAATATCTAAACGTTGCGGCGTAGGCAAAGCAATGGTGTCTTATATTATCAACGGGAAAAAACAGCCGAGTTTAAACGTTACTAAGTCTTTAGCCGACTGTTTCAATTTGAATGTGGACGATATTATACTCGATGTCGGCGAATCGAACGGTAGCGCATGAAGGGGGCGAAAAGACGTGGAAATACCGGCAAACTTAAAAATAGAAACCAATAAAATAATAATTCCCTACACTAAAGCCGGGACTTTCGCTTTTGAGAAAATCCGTGAAATAGCCTCTGAAATTTGGGAAACAGGACAGCAAGCGACCGCAGAATTTTTATGTAAATATGCGCCGTATGCTAAGACTATAAAAGAATATTATGAAAACGGTACATATTGCAGACTGATAAAACACAAAAATGGAAATAGCGAAATAATATCCTACGATTACCGTTCAGGTGAGATAATTATTATTTCGGATAAACAGGTTGAACTTGTTAGAAAAATCTAAAAATCAAAGATTTTTGATTTTTCAAAAAGTTCAACAGGAAAAAATAATTGTTTAAAGAAAATCAGGATCTCATATAAAAACAAAAATAAAATAAATAAAAAGCGGGTTGTAGAAAAATGAAAAGGCTCAAATATAGAAAAAGCCCCATGATATACTAACGATATATCACGAGGCAGAGCTGACAAATAACAAAATGCCCGGAAAGCGAATCATTTTCTACAGCTCATTTTTGGAAAAAATCCCTACCATAAATTATATCAAAATTACACACAAAAAATCAAGCAAATTTGCATAATTAACAGAATGTTAATGTAAATTAAGCAAATTTGAAGAATTTATATAAGCGTGGATAGGGGGAAGTTGAATATGCGGTAAATTCGACAAACTCACCGCCGAGCGTGCTCGGCATAGTTTGGGAATTTACCAGCGCGTTCAACATAAAAGCTCCGTGACATGTACCACCATATCACGGAGCGGACGGCAAATAAATAACATCATACACGCAGCAGCATTATATTATTTTTATTGCCATATGAAAATAGGCTGCGCCTATTACCTTCATTATTTTATTATACCATATCAAGAAAAAACAATCAAGTATAGGCATGAATAATTCACAGAAAATTAATATACGCTGAACTTGTTGAAAAATCAAAAATTTTTAATTTTTAGATTTTTCTATCAAGTTCAGCATGGAGAGTAGGTGAGAAAATGTACAAAATCAAGCAGATAAACACAGTTAAAGACTGTTACTGCAACTGGGAATACGACGGGGACAGGGAGCGATTCAGAAATACTGTCAACGGAGATAATTTTTTCGAGATATATAATCCCGAAAATAGAGCGGCTTCGTGGATAAATCCATTGAGCATAATTTCTGTAGACGTTTATAGTTCAGATGAAGATGAAGCGCGATAAATTTAATTTATTTATGATTCCATAAAAATTTAATAAAAGCTGAACTTGTTGAGAAAATCTCGCTGAGCGTACTCAGCATATTTTCAATTTTTAGATTTTTCTATCAAGTTCAGAGTAAAGGTGAGGTCTGTCGTATGGCAAACATTAAAAAGCAGGGCAAGCTTGACAGATTTCCCTTAGATGTAGGTTTTTTCACAGACGAAAAACTTAAGTATGTATGTTATAAAATCGGAAATAAAATGCCGAAGCTCGTATATCTACATATTATAGGCGTATTCATATATCAGGAAAAAGGATATTACTGTGAATGGAATGAAGACAAGGAGTTGTCGTTAGCCGCTGAATACGGTTTGACGGAAGAAGCAATTAAGGAGATGCTGGGGCTCTTTGTTAAGAGGTCACTGTTTGACGGCACACTTTTTAACAGGGATAAAATCCTGACGTCGCGACGAATACAAACAACATATATGAGGGCTTGTATCGAGAGGGAAACAATTCTGATTGACGAAAGATATATTGTATGCAGTCATGAAGATTTTGAGGAATTACCAGAGAAAGTCCTTAATAAACTCGTTTTTTTTACCGAAAACCACGAGGGAAATCTGATTAAACACGGGGTAAATGAAATTAAACCCGAGTTTTGGACGCATAGAATAGAAGAGAATAGAATAGAAGAGCATAGCATAGTAGAGAATAGCATAGTAGAGCAGAGTAGCGGCGCTACCCCTGTGGAAACTGTGGAAAACTCAAGAGGGCTGATTAGTAAAGAACTGGTTAATAAAAAAACGGAAGATGAAAATAATACTTTAAACTGGTTTGACCCTGCAGGAGAACTGATATTGAACAGAGGCAGAAAGCAGGAGTCGGCTTTTATCCTCACACAGAAATATGCGGCGGGATTGAGAGAGTCATTTCCGGACACGGATTTCAACAAAGTTATAAAAAAAATACAAAAATGGCTTGACAGCGACGTCAAAGGAGTATTTAAAGTTGACGATATAACACAGTTTATATTCGGCTGGTTTTACAGATGTCAACAAAACGGGTGGTATAAATTATCTAACGGTTCAAATGGTGATTCAGAAAACGACGAAAATTTTGATGTAGATAATTTTTTTGAAAAAGAAGTAAAAAGAGAGGCGAGAAAAAGCAGTGGTTGATTTGGACGTGTTTAAAAATCTGGAAAAACGACAGATAAGCGGAACGACATTTTTCTATCTGCCGGAAATATCAGGGGCGTATATCGGGCTGTATATTATATTCACTGAAAACCGAAATATTGATTACGAAACAATTTTACTCATAGAAAGTCTTCGTGCGCAAAAGTATGCAGTAGGAGTATTCCGTGATGTTCGCGAATCTGTTGAGGCGATACTGGATTATATGGGGGTGGTAAAAAGTGGCAGCAGAAAAGAGTCCTGATACTTTTGCGGATAAAATAATGGAGTTGATAACAGTCAAAAGAGACTATGCAGAAAAAAGAAAAAATCATTATGCGATGTCGGCGGACGAATACCAGTGGCGGTATTGGCATGGCTTCTACGACGGGCTGGACTGTTTGCTCGCAAACATCGAAGTGATGAATGAAGGGGATGGCGAAAAATAAAAAGACTGGAGTATACCCAGCTCCAATCTTTTATCCTCGCTTGAAATGTCTATTGTTTGTCATATTATAATATAATCCGGTAAAAAAATCAAGTGAGGGGAAGTGCGAAAATGAGGAAGAAAGACCATATTAGAGACTATGCGATAGCGGCGTTCAGATTTTATAAGTCAGTCGGCGGAGTAAAAAAGTATAAAGATAAATTGTGGGACGACGCTCTGGCAAATCATAAATATTCCGGCGAAAAAAGCGTTGGAATCTCGAATCCTGTAGAAGCGGATATAATGCGGGCGCAGAGTGCTATAGACAACGCTTATGCGGCTGTCGCGGATTTAGAAGCGGTTGAGCGCACGCTCGATATAATCGCAAAGTATGACAACGGCACATATATTCGCAAGGCGTTGGAGATAGTATATATGCCGAACGAGTTCGGCGGTGAAGTCGATAAACCGATTGAGCGCGGTGATATACAGGATAGGGTACATAAAGCAGGGATATATATTCCGGCGGCGGAAAGCACGGTTTATCTTTATCTCTCGAAAGCGAGAATGATTTTCGCAATCGAGCGGGGACTGAGATTATAGAATTTTTATTATTTCAATCAACTTCGGAGTAGTGCGACCATATTTTGTGATATAATGTGTAAAGTCAATAATAGATTAAACGAAGCGGTTCTCGTTGTGAGGACCGTTTTCGTTTTAAAAACAAGGAAACAAAAGAAAAGAATTATAAATAAAATAAGTCAAAAATTTCGGAGGTTATAAAAAATGTCGAAATCACCAATAAGTTATCCGGGCGGGAAATTTCACTTAGCGGATAAAATAATAAGTTTATTTCCGGAGCATACATTATACGTTGAAGTGTTCGGCGGCGCCGGACACATTCTATTTAAAAAACCTGTGTCAGCCTGTGAAATATATAACGATATAGACAGGAATCTTGTATGTTTCTTTTCATCGGTCAAAGACAAATCGAAATGCGGCATTATTTATGATATGTTGGCGGCGACTCCGTATTCGAGGGATA
This sequence comes from Oscillospiraceae bacterium, assembly GCA_009780985.1. Taxonomy (GTDB): domain Bacteria; phylum Bacillota; class Clostridia; order Oscillospirales; family WRJC01; genus WRJC01. Next base: position 52,082 of record WQYZ01000005.1, on the reverse strand, counting down.
CGTTCAATAAATGCCTGTATCTTCTCACATGTGACGACATAACTAAGTTGAACTTGATAGAAAATTCTGACAACGAAGTTGTCCCGCCGAACGCGTTCGGCATTTCAACAAGTTCAACTATAGAACGAGCATATTGTTTCGCGGTTGTAAACAGACAATCATTCGGCAGTATGGGCGAGACATGGGGCGTGGATTTGAAAAGTAGTAAAACCGCATCTTCTTTTCACAACTCAAAAGAATTGTTGAACGCCGCCTGTGACAGGCTGAAAAATATTCAGTTAGAGAACAGCGATTTCAGATACATCATAAAAAGATACGACAGACCTGATACGTTGTTTTATTTAGATCCTCCGTATGCGTGGGATAATCGTTCATGCAGAAAAATCTATAAAAATGAAATGAACGAGACCGATCATATACAGCTTGTGGATATACTTATCGGCATAAAAGGCAAGGTAATATTGAGCGGATATGATACGGTTTTGTATAATAGACTCGTTGACGCCGGCTGGAGAAAAATAAGTTTAGGGAATGTGTCGGTTACGCTTAATATGAAAATCGGCGAAAGTCGAATAAGAAAGCAAGAATTTGTCTGGGTAAATTTCTGATATGGAAAAAATATATGAAACGCCTGGCAAACAAATTTATGCTTCACGCAAATGGCAGCGGTATAGATTACAGCTTATTCATGAGGCAAACGGTATCTGCGAATTATGCGGGAAAATGTGTGACAGCTCGTATCTGCGGGTACATCATAAGTCTGAACTCAATGAGATTAATATAAGCAACCCTGACATAGTATATGGCAGGGATAATCTGCAGGTTATATGTGCGGACTGTCACAATAAAGTTCACGACCGATTTGAAAATTATCTTGAGGAAAAAAGGCAGATAAAACTTGAACGCAAAGTATATATCATTGCGGGCGCGCCGATGAGCGGCAAGACGACATATGTGCAAGACGCTGCGACCGGATTTGATTTGATAGTAGATTTAGATAAAATATTTCAGGCGTTAAGCGTCAATCCGTTATATGATAAGCCGGCAGAGCTTACTGCCGCCGTGTTTGCGGTCCGCGATACGTTATACGATATGATACGGACGCGAGCTGGTAAACATCACGACAGCTATATCATAAGCGGGCGACCGATTGCGGAGCTTGAACGATTAGCCAAACAGATGTCGGCGGAGCTTGTCATAATAGAATCGAGCGAAGAGGAATGTCTTGCACGGCTTAAGTCAGACACAAGCGGAAGGGATAAAGATATGTGGAAAAAATTTATTTCGGATTGGTTTAATGTCAATAAAAATTTCATCTGCGAAACAAATTATGCTTTAAACCCACCCCCCGACCGAGAATTTGCACAGAGCCCTGAATGCTGATAGCGGATCCTGTCATGCCACGCGCACGAAAATTTCTATGTTTTTTTGGAAAGAGGCGAACGAGGGAAAAGTTTTGCAAAAAGAGGCGATAAAATGGAAGCAAACATGGCTAAAGTGGATGCGCAGGCAAAAAGGTTCGTGACGCTCGCAAAGAAATACGGAGTTGAGAAAAACTTCCTTTTTACCACGACTTTTGAGCATTATCTGATGCAGCTGAATATTCTGAACGATTTGAAAAAAGTGATAGAAAACGAAGGGATTTTAGTCACAAAAGAATATGTAAAAGGACGTGAAAATATATATGTTCATCCGGCAGTCGCGGAATATCACAAAGCGGCGGACGGGTGCAACAAGACCGCATCCCTGCTTATGAATATAGTTCTGAAAATGAAAAGTGACGATAAGAAGGACAAAAATAATATCGAAAAATTTTTGGACGAATTCAAGAAAAATAAAAAAAGGGCGGGCGATACCGACGAATTATCTTAAACGGTATATGAGCGAGATTAAATCTGGCAATATATTGGTCTGCGATTCGCTTAGAAAAGAATTGCGGCGGATGCAGAACATGATTGCCGATAAAAAATATATTTATGATACTTCGGAATTCGATTTGAAAATCGCGTTCCGTAAACGGTTCATCAAGCACACAAAAGCTCCGTTTACCGGGCAGCCGTTTGAGGCTATGCTATGGCAGAAAGCGCGGTATGAATGTCTGCTGTCCATGCGGTATAGGGATACGGGCAAAAAAGTATTCACGCGGTCCCTGCTTCTCGTGGCGAGAAAAAACGGTAAAACTACAGAACTGGCAGCTGAGGAAGCAGAGGAGTTTTTTCTTGGCTCCGGAGGCATCGATATATTCAACGCGTCCAACGACGCGGCGCAGGCTGATTTAGTACACACGGAAGTGAAGTCTATGATCGGCTGGGTCAGGGATCTGGAGGAGCTGACACATATTAATTTGCGCGGTATATGGCATAAAACTAATTATAACACCATACGGAAAATGACCGACAATCAGCGTAAAAAAGAGGGACGCGTCATCGGTTGGGCTGTTTTGGATGAGGTTCACGAAATGATGACCGCGACGCTTGTCAAAGCGATAGAACAATCAATGTCAAATAATCCGCAGCGGCTTCTTTCTATTATAACTACTGAAGGATATGTCAACGACGGTTTTCTCGACGAGGAGCTGAAACGTTGCCGTGAGATACTCGACGGCGAACGCGACGAGCCGTACTACTCTGTTTGGCTCTACGAGCAGGACAGCGAACAGGAAATATGGACTGATGAAAATTCGTGGCAGAAAAGTAATCCGTCACTCGGTGAAGTTAAGTCGCTCCAGTATATGCGCGAACAGGTAGAGCTTGCGCGAAAAAGCAAAAAGGAACGCGTTATGGTTCTCACGAAAGATTTCAACTTCCATATGAACAGTGCGGAAGCGTGGCTTAACACTGACGATTTTGCTTATGAAGCGTCGTTCGCTCCGGAATTTATAAAAGGCTGTATCTGCGTCGGGGCGATAGATTTTGCGCTTGTGGGCGACCTTGCAAGCGCAAAGATTTTATGTATGCATCCGGACGACAATAATAAATATATTTTACAGAGATATTTCATTCCGCGCATACGGCTGTCGATGGGCACGGAAGAGGAAAAAGCCCGGTTCGCCGAATGGAACAGTCAGGGACTTCTCGAAATATCGGAGGGCAACGAAAACGAGCAGTCGAAAATCGAGGACTGGTTTGTCAATCAAATACGTAAATACGGGTTGCGAATGTTCCGCATAGGATTCGACAGGTGGCAAATCAATACGAGGGGATTTATGGAGTCTTTCAAGAAAACATATAAAATCGATTTTGAAGCGGTACAGATGGACAAGAGGGTTTTGACTTCCCCGATGACGAGCGTGGAAAATGATTTCAAGTCACAGCTTATAAATTATAACGGACACCCGATAGACAAATTTTGTTTCAGCAACACGGCTATTGAGGTTGACAGCGACGGGTACATAAAGCCTGTGAAAGCGAACGGCAGGGTTGATCTGAAAATCGACGGCACGCTGACGCTTATTATTTGCTATGCGCTTATGGAGAAGTATCAGATGGAATTCAGAAATTATTTATAAAAATTCGAGGAAAAAAATATGAAGTGGCTCGACAAGCTGAAAAATAAAAAAATACATAAGCAGACATATAAAGATTTTAAATTCGGCGATTGGATTAAATCTTTCGGTTCTGATCCGATGGCTAATATAACGGTGCGAACCTGCATAAACAAAATAGCGACGGAGTGCAGTAAGCTGATACCTAAGCATATTTTTGTCAAAGACGGAATACAGTACACGCCACAAAGCCGATTGAATTATCTTTTTGAGTTCGCGCCCAGTCCGATTATGACTCCCAATGACTTTATATACAAGGTTATAAATAATCTGCTGATAAACAATAATGTGTATATTTATCCGTTATATGAGAATAACAGGCTTGAAGCATTATACCCGCTGAATCCGTCCGGAGTTGATATTAAAGAGGACGGGAGCGGGTATTTGTATGTCTATTTAGATTTTAAGGATTATAACATCACAATACCGTATGAAAATATAATACATCTGCGGCTGAATTATTCCCTCAACGATTATCTTGGTACGCTTGACAACAAGCCATTGTTATCGACGCTGGAGACATCGTCGAAGATAGAGCGGGGACTTGGAAAGGCTGTCGAGGTCGGATTACAGGTGTACGGGCTTCTGAAAGAAGATAATCTGCTTGACGAGGATAAAAAAACTGAGAGACGGAAAGAGTTTGAAAAGCAACTGAAAAATTCAAACGGTATCATAATCACCGATCTTGCTGAGACATATGTGCAGCTGAAGCCGGACCCGAAACTCGTCGACAAAGATACAATCGAATACATTGATAAAAAAATAATTCGCTGGTATGGGTTATCTGAACCTGTTTTAAACGGCTCCGCTACCGATGAGGAACACGAGGCTTTTTACAACGCTACAATAGAACCATTGGCGATTGCATTATCGAACGCGTTTACGAAAGTGTTATTTACGACGAACGAGTTGTATCACGGGAACAAAATAAAATTTTTCAGTCGGTTCACGCTTCAGACGAGTTTGAAAACAAGAGTGAATATTCTTGATATTGCCGGGCAGCGGGGTTTACTGACTGTGGATCAGCAGCTTGAACTTCTCGGCTATCCTCCGGTAGGCGGGGAACTCGGCGCGAAACGTTATATCAGTTTGAATTATATCAGCACAGATATTATAGATAAATACCAATTAACGAAAAAGGGGGTTACACCAAATGAACAGTAATAAAGAATTGCGTTCATTTAATATGCAGGACTTAAAATCTGAAGAAAACGGGACTATCACCGGACACGCCGCTGTTTTTGACAGTAAAGCGGACATCGGCGGCTGGTGGGAAGAAACTATCGCGAGGGGCGCGTTCGACGAAAGTGATTTGTCTGACGTGCCTTTGTTCAAAAACCACGATACCAGAGGCACGCCGTTGGCTCGGTCGCGCCGTAACAACGGAAACAGCACTATGACTATAAAAATTGACGGAGTGGGGTTGTATATATCCGCAAATCTGGATGTAGAAAACAATCTTGAATCCAAATCCGTTTACTCTTCCGTAAAGCGCGGAGATATGAATGGAATGTCTTTCATGTTTTCGGTTAAAGAGGAAAAGTGGTCGGATTTGAATACTGACTATCCCAAGCGCACGATTCTGAAAATTGAAAAAGTTTTCGAAGTTAGCGCAGTAAATTTCCCCGCATACAAAGCTACCGACGTTCAGGCGGCGAGTTCTGTTTCTGATTCTTCCGGAGTGGTGGATACCATGAGGGACGTTCTGGAGAGAGCGAAAAAGGATTTCAGACAAAACAGCGGTTTGGATTTGAGTATAGAACTCGCCAAAAGTAAGGCGAAATATAAAATTTAGAGGAGATATAATTTTTATGAAAACGTTAAAAGAATTATTAGAATTACGGGCGCAGGCGTTCGCGAAATACGATGGTTGCAAAACGGTCGAGGAAATCCGCGCCGTCGATGTCGAGATTGAAAAACTCGACCGTCAAATAACAGAGGCAAGAGCATTAGAGGCGGCTGCTCAGGCTGGTAATACACCTCCGGCTGACAAAGACAATAACCCGAATCCGCAGGATGGCGAAAAAAGAGCACAAAATTTTAAATCGGCTCTCACAGGAAATAATGCCGATTCAAAAAATACAGAGGTTATTGATAAACGTGACACTGCCGAATATCGGCAAGCGTTCATGAGATTTATGCAGACAGGAGAACTCAGCGACGTTTTAAAGCCTGATAAAGAATCAAGAGCGGACGTGTTCACGTCAAGCACGGACGCGAGCGCGGTCATTCCTACTACGATTCTGAACGAAATCATCAAAGAAATAAAAGTGCGCGGCACTATATTTTCATTGGTGCGCAAACTCAACATTGCGGGCGGCGTTCAGATTCCTATACTGACTGTCAAGCCGGAAGCCAAGTGGATAGGCGAAGGAGTCGGCAGCGACAGACAGAAATTACAGGCGAATACAAAAATCACGTTCACATATTTCGGGCTTGAGTGCAAAGTCGCGCAGTCGCTCATCACGCAGTACGCTTCGCTCACGATGTTCGAGATGGAAATCACGTCAATCATAGTGGAAGCCATGCTGTTCGCTATAGACAAGGCTGTGATAAGCGGGACGGGTTCAGGTCAGCCGCTCGGCATACTGAAAGAGACGCGCGTGTCGGCAGGACAGAAATTAACAGTCATACCCGCCGATTTTATTTCGTGGTCGGCATGGAAAAAGAAAGTGTTTGCGAAAATACCGTTATCTTATACCAACGGCATATTTGTGTTCTCGAAAGGCACGTTTGACGGGTATATCGACGGCATGGTCGATGACAACGGTCAGCCTATCGGGCGTGTGAACTACGGTATAGACGGTTCGACAATCGGCATGAGTTTCGGCGGCACGCGGGTTGTTCTGGTTGAAAACGATATAATACCGGATTATGACACAGCTGCCACGGACGATGTTGTCGGCATATATTTCAAGCCGTCCGATTATGTCATAAACAGCAACCTCGAAATGCGTATGGTCAGGTGGCTCGACGAGGACACAAATCAGTACGTTGACAAAGCTATATTGATATGCGACGGTAAGATGGGCGATGTCGGTTCTGTATTGCTTATAAAAAAGGGTGCGGCAAGCGGAACTTGATAGAAAATTCTAAGCACGTAGTACTTGAATTTTAAAAAAGTTCCGCATAGGTTAATTAGAAAAATCTAAAAATAAATAGCAATCAATAGTTTTTATAAAGGCGGCGATTATTATGGCAAGAAAAGGAAACAGTGTTAATGACGTTATACTTTCCAATCTGATAAAAAAATACAAATTACATCAGGGGTTCGCGGCAGAGGACAAAAGTTTCGACGATGTTATTCTGTTCAACATAGAAAGTTCTATAAAATATATTGTCAATGCCGGAGTAAGCGAGAAGCAGATAACAAACGGCGACGCCGATTTTGCCATAATACGCGGGGCATCAGATATGTGGGACGGCGATCGTTTCAGCCGACTGTTTTTCATGGCGGTGACACAAATTCGAGGCGGTGATTATAAAGCATGAAGAGGATAAACGGCGGAGAATTCCGCACTATGATAATAATAAAAAAGCCCATTGTCAAAACGTCCGATTCGGGTTTCGCAAAACGCGACAAAACCGACACTGAAAATATATTCGGCGAGGGTATAAACTCGTCAGAAACGAGTTTGTTTATCCCATGTAAGTGGGACGATAAACCGTACAACCGCTCGTATAAGTTAAGCGGGTTAGTCGACGGAGCTGAAGCGTCCCGCGATTATATTTACGCTCTTATAAATCACACCAACAAAGTCGATTACGACTGCGACATCTGGAAGGTCGGAGAGGACATACCTTATAATATTATCAACATAACGAATATTGAGGAGCGCAGCAGGTATTTGGAATTACAGTTAAGGCGGGTGGTACAGATTGATTGAAGTTGATGAATTGATTATGGAGACATTGGACGATTTACCTTGCAGAGTTTTTAAATACAGAGCTGTCACTAAAGACCCGACATATATTGTATTTTATATCTGGAACGAACATGATATATTTTACGCCGACGATGATCCGATCGGTACGGCATCAATGATCACGGTGAGTATTTATTCTGATGATGAGGCGAAACCTTTAGTGAAGCTCGTGAAAACAAAACTGCGCGGCGCGGGGTTTTCCATTGTCAGCAGTCACAGCGTTTACAACGAGGAGACCGACCGCATACAAAATATAATCGAAATATCATGCGAGGACATAAATTCACCGGAGGCGAATTTCGATCATGAGTGAAATCATTATTTTTGATAAGCAAATCGCGGATTTGCTTCAAGAGCTTAGGTTACGCGGAACGGAGATTCAAGTCGAAGCCGATGAGGAAATATCCGGTTTTATTGACGATACTTTTATTCCCACACTCAAATATAATTCTCCCGCGTCAGCAAAGGAAAAGAAAAACAAATACCGCGACGGCTGGATTAAGAAAAAGGACGGGAAAAGCAAATATTTCAGAGTAAGCAATAAAAACCGTCCGGATATGACGTATATGCTGGAATACGGTTTTGAGCGTACATATAAAAATAAGTCAGGGAAACCTACAAAAATATTTCGTGCCGGAGCGCGACCGCATATCAGACCTACAGTGGAGCAGACGGAATCAGTATTAATTAATAGATTAAAAAATAAATTAGGGGGAAATTAATTTATGGCTAAAAAAGATAAACCGTATGCGTTTGCGGGAGTAAGAAACGCAAAATACGCCTTGAGAGATGACGACGGCAAAATAAGCGATTCGGCAAAATCCGTTGAGCTTCCCAAAGCGAAGTCGCTTGTGCTTAACCCTGTCGTCAACACGCAGGATGTATACGCGGACGATACAAAATTAATAGCGATATTATCGGATCAGGGATACACCGGAACATACGGCTGTACAGGACAGGATGAAGACTTTGAGGAGGCTCTGGGCTTGATTATGGAACTGAATAGCGGGCTGACGGTAGCGTTGAAGCTGACAAGCCAGATCAGGTTCGATTTATATTTCGAGTACACGTTTTATCCTGCAGGCAAAAAGCCGTTCATAATGAAGACATGGATATATGGGGTAGAATTGGGAAAACCGTCGATAAATCACTCAACCAACACGCAAAACGTTACTATCGGAGAGTACCAGTACCCGCTCACTGTGTACGGCGAAATGGTACTTGACGAAAACGACAAGCCGCTCACGAACGAAGAGGGTTTCGAACTGGTTGCCCTAATGGCGCACAGCCGTCCTGGTGACGACAACTACGACACTTTCGGCGACGCTCCGCCTATACCGCAGGAAGAAGAAGATTAATCCATGAAAATCAAAGTAAAAATCGGCGAGGGTTATTATATGGCTGACGCGTCAGCTTTGACGGCTTTGCGGTACAGAGCGACGTTCAACAGGAGCGTTTTGACTAACGGTTTTACGGAAAGCGACGCGCTTGATTTGTTGTATGCCGCGGTTAATGATGAGTTGTCATATGAGGAATTTACCGGATATAAAAATAATAGAAAGTATGCGGCGGATATATATGTATCCGCCGCCGTAGTATTAAAGGAAATCATGAAAGACTCCGGTGTTAAGCATAATATTATAAAAAAAGTGGATGAGGATATTCAAGAAATAGACAACAGCGCGATATACGATGAGTTCTGCATTGTCGCTGTTATGACAAATATCGGGCTGTCGTTTGATTTGCTCCGCGAGGTCAGCATTATACAGCTGATATATATAATCGCGCAGACCTATGAAATGAAATACGGGAAAAAAGAGGATGAGTTTATGACCGATGATGAGATACTCGAAGCGTGGGGGATTGATGTTTCGGATTTAGAGGATATAGAGGTGTGAAATAATGGCAACTAAAAGTCAGTTGACAAAAGGTATCACAATACCTATAGGTGGGGATGCCACTTCATTTAATTCGGCAATTTCAGAAGTGAACAGTTCGCTCACAGCTACGGGTAAAGAAGTCAGCGCGCTGAAATCGTCTTTGAAATTGGAATTTGACGACGATAAATTCAAGCAGGCGCAGGATGCCGCTCAATGGTATTTGGAAGAGACGCGAAAAAAAGCCGATTATCTGAGAGAAGCCATAAAACAGGTATCAGAGGGTAATGATCCGAAAAAGAATGAGCAGCTGCAATATCTGAATACCGAACTACAATATGCTGAAAATGCCGCGAAACGTGCAGAAAATCAACTTAATGATTTAAATAAAATCCGTTTCGGCAGCATACAGAATTCTTTCAAAGATACCAACAAAGAAATAGACATTACAAAAGAAAAGACTGAACTCTTACGCGATCGGCTTGATATAAAAATCGATAAAAATACTGTCGCCGAATTTCAAAAAGCGGCACAGGAACAGATAGATAAAACCAACGAAAAACTCCTGCAGATGAAGCAGGTCATGGCGGACATTGCGAGTGCGGACCCGAACGCCGCGGCAACCAAGGAATTCAAAGAACTCGAAAATCAAGTAATCAGCCTCGAAAATGAAGTTGTACAAGCGGCAAAATCTATTAAAGAAGTAAACAAGATCCGGCTTGACGAAATAAACGAACAGTTCCAGAAAGCGGGAGATAACATTGCCGGAATCGGCAAAGCTATCTCCCCGGTTTCCCTCGCTGTGTCCGGCGCGATAGGCGTCGGGGTCAAGGCGGCGATTGATTTCGAGCAGGCTATGTCAAAAGTAGAAAGCATAATCGGCTCAACCGGGGCAGAAACGGAACTCCTGAAAACGAAAATCCGCGATATGAGCGAGGTGACTGTATATTCTGCGACAAATATTGCCAACAGCGCAAAAATGGTCGCAGAATCGGGCGGGGACGTCAATTTGATGATGGAGCAGCTTGAGCAGGGCGCGAATTTAGCGACGGCGACGCAGTCCGATTTGGCAATGACTCTTGATTTTTTGGGAAGCACAGTGAAATCATTCAAAGTTGACGCCGAAGATATTCGGGCGGCGGTTGACAGTATAACGACAGTTACCACAAAAGCAAACCTTGAGTTGCTGCAGTTAGCCGAATCGTATAAAAATATAGGCGACTCCGCGGCAAAAGCCGGATTAGATATTAACGACACAAACGCCCTGCTCATAATGTTATCCGAAAACGGGCATAAGGGCGGGACCGCTGGGACTGAATTAAGCGGCGTATTGCGTAATTTATCCACTCCGACCCAAAAAGCAAAAGATGAGTTAAACGCATTAAACATAGAATTATACGAAGGCGGAAAACAGCGCGATATACTGACTGTCGCGGATGAACTTACCAAAAAGCTCGCAACACTCGACGAGGAGTCAAGGAACGCGGCGGAATCAGTCATTTTTGATACAGTTTCATTAAAAGCATGGAACGTTATTACAGGCGAGGGCATTGATTCTGTAAAGGAATTGAGCGACGAACTTTCAAAGTCATCAGAGGCGTTCGGCGGAATAGGACAAGCGGCGGGAATGGCTGCGGAACTGACAGGTACGACGACGGGACGGCTTCAGATTTTGAAAAATCAGATCGAGAACCTCGGCGCGTCGTTCGGGGAGTTATTACTGCCGACTGTGCAGAAACTCACGGGAGGCGTAAGCGACTTTGTGAAATGGCTCAACAGCCTCGACGACAGCACGAAAAATAATATCCTGCGCATCGGATTGTTTGTTGCCGCACTCGCCCCGGCGTTGACTATAATGGGAAATATAACGAAAGGCATAAGCAGTCTCATAACCCAGATAAGCATACAAGTCGCGGCTCACGAAGCTCAAAAAGTCGCGACGGACGCGGCTACAATCGCCCAAACCAACCTTAACGTCGCAATGTCGGCGAATCCGATCGGGATAGTTGTCACGGCTATAGGCGTGCTTGTCGGCGTACTCGGTGCGATGGGGTTAGCCGGGGCTTTGACTACGGCGACGGATAAGACGTCGGAGCTGAATAAAAAGCTCGAAGAAAATAAAAATGTGTACGAATCCGCGAAAAAATCCATAGAGGATAATAAAAACGCTCAGGAAGCGGAACTCGACAAAGTTGAGCGGCTGATTCCGCAATATGAAGAGCTCAACAAAAAAGTTGATAAGACATCGGAAGAAAAAGAGCGGCTTAAAATCATAGTCGAGGAAATAAACAGGATTCTTCCGGGCGCAATAAAACTTATAAACGAAGAAACCGGAGCCTATGACACTCAGAATTTGTCAATACAGGATTTAATCAAAAATAAGCGAAAACTCATAGAATCGAAAATGGATGAGGACAAGGCTTCCGCTCTCATAAGTTATAACAGAAACCTTCAAACTACTCAAACGGAAACACAATCTGAGTTAGATACAACTATCAGAGATTATATAAGCAAATACGGCGGTTATCTAACCGAAAAAGATAAGCGATTAATCGCTACAGGACAATTTGACTGGAACAAAATTTACGATATAGCCCCTATAAATGAATACGGCACGTTTGATGAAAAGAATTATGGCGTATCCCAGATTGATAAAATCATAAATCTGCAGAGCACCATAAAAGATGCCGCAAAAAAAATTAATGACAATAATGCCGAAATAGACAAATTACTGGAAAGCAGCTTTGACACACAAGCCGTGGTTGGCGGTACTGGCGGAAATAGCGGCGGTGGGGTTGATAATGCCCCCGCAAACATGGCTAAAAAAGAATACGACCAGAAAATAGCGTTGATAGAACAAGAAAAAGCGAAAAAAATCATATCCGCCGAGGAAGCCAACGAACAGATATGGAAAATAAACAATGCATATTACGAAAAGGGTTCTACCGAACTTATCAGAGCTGAAACACAATATTATTCCACAAAAATTAGTCTAAGCGAAAAGTCAGCAAAAGACACTTTCGACATCGAAATGGCTGGAATAAAAAATTCGAAAACACAAGGTTTATTGACGGAGCGGGAATCACTTGACAAAATATACGCACTGAAACAGGCATATTACAAAGACGACGAAAAAGCCTTGCTTGACGCTCAAACCGAGTATTTGACAGGTATAGAAAATTTAAATAAAAAGTCCGAGCAAAAAAAATCGTCCACATCTAAGTCTGATAAAACTGCCACTTCCGAAAAGGAAAAAACGCCGGAAGAATTGTATAAAGACGAGAAAAACCGGCAAGACCTCGTGTTCAACGCCCAGAAAGAGGGCGATAGAGATTACGAACAGCATTTGCAGAACCGTATTGAGCTCCGTGATAAATATCTTCAGGAGGACAGCGACGAGTGGTTGAGAGCAACGGCGGAAATAAACAGTATGCAGTCAGCTCTCGAAAAAAAGAAAGAGGACGACGATAAAAAGGCGGCTGACATTAAATTAAAAAACGAAAAAGATAACTACGACAAGGGACTCCAGCAATTCAAAGATGATCTTGAGGACAGAAAGATTACATGGCAGGAATATTACGACGGCTTGGTGAAGCTCAAGCAGGATAACGCCGATTATTTGAGCCGCGAGGACAATGACCGCATCGCCCGGAGCCTAAACAAAGAAATCGAAAAAGCTCTGTCGGAATCGCAGAAAGACATCATTACCGTTTTGAAAAAAAATTACGCCGACGGTCTTATAGATTTTCAAGAGTTTATACAAAAATATAAAGAATATGCGGACGAGTTTTATTCGGGCAACGAGGAGACTCTAACAAAAGCATACGACGACATCGCGAAAATCACTGCCGGTTATGCAACCGACGAAATGTCGAAAATCCAGAAGATGTACAATGACGAGCTTATCAGCTTCGACGACTATATACGGCAGTACCTCGCAAAAGCTGCCGAGTTGTACGGCGCCGACAGCGAACAGTATAAAAAGGCTGAACAGACTGTCACCAATTCAAAAGAGCAGAAATACCGCGAGGAAAAAGAATATAAGGACTGGCTCCGGAGTATGGGCGTTATCGACGACAAACAATATTACGACGATATGCTGAAACTTGCCGCCGAATATCTTGACAAGGACAGCAAACTGTGGCGTGAAGCCATGCTTGCCCAGTATAGCTACAAACGCTCGGAAGCGGAAAAAGAGCGTAAAGCCTATGAAGATGACCTGCGCAAACGTCAGAAAGCTTTGGACGATAACCTCAAATCCGAAGAGAAAGCTATCGAGGACCAGAAGAAGGAAATCGAGCGTCGGTACAAGGAGGAGCTGAAGACTAAGCAGGACGCCATAAAACAAGCGTATGACGACCGCGTGAAAGCGATAGACAAAGAGCTCGACGCGGAGAAATTCAGGCTCAGCACCGTTATAGCCGGTATCAACGACGAAATCAAGAAACGTCGTGAGTTGCGCGAGGATGAGGGACAGGACGACAAAATCGCCAGAGCGCGCAAGGCTCTTGAAGCGGCTGTTGCTGAAGCGGAATTCGAACGCGACGATTTCACAAAACAAAACTTAGAGCAGGAAGTCATACGTCGCCGCGAGGAGCTCGACAAGTTGTTGCAGGAACGGGATGACACTGTCTTCAACCGCGCCAAGGAAGCCGAAAAGACCGCGGTGCAAGAACAAATAAAAACGCTTGAGGATAATGCCAAATCTGCGAAAGAGGCGGCTAAAATCGAAATGGAAGCGGCTCTCTTAGCCGCTGAAGCCACGGACGAGCTGAACGCCAGACTTCAGGAGCTCGACGACAAACTCGCCGAAATCCGCGACAGGTACGAACAACATACCGCCGCCATAAACGAAATGCTCAACGCGCAAACAGCGGAAGTAAATACAATGGGCATGGTAGTATCTGCGTATGATGAGATGTCAGGCAAAACCGGGGAAGCGGCGGGGAAAAAAGAGGAGTTGACCGAAGCTGTGAAAAATCTTGACACTAAGCTCCTTGAATTTATTCCCAAATTATCTGAAGAAACGACATTATACGAAAAACAGGCGGCGGCGTTAAAAGAGATCATAGCCGCGAAAGAACAGTTAGCGGCTTTAGCGCAGGCTGAAATGTCGGCAATCAACTCCGCGCCAAGCGGCGGCGGAGGTAACGGAGGAAACACCGGAGAGGTTCCATACTGGAGTAAATCCCGCGGCGAGGGCGAAGTGGAGCTGGAGCCATGGGCTGAACCGCTGAACCCAAATTCGCCGCAGACGAATTTACCTCAGCATACGCATAATAAAGTAGAGGTTGACGTAAATATAACACACTCGCAAACTGCCGAACAGTTTGAAAAAACGTTGGAAGACCGTATGTCACCGTTTTTTAAGAAAATGTTACAAAAGACAATGGGGGCGATGCCGTGAAAAAAATAAGGTATGAAAGCGACAACGGATATAGTATAGAGTTCAGCGAAAAAAAGCCGTATATTTTAGAAAACATAGACGGCAACGGACTGACCGGGGAAGCTAACTCGGTGAAAGCTCCGGGCAGAGACGGCAAGACTACATACAATCTGACTCGTTCGCAGAGGAATATTCAGATAAATTGTTCTATTGCCGTAAAGGGTAATAACATCAAGCTGATGAAAAAGACGTTATCTGAAAACCGCGACTACGCTGCCCGATGTTTCGATCCAAAATATTTTGGCACGCTCTGCTATTACGCATACTCCGGCGACCGCGGCAAACAGATACGGTGCAGACCTACTGGCGTTCCGGCATTCGAGAACGATTTCAACAACCTCGTGAAGTTTAGATTAGGGTTCGAGAGCGATGATTCGCTGTGGGAGAAAATCGACGCTTTATACGCCTCGCTCGGCATGAAAGGCAACAATTACCGATTTCCGCATTTCACAGGAGCTCCGTCTGCATTCTCGTTCGTAAGCGCGAAAGCGGCGTTATATAATTCTACTTTGTACGATATATCGCCTGTGGTTACGGTATATAATTCCGCGGTTCCGGTGCATGTGGTAAACGTCAACACAGGCGCGTTTCTCAAATTCAAATGCCCGACGGGAAAAGGTCATCGGCTGATAGCCGACGTTAAGAACACAACCGCCGTGCTTGAACAGTATATTAATAACAAATGGGTATATAAACAAAATGTAATCCATTACCTGACTTTAGATTCCGACTTAACAAATTTTGTAATCGCGCCTGGCGAAAACGAGTTCAAAATCATGGAAATCGGCGAGGATGAGACTCCCATATTGGTTATCCAGGCGCATGAGCCTATAATCGGGGTATGAATTTATATGGAAATAAGAATATTTGATTGGGAAAACGGCGAGTTTATTACACGCTTTATCACATATAAGGCGTCGAATCAAAAGTATAAAGTCCACGCTTTTGAGCCGTCCGGTTTCAGCTTCGATTTCCCGCTCGGCGAATACGGAGCATGGGAGTTCAAGCGCGGACGGTTTGTATTGATTGAGGATTTTATCGGCGTAATAGAGGACATCAGGCGAAACACTGACGCGAATAACGACATGATGAGCATCAGCGGAAAAGATATAAAGGGACTGCTCGCGCAACGGATAATAATTCCTATCACTTTCTCAGGCATCCAAGGCACGGCGGGTTATGACATCGCTACAGGTTGGACGGATGCGTGTATCAAACACTTCTGGCGCAACAATATCAGCGTAAACGCGGAGCTGAACCGCCGCTTCCCGTTCATCATAATCGGTGCGGACAAAAACATCGGCACATCCGACGACAAATATATGGCGCGGTTCGAGAAACTGTCCGATGTTACCGCCGAACTCGCAAACAATGCAAACGTAGTTATCACGAGCAAGCTCGTGGGCGCAACTCCGCAAATCGAAGCGGGGACGATACTGCTTGACGTTGTTTTACCGACTATGAGAACATATAATTCAGATCAGCCGCTCATATTATCGCTGGATCGTCAAACCGCGTTACAGCTTGAGCATATACAGGAGGCTGGCGGTTATCGCAATGCTTTCTACGCAACCCAAAGCGGCGCGCAGTTCGCCGACGAAACTCTGACAATGTTATACGTTCGCGACGGCGAGACCGAATCTGCCAATTTGGATCGGCGTGAGGAACATATTAATGTTTCGGTCAACACTCCGGTCGCAGGGCAGGAATACAACGAAATGCGGCGGCAGGCGGTTCATGATATGCTGAACTACGAGGAAACAAATACGCTCTCCGCACATGCGAACTTTACCCACTTGAAATATAAGCGCGATTACGACGTCGGCGATTTTGTCACGGTTCAAAATAAAGATTGGGGAATCGAAACCGACATTCAGATAACCGCCGTCGAAATATCCGACGACGCTTCCGGACGAACTGAAACCATGACGCTCGGCACAGGTGAAAAAAGCTACATAAAACAGATTCTAACCGAAGTTAAAAATATATGAATGAGGAGTTGAAAAAAGAATGATAAAAAGTTTTCCGTTCGCGGGGATATTCACGGGCTATGACGAGAACGGATTTCCGCGAAGCGACCGCGACTACAGCGAGGAGGATCTGGCGAGGTATGTGTCCGATATTTTTTCCGACGGCGTACTCGAACATGGCAATAATGCCTTGATGGTAACGTCTAACGGAGGCATGAGTGTGCGTATAAACTACGGTGCGATAAATATCAGAGGGAGGCACGGGTACATTTACGAAGAGCCGGAATACCTGACTCTCGACCCGGGCGACGATCTTCCGAGAATAGACCTGGTAGCCATGCGGCTTGACACATCGATTGAAGTCAGGGCAATCACGCCGGTAGTAATACGCGGCACGCCATCCGCAGACCCTGTTATGCCGGTACTAACACGCAATAATATTATATACGACATGGTTCTCGCATCGGTTTATATACCTGACGATGTGTACAGCATAACACAGGACGATATAACTGATATACGGAAAGACGAAGATTTATGCGGCACGGTTTATAGAATCGGGAAGACTAGAAGAAATATTGGGGACATATTCATACAGAGCTATCCGTCAGCCAACCCGAATGACCTGTTATGTGACGGACGATATTACGACCCTACTGTATATCCCGACTTACATGCCAAGTTGAGCACTTTGGGGCTGTATAACCCTAACCAGTGGATTATGAACCAGATTACGCCGGAATTTGCAGGTTCCAGCATAAACGGCGTATGATGGTCTCCGCAGTTAGGTATATTTGTAGCAGTCGGAGGGGTAGGGAGCGGGTCGACATCCACAGGTTATACTAACTATGCCCTATTCTACACCTCGCCGGACGGAATAACGTGGTCATTGCGTAATGTTATTGCACTTGGAGGAAGTGGAGTAGTGCCAAATATACAGTCTGTAGCTTGGTCTCCGCAATTAAATCTATTTGCGGCGGTTGGAGGCGGAGCATACGGAGTATATTATACATCTCCTGATGGTGTAAACTGGACGGGTGGAACTATAACAACTTCAAAAGTCATATATGATATTGCATGGTCTCCTGAACAGAATTTATTTGCTGTTACCGGTATAAACTCAAGTAATGTTGGGGTAGTTTACACTACGCCAAACGGAACAACGTGGACGCTCGCAAAAACCTTTTCCGCACAGGAATATTACCAGTCTATTGCATGGTCTCCTGCCTTGAATAAGTGGGCTTTGGCGGGTCGTTTTTCGTCTAATGTTGTTGGAGTTATAGCTACAACTTCTGATTTTGCAACGTGGAATAGTCCATTAAACCTTAATTCAGGCACGTCAATTTCATATATGTATGCAGTAACATGGTCTCCTGAATTGCATTTGTTCGTCGCGGCAGGAATGAGCCAAGTAGTTAATCAGGGAACATTATTTTATTCCTCCTCAGATGGCTCAACATGGACTCAGAGATTGAATACAGGTCAAACAGCCCGAGATATTATAAACCGAATAGCATGGTCTCCAACATTAAATTTGTTTGTTGCCGTTGGTATAGACCTAACGACAGGGACTTCCATAATCTACACATCATCGGACGGTATAAACTGGACTCTTAGCAACACAACGATAGGCGTTGCCACTCTTTTGGGAGTAACATGGTCGCCGGACAGACGCCTGTTTGTTTTAGTAGGAGAAAATCCATTTGGACGTTTTTATTCTATGACAGACAAACCTATATTACCGAGCTATAACGAAATTATGCAATACACCTACATAAAGGCAAAGGAGGATATATAGAATGTATTATTTAGTGCCTAACGCAAAAAAGGAAGCGTCCATATATGGATTTGAGCCTGATGACAAAGAATATTTAGCAGTCGAAGAATTACCTGAACGTATATATGACCGTGTTGGTTATTTGACACAGTTATATGCCGACATTGAAACTGGCAAAGTATGGTGGGACTGGATTAAACTTCAATCTGAACCCATCGTCGCCTCGGACACATTCAGCGTCAAACCGGCGAATGTACCAACAGAGAATAATGCCGCGTAAACCAGCGAACCCGGACCGCCAGGCAAAGACGGACACGATGGTTTGGACGGACTTCCAGGGAAAGACGGCAAAGAAATAGAATTATCCGCAGTAGACACAATCTTACGCTGGCGTTATGCGGGAGACGCAGAATGGACTGACCTTTTTTCAATCCCGCAGCCCGCGCTTGTCTTTTTGCCGCATTTGTGGTCTGTCGAAAAAGAAATTGATTTGGGAGACGGTTCATACGGATACAGGAAAAAAGGGACATTCACAACGTCCGGGACAAATCAGGCTGCGACTTTATTGATATGGAATCCGGGGGAGAAAATCAACTTTATAGATCACACAGGGTTCTGGACGGTGTCCGGAAGCGGGAATACAGAGCCGTTCGGCTGCTCAAACATAGCAGCTGCTCAGCCGGGAACATATTCGACGTATGTCTGGCAGTCAGCCGCTACTTTTGATGTGTCGCTTGGCATAGATGCGCAGTCGGCGATAACGAACGGTCTTTACGACATTCAGATAAAATACACGAAAGGAAGTACATAAAAATTATGAAGTGGGTTTACATTGAAACGACGGCTACGGCGGTCGGCGGATTCATAGGTTGGTTTTTCGGTGGGTACGACGGGTTGATTAAGGCTCTGCTCATACTCGCCGTAATCGATTATGTCACCGGACTTATACAAGCGTTCGTTAATAAAGAAGTTTCAAGCTCAATAGGGTTTAAAGGTATCGTTAAAAAGTTCGTCATGTTCCTCATCGTGGGGGTGGCGAACGTGATAGACAATCACTTTCTGAACCTGATTAGTCTTACGCGAACGGACGGCAATATAATCCGCGACGGGGTGATACTGCTTTTCGCCGTGAACGAGGGTATATCTATACTGGAAAACGCCACGCTTATTGGCGTGGTTATACCCGAACAACTCAAAAACGCTCTGCTTCAGTTAAGAGGCAAAAAAGACAAAAAAGATGATGATACGGGGGAAAAATAGACATGAACACTTTAATCTTAAATTTCACTGTAAAGACTCAGAGTATATCTTTCGTTGACCGTCGGCAAGTCGTCGCGGACAGCAAGCAATATCTTTATGTCGCTTTCAAGTTCATAACTAAATGGACTGGCAGTATATATGCGTTGTTTTACGATTCTAAAGGTTTGGCAAGTATACCCATAGAAAAACCGTTAGACAAAAACAAAGGTGTTTTCGTTCCACCGGAACTTATCAAGACGCCGTTTTTCTATGTATCACTATACTGTTTAGATATAAATTCGGCGGAGCTGAATTTGGAACAGCGAATCACAACAGGCTTGCAACAGGTCGCTGTCGCCGCGAGCGGTTACTCCGACGACAGCGTGCCGCCGTTGCCGCCTCCTGATATGTATGAGTATGTGTCAACACCCGCTGATGAAACGGGCATGAAGCAGATAAAGCAAATAGACGGCGCGGTAAAATACAGCAACGACGGCGGGATGACATGGAACGATACAGCAGGGGGCGAATCCGGGAACGGAACAAGCGGGGAATTATGGCTTCCGTCTGTCGATACAGACGGCAATCTGTCATGGGAACGTTCGGCAACAACAGAACCGCCGGAGACGCAAAATATAAAAGGAAAAGACGGCACGGATGGTGATGACGGCGAAAACGGTTCGCGATGGCATAAAGGCGCGGTGACTCCAAACCCGTCAATCGGTGATGTAAACGACTGGTATATCAATACAGACACTTACGATGTATACAATAAAACGTCGGAAACTACATGGACGTTTCAAGTCAACATAAAAGGTGTTGCGGGAGTAGATGGAGTCTCAGCATTTACGTCCGCACAGACAGGTGGGTATACGGGAGACGAAATACAGTTTTATTCTGATTTGGCGGGAGTGCAGAACCTCAACGACGCGCTTACCGTTATACTGGGGGTGTGATTTATATGACGCTGGCAGAAAATCTCACAGCATTACAGACGCTCAAACAGGATTTCCATGATACAATTACCGGTATGGGAGCGGATTTGACGGACGTGCCGTTTACAGACTACCCAAGCCATATCCCGCAGTCGTCGAGCGGCGGAGGCAGTGCTAACTGGACGCGTCCGGCTGACCGTCCTGTAAAACCTGCTATGTCCGACAACACCATACTAATGTTGTTCGGCGTGGGAAGTATGTCGCCGAACGATATGGCGTTTCTGATAACAACCAACCCGACTACTGCCGGCTATTCGGTGGACTGGGGCGACGGCACTGTCGATACATATAACAGCAATGTCAAAGCCGAGCATATCTACACATATAGTGCGGTGAACGCCGCTGTTGATAGCAACGGCTACAAAATGGTATGGATAACTGTTACGCCGAACAGCGGCAATATTTCCGCGGTTAATCTGTATCAGAAACATTCGTCGAGGGCAGGAACTTACTCTGTCCCACAGGTTTTTGAAATGTATATACAATGCCCTTATATGACAGGACTTACTTTTTCCACAGCGAATGTTCCTTCAACGGCTCAGTACAGCTTATTAGAGATATTCAGCTTAGATGTGAACAATATTACTGGGGCTATGGATTATCTTTTAATTTCCTGTTTAAACCTAAAAATCATAGAAAAGTTATATATAGAAAAAGCGAGCGTGTTATCATATTTTATGCAAAACTGTAGAACGTATAACCAACCATTCCCTGAAAATGTGACGTTTAAAAATGTGACAAATTATTTTATAAATAACTGTTCTTCATATAATCAGCCGTTCTCTGAAAATGTGACATTCAGCAATGCGGCAATGAATTTTATGGCTAATTGTTTTTCATATAATCAGCCGTTCCCAAATAATGTGATATTTCCCAAGGCGGCAGAATATTTTATGCTAAGTTGTTCTTCATTCAATCATACTGTGACGGTAGATTTGTCAGGTCGGACATCAGCAATAGGTACAAATTTCATAAGTAATGCGAACTATGCGCAAAAGGGCTTACGGCTCTTGAATATGGGCACAGTGCATACTGCGCTGAACATTTCAAACTCCAACATGGACAGGGACGCGCTGGTGTTGTTGTTCGGCGACCTTGCCGATAGAACCGGGTTGACAGCGGGGACGATTACCATTACAGGGTGTTACGGCGCGTCGAAGCTCTCATCAGACGACCGGGCGATTGCCACTTCCAAAAACTGGAATATCGTCGGGTGATGAAATAAAAATATACGGAGGAAAAAAATATATGTCAAAAAAAATAGTATTTGATGCCGGACACGGACTTACGACTGGCGGTAAACGTACATTGAACGGCTCAAACGGCGTTGTAAATGAATGGACGATGAATAATAATGTATGCAATTACGCAAAAACCATATTAGCGGATTACGACGTAGAAGTCTACAGGGTAGACGATGTCACGGGCAAAACAGACGTGCCGTTATATGAACGCACAAACAAAATCAATCAGATTCACCCAGATCTGTTCGTCAGCATGCATCATAACGCGAACACAGGCGTATGGGGGATATGGGGCGGCGTCGAGACGTATTCGCACATGAATAAGCGAGATGAAGAACTGGCGGTTCGTTTCGCTGCAGAAATATCAAAGCTCACGGGACTCAGAAACAGGGGAGCGAAAAAGGAAAACTTCCACATGATACGCGAGACGAAATCTACAGTGCCGTCAGTGCTTTGTGAGGGCGGATTCATGGACAGCACAACCGATTATTCTGTTATAACGTCGGAAAAAGGTCAGCGAGCATATGCTCAAGCTGTGGCGAACGTTTGTATATCATATCTCGGACTTAAAAAAAAACTAACATAACGAATTTATCAATAATAGGTGCATCTGCTGTAAGCGTTGACGCGATAATGGCGTTCGTTCAAAGAAATAATCCGACTTTCAACCGTGAAATTGCCATGCAGTTCGAGAAGCAGGGCAGGATATACGGTATCCGCGGAGACGTTGCGCTCTGTCAGTCTATCAAGGAAACAGGCTGGTTCAAATACATTGGCAGCGCGGTAACACCGGACCAAAATAATTTCTGTGGAATGGGCGTTACCTCACTCGGTGTAAAAGGCAATTCGTTCACTACAATCGAACTCGGCGTGAAAGCGCAGATACAGCATTTGTTCGCATATGCGTGTAAAGATATTCTTCCGGTCGGTGAACTGATAGTTGACCCGCGTTTCGGTTATGTCGCACGTGGAATCGCTCCGAACTGGGTTGACCTAAGCAATAGATGGGCGATGACCGCTACATACGGGCAGGACATACTCAAACTTTACGATGACCTCTATAATTTCGCCAAAGGCGAAATTGGTTTTGCCGCGTCTTATATTTCGCCTCGAAAACAATACAAAGTGCAGGTTGGCGCGTATTCTGTCAAGTCCAACGCTGATGTTATGGCGGAACGACTCCGGGCGGCGAACTTCGCCAACGTGTTTGTTACTCCGATGGGAACAGATAAGCTGTTCTATGTGCAGAACGGTCCTTATGCAGATAGCAAAGACGCAGACGCCGCACTCGCCAATGTGAAGAAAGCAGGGTTTGCGGGCGCGTTTATCAAGGTTGAGTAAGTTCAGCAAATATTATTACTAATCTGATACGCAAGGATGTCCGTTGGAATACTGACGCAGTCGTATTCTGACAATGTTGTTCTCTGAAAATCTTTCGTCACAAAATAATGATATTTTGTCACAAATGTATTGAAAATCTTTTCGGATTTATTATAATATAAAAGGGACAATAATGAATTTCTGCTTATTCAATGTGAACACTCTATTCCGCGCGAGCGGGAATTGAGTATATATGCGAAATTCATTATATAAACTTGAAGGGGGCGGAAATATTAACATTTACGTAGCGGAAAATCAAGTTGCAGATGTTAAACTAAATCGGGAAGAAAATATTTTGGTGCAGATTATGTACAAAATATATCTTGACAGGATGGAAAGGTACAAAGATATGCCGAGCGAAGCTCGGCGAGAGTTTGCTAAAGAAATCGGCGGGTTTAATCATATTGACAGATATATGACCAAACGAAAATTCAGCAGGTTCGGGAATGGTCTGGTCGAGTTGATACGTCTGCATTTTGTGGATGTGAACGATAGCGAAAATATTGTACTGACAGATGAATTCTTCAAATATGTGGAAGCGGATTCAGTTAGTTGACCTTAAAAAAATACAAACGGCATAAAAACCCGTGAGTATTTTTTTGTTTTTTATTTTTTTAATTTTAGACAACATATTACTTCCACATGCATAGTATGCGGAAACATGTCTATGGGCTGGACTTTTTGTACTTCATAACCGCCATGTCCACACAATATTTTTAAATCCCGTGCAAGTGTTGCCGGGTCGCATGATATATATATTACTTTTTTTATTTTTGCGTCTGATATCGCGTCAAGAAGGCTGATATCGCAGCCCTTTCGAGGAGGATCTACAATTATTAAATCTATGCATTTATTCATTTTAAGCAGTTGTGGAATAATTCTTTCCGATTTGCCGGCGATAAATTCTGCATTAGTTATATTGTTGATTCTGGCGTTTTCTACTGCGTCATTCACAGCTTGCGGGATAATTTCGACGCCGTATATTTTTTTTACAAACGGCGCAAACATAATAGATATTGTACCGATGCCGCAATATGCGTCAATACATATTGTGCTCTCGCAGTTATAATCCTGGTTAACTTCTGCAAATTCCAGGGCTTTATTATATAATTTTTCCGTTTGCACCGGATTTACCTGATAAAAAGAATTAACGGAAATTTTAAATTTTTTATCGCCTATATAATCGGTGATATAATCTGCGCCCCATAGGGTTTTATTGGTTTTGCCGAGAATTACATTTGTTTTTTCTTTATTTATATTTAGTATAATGCCTGTCATGCCTTTTATTCGTTTTAAACCGACTATCAATTTATCGCAAATATCATTCGGAAGATTATCGCCGTTTATCACGATACAGACCATAATTTCGCCTGTATGAAATCCGACGCGCGTAAAGATATGGCGTATCAGCCCGGTATGCGTTATTTCGTCATACGCGAGTTTTGGCGAATTTTTTATGCCGTCAAAAAACTTCCTGAACACGCTTATAATTTCATCGTTTATCTGATATGAAATATTGCAGCTGTCTATATTGATTATGTCATGTGTTCTTTTTGAGAAAAAGCCCATATTTACTTTTCCTGTTTTTATGTCAAAATTCACGGGAAACTGCGTTTTATTTCTGTAATTATACGGATTGTGCGAAGTATTCATGCCGATAGTTTCAGATATGAGTTCGGACGTATTTTTTATTCCGCCGATTTTCACCAAACAACTTTCAACCGTTTTGCGTTTGTAATTCAACTGCGCGTTATAATTCATGTGCTGTAATGCGCAGCCCCCGCAATTTTTAAATACTGGGCAGTTGGGTTTTATTCTGTTTTCGGACGGTGAAATTAATTTAATCAGTTTTCCGTAGCCGTAATTTTTATTTGTTTTTATAATTTTTATTTCCGCAGTGTCGCCCGGAATCATTCCATCGACAAATACGGTAAATCCGCCTGTATCATTTGTGTCGCCTATTTCGCGTATTTTACATATTCCGGAGCCGTCGCTTGTCAAATCGCACGCCTCGGCTTGATATGTTCCGTTTTTTCTGATTTCTGTGTTGTTTATGCCGGACATTATTTTACTCTCCAAACAGTATTTCATTTTTTATATAATTATATAAAAATTATATAACGAAATAATTAACAATAAATATATTGAAAAAAATTAGTTCAGGCGTTATAATATTATAAATTTTATATTTATTTTAACATTAGGATGTGAAAATTATGGCAAAACGTAATAATAAAAACTCGGGAAACAGAACAAAAAGACAGAGCGTAACCAAAAATCAGGCTTTTATTTCTATTATTTTTATAATAGTCTTATTCGTTTTCTTTTATTTAGCGAGACAAAACGGGCTTTTCGGCGACAATGGCGGCGATTTAAACATAAACGGGCAGTTTGTCGTACATTTTATAGACGTAGGACAGGGAGACAGCGAACTTATACAAAGTCCGGACGGCGGGTTCATGCTTATAGACACCGGAGTAAGCGACGAATGGAATAAACTGTCGGCTTATCTCGACAATTTTAAAGTAAAAAATTTTGAATACGTGATATTCACTCACCCGCACTCGGATCATATAGGCTCGGCTGATAAAATAGTTAAAAATTATGATATAGGGACTCTCATAATGCCGCAGGCGACAAATAACTCAAAAGAATTCAAGAATCTTACGAAAGCAATCGAGGATAAAAATTTACAGATAACTCCTCCAGTGCCCGGAACGACGTACCAGTTCGGCGGAGCGGAATTTACAATACTCGCGCCGCAGTCTGAAAAATATGATAATCTCAACAATTACAGCGTCGTTGTGGAGATGACATACGGGGAAAATAAATTTTTGTTTGTCGGCGACATAGAAAAACAAGCCGAAAATGAAATAATAAATTACTGCAAAGAAAATAATTTCGATATTTCCGCCGACGTTTTAAAAGTTCCGCATCACGGGTCGTCCACTTCGAGCACTCAGGGTTTCTTAGATTTGGTAAAACCGAGTATAGCAGTTATTTCATGCGGATTGAACAACAGTTACAATCACCCGAATCAAAAAGTCGTCCAGAGAATAGAAGCGATGGGAACAACAGTTTATCGGACGGATCTGGACGGCGATGTGGTTATAACATCGGATGGGCAAAATTTATCTGTGAAAAAGGGCAGGGATACCGCTGTAAGTTACAGTACGGACAAAACAAGTGGTAACGTCACAGAAACTACTGAGCAGGGCGACAGAGAGGACGAGGGATAAATATCGATTTATAATCCTAAAATAAATTTAAACAGGAGAAGAAATATTATGCTTAAATTCAAAGAAGATTTGATTTTGTTTTTAGTCAGGACAAAAGCGTTGAAGTTTGGGGAATTCACAACAAAAAGCGGCAGACAGTCGCCGTATTTTATCAATGCAGGCAGTTTCAGAAGCGGCGAACACATTGAAACTCTCGGCAATTTTTATGCGGACTGCATTATGAATACGGAGAATGTAAAAAACGATTTTGACATATTGTTCGGGCCGGCATATAAAGGCATACCGTTGTGCATTTCCACAGCCTGCGCGTTATACAGAAAATATAATATTAACAAAGAATACTGTTTTAACAGAAAAGAAGTCAAAGACCACGGCGAAGGCGGAATGTTTGTCGGAGCGTCTCTTTCGGAAGGGGATAAACTTATTATAATCGAAGACGTTATGAGCGCAGGGACTTCTATCAGAGAAAATGTGCCTTTAATCAGGCAATACGCAAATGTGATAATAAAAGACGAGTTTATATTGGTTGACCGTATGGAAATAGGATATAACGGCAAGACTGCGCCGCAGGAAATAAAAGAGGAATTTGGCATAACGGTTCACTCTATTGCAAATGTGCGGGAGATAATAGATTTTTTATACAACCGCGAAGTTGACGGAAAAGTGGTATTAGGCGACGAAGAAAAAGATAAAATGGAGCGTTATCTTGAAATATACTGCGTGAAATGAGGATAATTCTATGAAAATTATCAAGAGGATATTTAAATTAAAGTATTTGCTGAGATTCGTATTGTTCACTTTTGCGGCTTCGATAATCTATGTTACTGTAAGAATTATTTTAGCTCCGACTGTCGCGCCTGATACAAATACTGATGTTGTTATCAGAGTAAAAAGCGATTACGCGCTGATGCTTGCGCAAAGCATTGTCGGCGTAATTGCCATGCTTCTGCCGGGATTATTGGAGCGCAGGATACATTTGCATATTCCGTCTATAATGCTGGTTTCATATGCGCTTTTCCTTTTCGGCGCTATATATTTAGGGGAAGTGAGAAGATTTTATTACACTGTGCCGAATTGGGACACTATACTGCATGTATTCAGCGCGGCGGCTTTAGGCTCTATAGGTTTCTCTATTGTCAATATATTGAATAAATCGGAGGCTGTCGCTTTTTCGCTGAGTCCTGTTTTTGTCGCGCTATTTGCGTTTTGTTTTGCGTTATCGCTTGGAGCGATGTGGGAAATCTATGAATTTTCAATGGACGGCGTTTTACACACAAATATGCAGAAATACGCGCTTGAATCAGGTGAAAAACTTATCGGCCAAGCCGCTCTTTCCGATACGATGAAAGATATAATTGTCGATGCAATAGGGGCGTTTGTAATGTCTTCGATTGGCTATATATCTTTGAAATATAAAAAAAACTGGCTGAAAAATTTAGAAGTGACAAGAATGTAAAGATATACGGAGAGAATATGTCTGATAATAAATTAAAAATCATAGAAAATACGCCGATTATTTATACGGACAGACTGATACTCAGACCTTTTTCTGAATCGGATATATACGATTTATTTTTAATCTTAAAGGATAAAGAAGTAAACGCATTTTTACCTTGGTTTCCATTGGAAACGTTAGAACAGGCGCATACGCATCTACATCAGAACTATCTTAAATACTACAATCAGCCGTCCGCGTATAGATATGCTGTATGTCTTAAATCAGACAACTGTGCAATCGGATATATCAATATTGCCGGCGATACCGACAATCACGACTTCGGGTACGGACTTATGAAAAATTTCTGGCATAAAGGAATTGTAACGGAAGCAGGTATGGCAGTAGTAGAACGTCTAAAAAATGCCGGATATGATTATATAACTGCAACGCATGATGTAAAAAATTCCCGAAGCGGAGAAGTAATGAAAAAATTAGGAATGAAATATTGCTATTCCTACATAGAACAGTGGCAGCCTAAAGACATATCGGTGACATTCAGAATGTACCAATTAAATTTTAACGAAACAGATGAAAAAGTATTCATGAAATATTGGTATAAATATCCTGAACATTTTATCGAGTATGATATATAAATGAGTATAAATAACAAAAAGAGGGTTAATTTTATGAGAAGCAGAGAGAGAATACTCGCGACTTTATTGGGAAGAAAGACAGACAGATCGCCGTATATATCCGGAATGGGGTTCTGGGGCGAAACTTTGGAAAGATGGAAAAAAGAATGCGGAAATCCCAAGTTAAATTTAGAAGAATATTTCGGATTCGATAAAAATATCCGGTATACAGGAGACTGGGACGGCATAAGGCTCGGAGTAAATCCGTGGTTTGAACAAAAAATCATAGAAGATAAAGAACGCACGGTTATATATCGCGATATATACGGCATAGTGCGCGAAGATTCAAAAGTCGGCGCGACAATTCCCAATTTCTTGGATTATCCCGTAAAAGACTGGGACACATGGAAAAAATTCAAGGAAGAACGGCTTAATCCTGAAAATCCGCCGAGAATTACAGAAGATATAAAAGAACCTGCGGAATTTTTGAATAATAACGACGCTTTTATGTCTTTAGGAACTTATCCGTACGGGCTTTTCGGGACATGCAGGGATTTTATGGGCGTCGAGGCACTGCTTATCTCTTTTATCGACGAGCCGGAGCTTGTCGCGGATATGATGAATCATCTGACGGATTTGTGGCTGTCAGTCTATTCAAAAGTAGTGAAGTACATAAAATTCGATATGGTTCATATCTGGGAAGATATGTCGGGAAAACAGGGCTCTCTTATTTCCCCCGCAATGGTGAAAGATTTCATGCTGCCCAATTACAGAAGGATTTCGCAGTTTTGTAAAGACAACGGAATAGAAGTGTTATCAGTAGATACGGACGGCAGAGTAGATGAATTAGTTCCGTTATTTATGTCTGCCGGGGTGAATTTTATATTTCCGTTTGAAGTCGCGGCGGGAAGCGATATACTGGAATTCAGGAAACAATACCCGGAACTCGGTATTATGGGCGGAATCGACAAGCGCGAACTCGCAAAGACGCATAAAGATATAGATAAGCAAATCGGGATAATCGACGAAATGTTGAAGTACGGCAGATATATCCCCGCGCTCGACCATCATGTGCCGCCGGACGTATCGTGGGAAAACTTTTGCTATTACAGCAATTGCTTGAAAGAAGTCACATATAAAATTGCTGTACTATAAAAAACGGTGTATTAAAATGAATAGAATAAAACGCCGAATTTTTAATATAATAAACCATGACGAAAACGGTAATTTAGCAAGCAAAATATTTGATTTATTTATGATAGCCCTGATTATTGTAAACGTAGTAACAATTATTGCCGACACATTCAGCGCCATCCCTATCGTTTTCAAAAATGTATTTCGCGCAGTAGATATATTTTCACTCGCAATATTTACGGTTGAATACATATTGCGGCTTTGGACTGCGGATTTATTATACCCCAGCTCAATAAAATATAAAGCGCGGTTAAAATATGCCTTTTCTTTTATGTCGATTGTTGATTTATTGTCAATACTGCCGTTTTATCTGCCGTTTATATTCCCATTCGATTTGCGTGTTTTAAGGATGATAAGACTTTTGCGCTTGTTCAGACTGTTTAAAATAAACCGGTATACTGACGCATTGAGAACCGTCGGCAATGTCATAAAGAAAAAAGCGGCTCCGCTTATTTCGTCGTTTGCCGTTGTATTTATATTGATGATTATAGCGTCGGTTATAATGTATAATATAGAGTGCGACGCTCAACCCGAAGTATTTCAAAATGCGTTTTCGGGCATATGGTGGTCAATAGTGACATTAACTACGGTTGGTTACGGGGATATATATCCAGTTACGGTTTTCGGTAAAATATTGGGCGCGGTAATCGCATTACTCGGAATAGGACTTGTCGCAGTTCCAACGGGTATTATAAGCGCAGGATTTATCGAATCGGTGGATAATGATAAAAAAGAGAATGAAAATTTAGAAGAACTCAACGAAAAGCTGAATAAATTAGAATACAAATTAGACACGATATTAACAAAATTGGAATCATATGATAAAGAAAATAAAAAAGATTAATAAACTGACATATATGTGTGCAGACACAAAAAAATAAAGTGGCTGCATTTTAAGCCGAATATACCAAAAAGCCGTGTTTCCTTGATAACCACGGCAAATTTAAATTAAAACAAGGAGTTAAAATGAAAAAACTTAAAGAACTGATTAATCAGATTAAAGACGTCAGACAGATGACTAAAATAGCAATAATAGCGGCGGTTTATGTCGCTTTATGCCTTGCTCTTGCGCCGGTAAGCTACGGCGCGATTCAATTCCGTATTTCCGAGATCATGTTAGTCCTGCCTTTTTATAATAAAAAATACGGTATTTCGCTTGTTCTAGGGACATTTATAGCGAATATTTTCAGCCCTATGGGAATATATGACATGATATTCGGGACTGTTGCGTCAGTTTTAGTTTGCGTAGTTATAGTTAAATTAAAAAATAAAAAATTTATAGCTTTAGCGGCAGGTGTAATAAACGGAATTATAATCGGTATGGAATTGTATTTTGTATTAAATCTCAATTTAATTTTATCTATGATATATGTGGCAGTCGGGGAATTTGTTGTTGTTTTGATAGGAGTGTTAGTGTTTACGGGAATTGAAAAAGTAAACCGGAAATTTATCAATCTACTCAGAGAGTAAGTTGATTTCGTTTTCGGACTTTTCAAAATCGTCAATGTTTTCGATATTTTCAATAAGAATTTCGCTGTTTTTTAGGTTTTCTATGGTTGTTATGTCCGCGCTAGATATTGCGTCAAAATGTTTCTTTATCCTGTTTGTGGTTATTGAAACGTCTTTGACGTCTTTATATACGGTTTCGATATTTTTCGAGAGTTTTGTCCAGCGTTCGCCGTACAGCCTGAAGTTCTTGCCGAGGACATTCAATTCTCTGTATATTTCCTGCGCGTACTCGTCCCGTTTAATATTGCGCAGCACAACCTGAACTGTTGTCAGCAAAGCCATAAAAGTAGTGGGGGAGACTATCCATATATTTTTTTCGTTCGCATATTCGAGTATGTCGTGATGATAAGCGTGTATCTGGGAAAATACGGCTTCTGCAGGTATAAACATGATTGCGTGCGAACTTGTTTCGTTTGGAATTATGTATTTAGAGCTTATATCGTTTATATGCTTTTTAACATCGTTTCTGAAAGCGCGCGCGGCGTCTTCCGATTCTGACTGACTTACGGATTTATCTATCATTCTTTTATAGTTTTCTAAAGGGAATTTGGAATCTACGCTGATATTGCCCAAAGGTTCCGGAAGTTTTAAAAGCACATCCACTTTTACGCTGCCGTCGCCCAACGGATGCTGGATGTCATAAACTCCGCTGTTTTCGCCGAATACTGAATACAGCAATGTGTTTAACTGTATTTCCCCGTAATTGCCGCGGGATTTTTTGTCGCCGAGGATTTCTTGAAGAGAAACGACTTCTTTATTTAAGCTGTCGATATGTTTCTGCGCTTCGTCTATTCTCGCAAGACTATTGCTCATTTTGACAAAAGCCTCGTTTGTTTCTTTAAATCCTTTTTCAAGCCGTTCATTTACTTTGCTTTCGATAGTAAGCAGACGGGTTTCGGTGGTGTTGTTTAATTTTTCTATATCCTGCGAAAGTCCGCCTGATATTTTGTCTTTAAACAGATTTAAATCGGCTGTGACAGACGTCAAACGCGACTCTGTCGTAGCGTTGAGTTTATTAAAATTATCGCTCATATTTTCAGTTATTTTGTCTTTGAAATTTGACATGTCGGCGTTTAATTCTTTGTTTAATCTGAAAATAGATTCTCTCAGATTAGTTTCAGATGCGTTTATTATATGCTGCATCTGAAGTTCCTTATCACCGTCTTTTTCATTTTCCTGTGATTTTTCCAGCTTTTTTTTGATATTTAAAAAAAATGCGGCAATACAAATCAGGTTAATAGCTGTTATTGTCAGTATTATATATTGAATCCAATCCAATTTACTTTTCAACTCCTATAATTTTGTAATTTTATTTTTATCTATTATACCAAAATTTTTGAATTTTTGCAAGAAAAATTTATATGAAATTAATTTTATGATTTTAATTTAACACTTGTATTTTTATATAAAAAAGAGTATAATATAATAAATTCACCGGCGATAGTTAAAAACAGTAAAACAAAAAAGGAGCGTGTTATTTTATGAAATTAACAAAAAAAATCTGCAAAATCATTTCAATACTTCTTGTATTGATTATTGCGCTGCCCCTTATGCTGTCATGCGGAAACAAAACTGACACGGGAAGTACGGAACCGGCTGAAAGTACCGCAGACACAATTGCAAGCTCGGAAACGACCGCAGCGCCTACCACAACACCGCCGACTACCACCGCAAAGCCTACAGATCCTCCGACGGACCCGCCTACGGACCCGGCCAGCCTTCCCGCGCCGGATATAATCGGCAAGACCGATACAAACCCCGGTTATGAAATTATTCCCGGCGCAAGATATTATCTTTGGTCCCCCAACAGCAACCTATATCTGACTGCCGACGGAGATTACGACTATGCGGGAGTTTCACAGGATGATTACACCGGAAAACCTGATCAGATGTTTGTATTCGAAAAAATAAGAGAAGATGTAAGCGCGGACGGCACAAAAGTTACGAATGTATACAGAATCAGGGCATTGGGGACAAAAGAACGTTATCTTGACACGGAAGACGGCATTGGGAATGAGGACGGAAAACTTGTTTTATTGACAACCCTCGCTAAACCGGAAGGCGACGGCAGCCAGGAATTTACTTTGAAAGCGCAAAAGAAAACAACGCTAAAAGATGCCGATAATGCTGTTATTGACGATTTTGCGAATGTTGATTTGCCGTTATTCTCTGTTATGAACGTAATTTCAAAAAATCAGAAAGCAATAGATGTCAACGGCGTTTCAGTAGATGCCGGAGCATATGCCCATATGTGGAGCGGCGGGACAGCCAACAACCAGAAATGGTTTTTCGAGCTTGTCTCAGACGTCGAATCAGGAAAGATAGTCCCCCGCGGATTACAGCAGGACATCCCTCCCCGATAAAGATACTGCCGCAACTGATACAACCACTTGTAAGGGCGGGACATTCCCGCCCTTGATTTAATTTAAGTAAAAGATATAGTAAAAATTATGTTAATAACAAACATACAGAGGTTTTCCTTACATGACGGAGAGGGGATACGCACTGTCGCATTTTTAAAGGGCTGTACGTTAAAATGCAGATGGTGCCACAATCCTGAGACTATAAATAAAAATAGACAGATTATATTTCATAAATCAAAGTGCATATCATGTATGATGTGCAGAAAAACCTGCGAAAGAATCAATAAAAAATTCAATATACTGAACAATATTCCGGATATATGCGAAAACTGTGCAAATTGCCTGAAATGCGCAGAAGTCTGCCCGTCGGGCGCGATTGAGATTATCGGCAGAGAATATTCGTCCGAGGATTTATACGACGCACTTATCCGCGACAGAGAATTTTACGCGGAATCCGGCGGCGGGGTGACTTTTTCCGGCGGCGAGCCGTTGTTGCGGACTTCTGAACTCATTCCGGTTATGAAGAAACTCAGCGAAGAAAAAATTTCTATAGATATTGAAACTGCGGGAAATGTACGCTGGGGAAATTTTGAAATCGTATTGCCGTATATCGACAAATTTTTATTCGACATAAAGTGCATAGACGAAAACCTGCACAAATACGGCGCAGGTTCGTTAAATAAACAGATTCTCGAAAATTTCAACAAATTATATAATACAAGCAGAAATTCATTAATAGTACGTATTCCGGTTATACCGGGTTTTAACGCGGACGAAAAGAATATAGAGGATATTGCGTTGTTTTTGAAAGATTACCCGCAGATAAAATATGCGGAATTTATGCCGTTTCACGCCACTGCGTCGCATAAATACGAGGATATGAATTTAAAAAACGATTTTGAAGATTATAAAAATATGGACGCAAATTCTGAACTTATAAAACGATTCAGGGAATTATTTAAAGCGCACAATATAAATATAAAATAGAAGCCGCATATTAGGAGAAAATATCTAAAGTAATATGAAAAAATATAAAGTTTGTTCATTAATCTTGGTATTAGTATTATTGTTTTGTATAACGACAGGGTGCGGAATTGCGGATTCTGCGAGTGACAACGATATATTGTTAGACACTTCGAACGGCGGGTACGGGTATATCGAAAATTCCGGCGGACAGTCGTATGTGGTATTGGACAGTGAAAAAATCGAATATTTTTGCCGGCTGCCCGACGATTGGGTAGAAAGTGCGAAGCGTAATATAACAGACCCATCTTTTGATCCCAACGAATTAACCGGTAATATGTTAAGCTATTATATCACTTCTAATATAATAGCTATAGCATACGGAAATATAACCGATACGAACAACACAATAAATTATTCCGGTAATATAAATATAATCGTAAGTGGCGATAAAGGAAAAACCTGGAATATATCTAATATCGCAGAGCCCACTTCATATATATCGATAGGATTTACGTCAAAACAGGATGGTTGGCTTGTTCAAACAAGCGACCCCGCGACAGGTTCGTCTCTTAAAAAGATATATCATTCTGCAGATGGCGGAAAAACCTGGTCGGAAACGTCAGGAAACGCTCCGTACACAGGATTGCTCACCGGTTCGTCGTTCGTTACGCCCGATATAGGATTTCTGTGCTACCGGTATTATGACGATAACGGTCCCGAAGTTTACCGCACAACCGACGGCGGCGAAACATGGAACCGTATTGATTTCCCAGTTCCGAACAAATATAAAAATTATAAATTTATGCCGGCTTCCCCAGTTTTCACCGACGCAGACGGAACTATAAAAATGATAACGGCGCTGAGTGACAGTGCTGAACGAAACGGCGTAATGACGTTTAAAACAAACGATTACGGCGCAACTTGGACGTATTTCGATTTCACGCCGGACAGCGAAATTACAGCAAAATCATAAGGGCGACCGCAAGGACGCCCCCTACGCATAAAAAATCAGATTAACTCAAACTTTGATATGTCTGTACAAGTTTTGAAATCGCGTCCTGCGCTTTTGCCTCGTATTTATCATACAGAGACGTAAAATCGGAATTGCCTTTCAGAACGGCGGCGTCATAAGCCGACCCTAATGTTCCCCAGTCAAAAATATATCCCAAATCAAATACTCTCTGCTGCATAATTAAATCAAGCATTTCGCTTGATTCGTCGTCTCTCATAAATTTGCCTTTGAGAGCGACGTCATAATATGCCGGTTTTAGATATATTCTCGACAGATATGACATATTTTCCAGAACCGTACCGGTGCGGTCAGTATCGGAGCAGGTTGTCGGCACGGACATAACCTCGCCGGCGGCGTTTACCATACACGGGTATTCCGTCTGCGAAGCGTCGTATTTCGGGTATGGAATAAGCCCAAAATTTGTCTCCATCTGTCTCAGACGGATTGCGCACTGAAGCACCTCGCCGTAAAATACGGCTCTGTCATTCTGAAAAACGTCAAGGACTTTCGCCCAGTCGCCGACAGGCACGCAATATGTATAAAGACCGTTCTTCATAATCTGCACCGTTTTTTCCATGACCGTGCCGGTTATAGGCGTATTCATCACCAAAGCGGGGTACCCTGTCGAATCTTTTTCAGCGATTTTGATTCCCGCGCCGTATAAAAATCCCCATGAGGAATACTCGTGAGTTGAAAATCCGTATAAATCATTTTGGTCCATTTTGCCGTCGCCGTTTACATCGACGGCTACGTTTTTTATAATGCTGTCGAATTTATCCATAGTCCACTGACCCGAACGGACAAGCGAATAAGGGTCTTCCAACTGAAAATCCTGAATGAGTTTCTTGTTGAACATCATGACCCATGTCGCGTCTTTGTCTGCGATAAACAAATCGCCGGTGGCGCAGAACAGTTTGCCGCCTAACGTGAGTTCGTTCACGGCTTTCTGGTCCCACCACGGATTCGAAAGATTCATATGGGGGATTTGATTTAAGTCCAGAACAAGACCTTCCTGCGATAATTTTATCAGGTCGTTCATGCTGCCGACGACGGAATCATATGCGTCGTCCCCCGATTTTATACTTTTCCTTGCGTCTCCTGCGGGGTCTGTTACGCCGTTTTCGGAGATTGTAATATTGAATTTATCCTCAAGAATCGAATTTCTTTTATAAACGGCGTCGTTTATGGTATCGCCGTTTTCGTTCTCGGCGTAAATATCAGCCGTTTTCCATTCGTTCCACGAGGAGCCTCTTGTTAAAAAACGGAATTTGTAGCCGTTGTAGTCTCCCGACGTCACGTCGGGCGTTACGGGCGGTTCAGTGGCTGCCTGCGCAGATGTATCAGATGTATTATCAGGGTTCTGGGAAGCGGCATCTGTATTAGAGTTATTGCTGCTGTTATTATTTCCGCAGGAATATAAAAGCGGCAGAATGCTGATGCAAATAATCAGGAACATTAATAAAAGGCGTCGTTTTTTCATATTATTTAATTCTCCCTATAAATATAAATTATAATAAGTTTATTATTGCAGGCTTTGAAATATGCTGACAGTTTTATCAATTGAAGTTTGAACCTTGTTTGTATATTTATCTATAACCGAGGCGAAATCCGAACTTTTTGAAGTAAGGGCATTTTGTATCGCACTGTACATTCCCCAACCGAACATATCGTCTAACGATATGAGTTTATTTGATAAAACTATATCAAGCATTGCAGACGATTCTTCGTCGCGCACATACTTTCCGTTGAGCGACTTATCATAATATGCCGGACGTAATGTGTAATATGATTCTGCGCTCAGAATTTCAAGAATCTGACCGGTTTGTTCAAGATTTTGGTTTGTAGACGGAATAATTATATCATTCATACAGTTACTGTCCCCAAACGCATAATAGTTTTCCTGCGATTCGTCGTATTTGGGAAACGGCAGTATGCCGAAATCCGTTTCACTTGCTCTCATACGTTCGGCAAGCTGTAAAACTTCGCCGAAAAACAATCCCTGATTATTTTCAAACGCGACCTGCAAGTCTGCCCAAGTGTTAGGGAAAGCGGAATCATATATAACTAAATTCGGAGTGCCGAGAACATTCCAGATTTTTTGAAATACAAGAATTGAGCGTTCGCTTCCGGTTGTTAAAACCGGCAAATCGCCGGCGTCTTTTGATGTGAGGGTTTCGCCTGCGCCGAATGAAAAACATACCGAGCTGCCCCGTTGCATTAAAAGTCCGTACCGGTCGTTTGTGTCCATTTTGCCGTCGCCGTTTAAGTCTGCGGCGGCGTCTTTGCTCATATTGTAGAATTTATCAAGAGTCCACGCGCCGTTTTTAACGAGCGCATACGGGTCTTCAAGTCCGTTATCCTGAAGCATTTTTTTATTAAACATCATTATTCTCAGGGCGTCATTGGCGCAAATGATGTAGTCGCCGAATGCCGCAAACTGTTTCCCGGCGATTGACATCTGATTCATTATAGATTTATCCCACCACGGTCCGTCAAAATTAAGCCCCGGCACAGTATTGAAATTTACTAAACAATTTGAAATAATAAGCGAAGGCAATTCTTTTTCCCTGATAATTATGGCATCATATTCGTCCGAACCGGCTTGAACGGTCTTTTTGACTGTGGAGGCGGGCAGATTATAAACCTGACAGGTAATGCCGTCTATTTTAAAGTCATATTTATCAGTTACATAAGCATTGCGCGCGTATGTCGCGTCGTTGATTACATCTCCCGTCTCTTGTTCTGCGTCTATTCCGCGGACTCCCCAGTCTCCTCCCTGGCTCAATTCGTAAAGAATACGGAAATTAAATCCGTTAAGATCCAGATTGTCAGGAACATTTGGCAGCATTTTGCTTTCAGTCGTCGTCTCTGACGAAGCCCCTGACTGACTATTATCCTGTTGTGTCGTATTATTGGCATTTCCCTGCGTATTATCTGCATTTTTTGAACAGGCTGTCAATATCTGCAACGGAAACAGCATTAACAAAACTACAACAAAAGATATAATTTTGATTTTTTTCATGATAATATAAATCCTCTCCATTATAAATTATAATATTTATTAAGCTATTATAACATATTTATTATATTATTTCAACATATTATTATCGTTATTTGATAAATCACTCTTGACATTTCAGAGTTTTTTTGTTAATATTAAATAAAATATATTTTTATAATTTTAGCGGGAGATTTATAATTATTATGAGAAAAACAAAATACAAAATATTATTGTCGATCGTCTTATTTCTGTGTATGTTAATCGTATCGTATTCATGTTCCAATAATACGTCGCAGAACAGTAATAATACCGAGAATAATAACGGTCGGAATGCGGCGGATATTTCGGAAAGCAACACCGCGACTACGGAAAATATTTACGACCAGTTCGCGAAAACCGATTACGGTGGCAAGGATTTTACCATGCTGCTTGTCGATTATCTGTCCGAAGAACACGACGCAGAAACACTCACAGGCGATGTGTTCAACGATGCGGTTTACAACCGGAACCAAAAAATTGAGGCAGACTATAACATAAATATGAATTTTGTGACGAAACCTTTGGGCGATATAAATAACGAGTTTACGAAAAGCGTCATGGCAGGGGACGGCGCATACGATGTCGCCGCAATACACGCGGTCGACGCAACAAGCATGTTTACAAACGGAGTATATGCGGACTGGAATAATGTACCGACTATAAAAGAAAATCTCACTCAGCCGTGGTGGAATCAAAGCGCGGTAAAAGATTTGTCGATAGGCAATAAAACATTCTTCATAGCGGGCGACATAGGCTATTTATATATAGCGCAGAATCACGCTTTTATATTCAATAAGAAACTTTTCGGCGACGCCGGAATGGAAATCCCGTATAATATGGTGGAAAACGGCACATGGACGTTCGATGCTTTTCAAAACCTGATAAAAAGCTGCAACAGGGATTTAAACGGCGACGGTAAAATGGATATAAACAACGACATGTTCGGATTTGCCACAATGACATACTTCGCAGACACAATGTACTTTTATAATTTCGGCGGGAAGATAGTGGATAAAGACGCCAACGATTATCCTGTGCTTGTTTTGAACAGCGAGAAAAACGCAAATATAATAAATGCGGGATATCAGTGGTTCATAACCGGAAACTGTCCGATTACGCCGTATCTTACCGACGACTATACGCAGGAAACGGCGCATATAGCGTTCAAAAACGACAGAGTGTATATACTGGGCACAAATCTGAAAAATCTCAGGGTTTTGAGGGATATGAACAGCGAATACGGCATACTGCCGTATCCTAAATTTGATTCGACACAGCCCGATTATATTTCATGTGTCGAGGGCGCGGCGACAGTGCTTGTGCTTCCCAAAACCGCCGATTTTGATTTCACAGGCACAATCTGCGAGGCGCTTGCCCGCGAGTCTTCTCTGACTGTAATCCCTGCATACTACGAAACGACGCTCCAGCAGAAGTTTGCGCGCGACGAAGAAACGATAAATATGCTCAACATCATAAGAAAAACGGCTACTTTTGATATGGGATATATATATAATATCGGCGGGGCAGGATTTATAGGACAAACTCTGCTTGCGGCAAAATCGACCGATTTAGCGTCATACTGCGATAAACACGACAATGCGATACAAGCGGCTATAGATAAATTAGTGGCATATAGTCAAAAATTAAGTTGATTTTCGAATATTAAACATAGGCGGATAAACTGTCCGCCTATGTTTAATATTCGCCTTTTCGAGCGGTTTATTTGACAACCTGTTTCCTGTATCTGTAAACATCTGTGCCGAATTTTCCTGTGTATACAAATTCTTCCCAACCGCGGTTTACTGCTTCTTCATCAGGCGGTCCGCCCATTATTTCTCCCGGACAGTCCAACAGCCAGCCGCCGGATTTACACACTCTTGACAATTCCGCGATTTCGTTATCGTAATCGTCGCCGACAACATGACCCGACATCACTATGTCAAACGTATTGTCGGGATAAGGCAGACTATGCGCCATGCCGTCAACTACGCGCATATTTTTAATATTTTCGCTCGCGATTTTATCTCTGAGATATTCGCGCAAAGTATCGACCGGTTCGCTCGCATATACTTCTTTGGCAAATTCGGCTGCGGCAAATGCGAGACGCCCCGAACCGCTTCCGACGTCAAGCACAGTTTTGTCTTTGAAATCAACAAGTTCAAACAGGCGCGATTTATCCCAAGCGTAAATAAAATCGCAGTTTGAATCCATAATTTCAGGCTTTGTATACGTGACAAAATCCTCTACGCCGTCTATTACAAAAATTTCTGCTTTACGAACTTCTTCGGGCGGCACTTCGCCTATGGATTTTGCCGCGACTTCTTCGATAAATTTCGAACATTCCGGACATTTGTACTGCAAATACCATTTGACGGCGGGATTATATTTCAGTGCGACAGACATATTTTGCAGCCATTTTTTATCTTCGCTTTTCCATGAACCGAACATTCCGCGTATCTGAAAACGCTCAAAAAGTAAAAAACAGTTAAAAGAAATTTCTTTCGCTTTAATCCAACCCCGTCCCATTAAATAATTCCTCCAAAAATTTTAATTAAATTTTGTTTTATAAATTCATTATATAAGGCGCAAGGACATCAATGCTACTAAATAATAGAATTTTGCGATTATCATATAAATAAACTCCAATTCAAATAAATATATTTTTCTATTTCAAAAAATAAGGATTACCAAGCGCCTTCTGATGAAATCTATGTCGTGGTCACAGAGGTGTTGGATTATCGGGAAACTGCGCTCATAGACGAGTTTATGCGCGGCGGGATAAACCATTTTCAGAAAATACCGGGTATTCTCCGCAGTTTCGAGCCTCCACGTTTCGCCGTAATATCCTCGTTTAGCGGGTTTGAGAGTTATCGGGGTAATCTGATAAACTCTTTGTATGAAATCACGCAGATTGTTTATATATTCATTGTCTCGGTTTTTGTTGCTGTACATATTGCCCTCACTCTCCCGATAAATATTTTTTAAGTTTTTCAAACTTATATTCAATCTGCTTACGGAGCATATCATCGTCAATATCGAAACTTATCCTCATTTGCGCGAGCATCATCTCAACATCGGCGATTTCATCTAATATGTTATCAATAGTTCTGGGTTGCGGCGAACGATTGATATGCTTTTGCAGGGCGACGATTAATTCAGCGCATTCTTCTACCGTCTGCCCTACCTGCGCGCTTAAGCCCCAACGGTCAAGAGCAGTTTGCATGATTTTTACTTCATCATCAGTAAACTGTACTTTCATTCGCTTATCACCTTCACATAAAATGTCCGATTCCTTGGCGGATCAAACTCGCATAAATACAAACCCTGCCAAGTGCCGAGCACAGGTTTGCCGTTTTCTATGATTATCGTCGCGCTTGAACCCATTAACGACGCTTTCAGGTGCGCCGTGCTGTTGCCTTCGCCGTGGCGAAATTCTGCGCGGTCAGGGAAAGCTTTGTTCAATCCGATAAGCAAATCATGCACAACGTCTGGAGCGGCGTTTTCATTTATAGTAATGCCTGCTGTGGTGTGCGGGCAGTAAATCACGGCGATGCCATTTATAATGCCGCTTTTGGCGATGGCTTCGCGGATTTGCGGCGTAATATTATAAAAATCCTCCCGCTTGGCGGAAAGAGTATATTCGTAAAACATTATTTTAATCCTCATTTTTGATGGTTTTTATAAACTTAATCTCTGTAATGCTCTACTATGGCGTAAGCGGCATATCCTCCGATAGGCAGTGTAAATGAAACTTTAAATCCCGCTTCGGATGTTATACGTTCCGATGTTCTATGGGCAGGCCATTGATAGGCTGTGGGCAGGTTATGCTCGACGCAGAAATTTGCCGCATATTTGTTCATCTCGCGGGCGAATCCATTGCCCATGTATGCTTTTGCGGTGTGCATTTCGTCAAATCTGGTGCAGCCGTATTTCGATACGTGAAACGACAGCAGGGAAACGGGCTTATCTTCATAAAATCCTGTAAATAAATAATGGCTCTCTTTGTTTATACAGTTTCTGTATATTTCCGATAGGTATTTATCCTGCTCAATGAAATAACTGCCTTCCTTGATTGCGCCCAGTTCTTTTATTTGTTTGATTTGCAGCTTACCTGAAAGCGGCTTAATATCTGTATTTTCCAACACCATTATACGCGCGTCCAACGCGGTCATAAATTCATAGCCGTGCGCCTTCAGTGTCCGAGCGTTTTGTATAAAATAATCTTCAGCGTTCGGGTGATATAGTGCCGGCACAATTCCCCTGGCTTGGTAGAATTCTCTTATATTGTCCAATACGTCGCCTAAATCAATTATTTTCTCTGGATAGATTATCGCGTGGTTGCTGTCG
This sequence comes from Oscillospiraceae bacterium, assembly GCA_009780985.1. GTDB lineage: Bacteria > Bacillota > Clostridia > Oscillospirales > WRJC01 > WRJC01. The sequence goes on along the minus strand of WQYZ01000005.1, from coordinate 8,944 downwards.
TGATGGTCTTTTATATTCGGGTTGAAGAATAATATGCCGTATGGTCGTTCTTCTGAAAAAGCGAATAATCCTGGGAATTCCTGTTCTTCCTTGGCAATGATTTCTTTTATGTTCATTTTACTTGTACCTTATATGTATTTTATAAATATAATTATAACCGAAAAAGATATATATTTCAAGATTATGCGGCTAAATATATAAAATTAACAATACGTTCTATATAAATATGACATACTGCCGTCATATTTATTGTTGTATAATAATAAGTAAAACAATAAAATTAATTTAACGGAGGAAAGTCATGAAAAAATTAAATTTCGATTACCCGTTTACAGGTTTCAGCAGCCTGAATTTTCTCAACTGCTTCACAAGTCTGTATATGTATTTAGAAAAATACGCCGAATCATATGATCATAACTGCAAAGAATTTTGCTGCTACTGCGGAATGTGCGATGTCCCCTGGGCAGGAGTCCAGACACGGTTATTCTTCCTGTTTGATACCATTTCGGGCAGGTCTGCGGCGCAAAACAAATGGGAAAATAAACCTACCGACATATTCAATGAAATTTACGAAACCGATGAAACAGTAGACTTTATTTTCGGGTTTACCGGATATGGATACGAAAAGTATACTGAAAACATCGGCGGCAAAATCCGCGCAAGTATCGACGACGGAATCCCGGCACTCGTCAGGCTTAAAGATTCGGGTAATGATACATTCAGAATCATTACCGGCTATGACGGCGATAATTTCATACAAGTCAGACCTGCCGGAGGACATAAAACCCCCGACGAAGAGCCGACGCTCGAAAAGATAGTTGCTTTTTATCAGGTTACCGGAAAATCTGAACGGAAATATACCCTGCTCGACGGCTTAAAGCGTATCAAGCGGGTTTTTGAATATAACCGAGATACAAAACTATGGGATGAATACATCAACGCTTTTCAGTATAAACACGGTCACACTGAAAGCGCGGAAGATATACAACGCCGATTCAACACGGCAAGAGACCCCATGGTATGGAACTGCCATAATTTCGGCATGGCTATGGGGGTCATAGGGAACTACGAAAGGGTGCCGAAGCAATTAGAAAATCGAATATGGGACGAATGGAAAAATCCTGCCTTTTTGCCTGCTTTCAATGAAATCGGCACAATGTGCGACCTCTCACATACGCGCCAATGGCAAATACACGCACTGGCGAAAGTATGCGTAAAGTCGCCGACAGAACGCCATGATGGACATACTGAATGGGGTTTATTCGAGTGCGCCGCCGATGCGTTACGGTTCATCAAGGAATATGACGATGTAATTTATAAGTCTGTTTGTAAGATGATTGAAGTTTTGGAGAAATGATAATCAAAAATAAAATTATAAATAACGGAGGTCATAGATATGAAATGTCTAAAATGCGGTCAAGAAGTCCCTTCCGACAGGGAAATCTGCCCCAATAACAATTGTTACATACCCATAAAACCGATACCTATCCCACCCGGCGGTAAAATCCGGTTCGGCGCATACGATTGGTATGTACTGGATAAACAAGATGACCGTGCGCTCATACTGACCGAGAAAGTCATCGAACGAAGAGCATATCACAAACAAGTATGTGAAATCACATGGGAGATGTGCGATATGCGTAAATATTTGAACGGGGAATTTTATAATTCGTTCAGCGCAGTCAACCGTGAACGAATTATAGAAGTAGTAAACGAAAACAACGAAAATCCATGGTTTGGCACAAGCGGCGGTAACCCAACAAAAGACAAGATATTTTTATTGAGTATTGATGAAGTCATGAAATATTTCGGCGACAGCGGACAGTGCGAAAACAGACCTAAAAGCGATGATTATAGCTGGTGTAATGATGAATACTGGCCATGGTTAAACGACCAATACGACATCAACCGCCGCGCCGTGGACGATACCGGAATGGTAGTCGCATGGAGGCTGCGCTCGCCCGGCGCAACCGGGCGTTTAGCCGCTATAGTAATGGGTAACTGCGATGATGAATTTGACCACGGCGGTATAGGCATGAGCGGCGGCGGTGAGGAATTGTCGACTGAGAGGCTTTTTCTATATGATGTTTCAGATAAATGGGTTACGGAAGTATTGGACGATAGCCATAACACAAACGGTGTTCGCCCTGCGTTGTGGCTAAGAATGTCTTGAAATTATAACAATTTAATATTTTAGAATATAAATGGTAAATGATGATGTTATCAAAACAAGAATTAAAGCAAATACAATTAAGCCGTCAGCATCTGACGGCGAAGTCGGATAAAATTACGGTATGCCATGATTTAAACGGATTTCAGGCGCAAATCATGGTGAATGTGTTTCATTCGCTCAAAATACGATGCAACGAGGGAATAATCATAGATAACTTTGGCGACGGTCTTGTTAAAAATTGGACCATACGGGGGACTATCCACGCTTTTGCCGCCGCTGATTTGGTATTATTCAGGTATCAAAGAAAAATGGACAATAATCCGTACCGTTCCGATGATTTCAAAGGTTACGCCCACAGGATAACGGGTCAATGGCTTCTTACCCCTGAGCGTCAGCGTCATTTTTCGCGTATAATCATTAATTCGCTCAAAGAAGGCAGCCGCACCCGCGACGAATTGAAAAAAATATGCTTACAACATGGTATAACTGAGATTGAATTAGACATGATGTTCGAGCAATGGGGCGGCGGAATACAGGATTTGTGTTTGCGCGGTTTTATATACTATGTCGTACAGGAGAAAAAGACATTTGCATTGTGTTCGCCGTTCGTGCCTATGACCGAGGACGAAGCGATCCTTGAACAAGTAAAGCGTTATTTTACGCATTACGCACCCGCAACAATCAGGGACGCGGCGTATTATTTCGGCTGTACGCAAACATATATCAAGGAGATAATGAAAAAATTGCCGCTCACGCAAATCGAGATTGACGGTAAAAGTTATTTTTACTTGGAAGAGTTAAAAAGCGATTACCCTGATATTCCCCATTGCATAATGCTTGCGGGTTTCGACCCGCTTATGCTTGGGTATCAGAAAAATGACAGCATTTATCTGCCGCAGAAATATATTCGGGGTATATTCAATCTTGCGGGAATAGTAATGCCGCCGATTTTGCTTGACGGCGTTGTAGCGGGAAGATGGCGAAAGAAAAATACGAAAATGACGTTTGAAATGTTTGAGGATATTTCAGCCCAAAATAAAAAGCATATCGAATCGGCTATGGAAGAAACCTTTAACGATATACGAAAAACAGAGTGGGCGTTGGTGTAAAGGAAGAAAAATGATATTTGGATTTAAAATATTAACAGGTATTCCGGAAGATTCGGCGTTTAAAATCTTAGATTTTACAGTTTTCTCCCCATATATAACTGAAAAGTATATTCAGCCGTGTAATGTCCGCCATGCCGTAGTATGACGTCTTTTATAGCTGAGTAAAGCTCAGCCTTGTTTTCTTCCGGCAAATGCCTGTGGTCTGAAAAAGTATCAAGAAGCGCGATATATTCGTCCGCATTATATGTAATCGTTGTTTCGTAAAGTTTCATCTTAATATCTTCAAAGCCGTAGTCTTTTAAGTCATTGAATCTGAATCTGCGTAATATTTGGGCGGGTTCACCGTATACATCTCTGACCGGTCGTTCGCTCTGATTATAATAACTGCGAAAATATTTATCATATTCCGGTCGTATTTTATCATAATTTTCGACTATATCGTTGAAATGTGTTCTTTCCCCCGTTTTTGTATATTCCATTTTTTCGCTCCTCTTTTAAATCCACTGTGTTATCAATATCATATTTTTACTACTAATCCCAATCCTGAACCGCAAGCTGCTTTTGGAGCAGTTTCAATTTGTTTTGCCTGACTTTATAATCCGGAAAAACTTGTTCAACTACCGCCCAAAACCGGGACGAATGGTTATGCTCCCGTATATGAGCCAATTCATGCACCACGACATAATCTATTACATCATCGTCAGCCATGACAAGCCGCCATGAAAAATTTATGCTGTTTCGCCCTGAACATGAACCCCATCGCGTTTTTGCGCTTGTTATTTTTACAGCAACCGGTGAGACATTCATATGCTTTTCGTATTCGCTGACTTTATTTCTCACGATAAGTTTCGCCGTATCTTTATATATCTTAACGACTGTCCGTTTAAAAGTCTCAGGGTTCAGATTTTGCGGCAGATAAAAACATTCGCCGTCAAAACCGGCGTTTGTACTGTCTCTGGAGCGGATATAGTACATTTTGCCGCGTAACAGCGTCATATCGCCGTAATTCAAAGCGAACGAATTCTTTTCGGTGTTTAACTTTTCCCGTTGCGTAAGGTGCGTTTCTATCCACTTTTCTTTCGACGCAACAAATTTATCTATATCGCCTTTTGCCATTTTCAGCGGAGCGTGGACTTCAACAGCCGCGTCTTTTGTTATATGTATGGCGACGGTTTTCCGCCGCGAGCGGATTAGTTTGTATGGTATCATATATCAACACCCATTATCTTTACTGTTTTTTTCGCTTTTTGTTTATACTACGTAAATAGAAAAATTATTTTTTATATCGTTTTTTATAAAAGTAAATCCTGCGTTCTCCAAAACTTTCTTTGACGCTGAATTATCAGGATAAATTTCACCATAAATTTTCTCCAACGCAAGTTCTTTCTTACCCCATGCGACATATGCTTTTACAATTTCGGTCGCATATCCTTTTCCTTGATGTTTTTCACAAATGGCATACCCAATTTCTATGCCTCCCGGAATTTCACTTAAGCTGACATGACCTATGTATTCACCTGTATTTTTCAGAACGACTGCATATACATATGGGAAATCACTTTTGTCATATGTAGAAAGAATAAATTCGACATTTTTTCTCGAAGCCTGTATATCCGCATAAACTTCATTCGGTATTCCTTTTTTTCTCGATTCTTCCTGACTGTACAAATAATTTTTTTCCACATCGTCCAATGTATATTTGCGCAAATACAGTCTTTCTGTTTCTAACAGCATATTTTTAATTCTCCGTAAAATATAAATAATGTTTCAGTTATAATTTTTAAATCAAAACGATTGTAATGCCTTGATTAGTTTTTAAGTAATCGCTGTCGCGGGTGATATTTGGATATACGGCTATGATACGCTGAGTTGCCGAATCAAACGGCGTGAAATTCTCGCCCGCAACGAACTCCCGGATTTTACCCGTGCTCTTATATTTATTGAGTTCTTTATGTACTGCGATTTTGATTTTGCCGCCGCTCCCGCTTGAACCGTACCCGTGAATGAATTTTATCACCGGATAACCGTATGCTTTTGCCCTTGAAAACGCCTGTTCAACATATTTCATGGCTGTATCAACAGTCGGCATTCCTTGTTCAATATTCACTTCATATATTCTTGAGTTTTTGTTATTGCTTCTACCGGTTCTCATACTTTGTTCACCTTGTTAAAAATAAAAATATAGTTATAACGTACATAAAAAAGATTTAATTTCTTTCCACAAAGCCTCCCAATCGTAATTCGGATTTTCAAGGACGATAGTTTTAATGGGTAAGGATTTGATGACTTCCAGTTCGATACGTTTCCGTTCTTCAAAGATTTGTACCGCGCCGTCAAAACCTTTTATACAATGTAATTTACCGTATGGCGTCATTTCTGAATAATTGATAACTCCGTCAATCCAATTTCCATTCTCAGAAACTCTTTGTTCAGCTATTCGCTCAATCGTTTCCCTGACATTTGGCTGGGGAAGATAAATCAGACTTGGCGATAAATCCGCGACTGCCTGTACCAATGTATTAATATGCGCCTTAATTCTTTCAATATCTGCAAGATGAAAATGCATCAGCTCAGATACATGATTCTGCAAAAGAGCGCATTCAAACACTGTCATCTCGTTTTTCTCTTTTGCCTGTCTGCTGAATGAACTCCATCTTTTCCGGTGCAATTCGTTAAAAACCTCAAAGGGAACGCGGTTATCATATACCTCGCGAGCCTCCATATCTTTGAAAAAAGTAGTATCATTCGTCTTAACCTGAGTATATGAAATAATCGCGTAATCATCTTCAATATGAGTATTTTTATCTATTTCACTTCTAAAACTTTCATAAGGCGCAAGGACATCATTAATTGATTTGACAGGGATACAGGCATTCCACGCAAGGTCTGCGGGGTGAAATCCACCCTCATTGTATAGATTTACTTTCACCCCATGATTAGTGTAATAATCAGCTATTCTTTTGGCGAAAGTGGATTTTCCCGAACCCGGTATGCCTTCTATCATTATAAGTTTCGTTTTCATTCTTTACCCGCATATTAAAAATAATGTTTATCGTTACTATTTTAACTTTTCGAGCAGCCACACAATATTTTCGCCGAGCCGTCTCATCGTCGCAACGCCCTCCGCATCATTTTCGTAATCGCCGATGTCGCGCGACAGGCTCATGTTAACATATGTGCTGCCGACAACTATCATATCGTTGATATAGAAAAAGTGCTGCATGGAGTCAAGCGTGGGAACGCCTCCCGCCCTGCGGACTGCGCTGACCGCCGCGCCGATTTTGCGGCTCAATGACTTGCCCGCGCCTCCCGCGATGAATCCGCAGCGGTCTATCACCGCTTTCGTCTCCGGCGTCAGATCGAAAAAATATGTAGGCGAGCCGAGCACGATTGCGTCAGCTTCTACCATCTTTTGATACACTTCGTTTATCCAGTCGTCCGTGACGCATTTGCCGACGTGTTTCCTGCAACCGCCGCACGCCGTACAACCTTTGACGTTTCGTCCGCCGGCTTGATACAATTCTGTTTCAAAACCCGCGTTTTTGCATATTTCCAAGACTGTCCTCAGCATATGCGAAGTGTTCCCGTCATGACGCGGACTGCCATTTACTGCCAATACTTTTATCATTATTAATTAATCCTCCTGAAATAATATTTATAAATACCGTCTTACTTTTCTGCAATACGCATCATAGTCCGCTCCGTAATGGGATTTTAAGAATCTTTCTTCCCTCAATACCTGCCGATGAATCGCCAAAGCAGATAAAACTACAGCCGCCGCAATAACGATATTGCGATGAATGAGAAATAATCCCGTGAAAAACATCAGGAAACATACGTATATCGGATTACGGCTGACCGAAAACATACCAGTGGTAACCAGCTTATCAGGACTTTGTTCATAAATTCCGACGCGGAATGAATCCCAGAAGCTCGCCAGCGTCAATGCGAATCTAATGATTGCCAGTCCGCACACCGTAAGTCTACCCCAACCGGGAATAATGGTTTCCCAGAAGGGTTTAATCAACGGCTCCCACATGGGCAGATCGAAAGTGTTCGCCAATACGGTATATGCTATAATCAATACCATAGGAACCAACAAAAAATCACTTTTATCGGTTACTCCGAAAACAAGGGCTTTTATTCCTTTCCTCCGCATGATTGCCGTCCGTATCAATACAATGCCGACGAACGCTATAAAAGCGCATACACTCAATATATTTTGAAGATTCATCATTAACCCCAGTGTCTTTATTGGAATGTCTTTGGATTGGAATAGCCTGGTTTGACAAGAACATTGTCTTTGTCCTTGATAAATTCATTATATACGCCTTCCCATTCGTCAAATCCATATTCCTCTACCGATACGGAAATATATTTTTCCGGTTTTCCCATAGTTTTGTTGATGATTTTGCTGATTTGTTCTGCGGCTTCCTGAAGCTGTTTTGGCGACGGACCGCTTATTGTTTTGATTACGATGTGCGGCATAATATTATTCTCCCTTAACATAATTAAAATTTTTTGTTTATTTCTTTAAATTAATATCAGTTCAACAGTTATTATGTGAAACTTCACCATAAATTCGTAAGAATCATATAATATAGAAAAAAGCGGGAAGAGAAGAAAAAGAGTTAATAGTGATATAATAGAAGATAAAAAACGGCGGTGACGAAAATGGCAAAAATGGAAGTGAAATGCCGGATTGTGCAGGAAGCGAAGTGGTAAAATACGGGAAAAGCAGAAGCGGCGAACAAAGATATCACTGTAGAAACGTCGAATGTAAAACGACAATATTCCGGTTAGAATACAAAAACCGGGGCTGTAAGCGAGGAGTGGAGCGGGAAATCATAAAAATGTCAGTCAACGCGAGCGGAATCCGCGACACAGCGAGAGTATTGGAAATATCGACATATAAGGTGATGAACACTTAAAAAAACAGAACCATTCATCCAACGCGTAAACATGGAGTACCTTTAAGGAACTTGCAGATAGATCTGACTTTTTCTTTGAAAAAGTCGATTTATCGCAAGTATCCTTACACAAATAGACGACATATCTGGCATTGAGGTCGAGATAATACAATACAGTGAGGACGGTGCAGAGCTGGACGAGCAATGGAGTTACGTTCAGAAAAAGAAAACCCATCGTTGGCATACTGAGCGAAGCTCAGTTTCGCTTGCCATTGACCATAATACCCATATAGTTTCGGCTTACACTTTCGGACAGCGGAAAGACAGAGTGTTCAGAGAGATAAAAGCTCTCCCTGAGCCATTTGGCATATCAATGTTTTTTACTGATGACTGGGGCAGCTATGAGCGCAACATAGAGCCTGAAAATCATACTGTATCCAAGAAGAACACTCAGGCTATTGAACGCAAAAATCTCACTTTACGCACTCGTGTCAAGAGGCTCGCACGAAAGACCATCTGTTTTTCAAAGTCTAAAATTATGCACGATATTGTTATTGGGCTATTCATAAATTTCTTTGAATTTTCTTATTCCCATTTTTTAGTCGATAAACTCTTTTATTACTCTACCTAATATTTGTTTTATGGATAATATGAAGTAAAGAAGATGTGTATTTTATTTATCTGTTTCTTTTATTGAAAGATTTTATTGATGCAAATACGATACCTGACGATAATATTAAAAGCATAAAAAT
>WQYZ01000004.1 GCA_009780985.1 Oscillospiraceae bacterium | reverse complement strand
TTTGCCTTTCAGCTTTTAGTCGAAAAAATCGGCGAGGACGGCGAGATTTTCGTAACGGATTTGGCGAGACAGGTCAAAAACAGTTATAAAGAAATCTATATCGACGAATATCAGGACACAAATAAACTTCAAGACATAATATTCAAGTCAATCTCTACGGAGCAATCCGGCAGTATTAATGGCAACAGGTTTATGGTCGGCGACATAAAACAGAGCATATACGCGTTCAGAGGCGCAAAATCGGATATATTCGCGAACTATTCAAAACTGTTTGCGGAATATGATAAAAATAATAACGATACGGGGTTTATACCTCAAAAAATATATCTGCGAAAGAATTTCAGGAGCAGTTATAATATAATAAGTTTTATAAACTATATTTTCGCCAACCTGTTTTCGGAGAATCTCGGGGGAATGGAATATACCGGCGGCGAGGTTTTGGACGTCGGACGAATATTCGCAGACGAAGAAACGGATAAATCCAGCGTGGACGTAACTTTCGCGATTGTCGAAAAAGGCGGCGACGAGGCGGTAGATGATGAAACGCCGGAAGAACCCGTAGGGGCGGAATCAATATCCGCCCGCGGATTTTCACCCGATGTTGATTCAAATTTGCGGGCGGAAATTGATTCCGCCCCTACACAAGATAATACGCCGGAAACCCAGATATTATCCACGGAGGCGGAATATATCGCATTGACGGTAAAAAAATTATTAGCTCATGGCAAATTAAAAAACGGCGAAAATATTCTTCCCCGTCATATAACCATACTTATGCGCAATTATACAAAAAGCGACCTGTATATCGACGCCCTAAAAAGACACGGCATAGCGTGCTATACGGACAAATCGAAAGGCTTTCTGGGCAGCGCGGAAATTATGCTCATAGTTTCCCTGCTCAGAACAATCGACAATCCCATGCGCGATATAGATTTGACTGCTGTTTTAAAAAGTCCGGTTTTTGGGTTCAATTTAGACGATTTGATATATATAAAAAGATTTAATCTAAACAGCGAATACACCGGCGTTGTCAGCAGTGAAAAAAACGACGATTTAAAATTAAATGCGTTGGACGAGTATATCGACCCCCTTTTCAGATATATAAGGCTATATGCGGAATATGACGACGGAATAGTTGAGTTGAAAAATAAGTGCCATAATTTTATGGCAAAATTAAATCAGTGGCGCGCAAAATCGAGAATCCTATCCGTCGATAAATTTATATGGTATCTGTACAGGCAGACAGATATAATGGCGAAAATTTCGCTCGAAACCTTTGCGCCGGAACGCAAGGCTAATCTGATGTTATTGTACGAATACGCCCGTAAATTCGAATCTACGACTTTTAAGGGTTTATATGAATTTCTGGATTATCTGAACGATATTCAATCCGGCAAAAATGATTTGGAACGCGCAAAAGTCATCTCCGAAAACAGCGACGTAGTAAGAGTTATGAGCGTGCACAAGTCAAAAGGGCTTGAATTTCCCGTATGCATTTTGGCGAATACAAGCGGATTGTTCAACAGGAGCGATTATTTGGGGAATCCTGTCATCAGCGACGACGGAATATATTTTGACCTGAAATATAAAGACGAAATCGGGACGGAGAAAACTCCGTTCAAAAAATTGGTCGCCGAGAAAGTAAAACGTGAGGTCGTGAGCGAGGAAGCGCGAATTTTATACGTCGCTTTGACAAGAGCTATAGAAAAACTCATAATCGTCGGAAACGTTGACAATATAGAAAACTATCTACAAAAAAATACCGTTACAGGCGACGACGGAACAGCGCTGACGTCGCTGTTATCCGGCGCGGACAACGCGCTGAAATGGCTTACGCCGATACTGTTAAATTCAGACGGCACAAACAAAACAAATCCGGCTGTGAATTTCAACATTGATTTTGTAAACGCAGTTAAATTGAATCAAATGATTGCAAATCAGAGAAACGAGGATTTGCTCGCTCAAAATCTCGAATTAACAGGCGAAGAACTTTCCGAATCGGATTTGGAAACCATAGATGAATACGGCAAAAAACTAAAAGAGATGTACGATTTCAAATACAAGTTCAGCTTACTGTCAAAAATCCCTCTGAAACTTTCCGTGACAAATCTGTCGCCCGTAGGGGCGGAATCAATTTCCGCCCGCGCATTTTCACCTGATGTTGGTTCAAATACACCAGAATACTCCGAACCTGAAATGGCTCCCCTGCCCCGCTTCTTAGAGAACGAGGCGGATGATGTAGCCATACTTCGGGGAACAGCGACGCATTTATTTATGCAGTATGCGGATTTTGAATACGCGGAAGTATTCGGCGCGCAAAACGAGGCGGAAAATCTTCTGAGCAAAGAATTTATAACGGAGCCGCAATATGACAGGATAAAATTTGATTCCGTAGATAAATTTTTCGGATCGGATTTATATCAAAAAATTAAATCAGCCAAGAAAATTTACCGCGAAATGCCGTTTCACCTGAAAATTTCCGTCGCCGATTTAATAAAAATGAACAACATAGGGGCGGGTGAATCCCTGAACTTCGTGCAGCAGGTCCACCTGAAGGATTTGGAAGAATTGCCTGAATACTCAGAAGATTTTTTATTGATTCAGGGAGCGATAGATTTGTTTTTCGAGGATAAAGACGGGAATGTGTATGTCGTCGATTTCAAGACGGATTATGTCCGTTCCGACGAGGGCGAGAATATTCTTGTCAAACGTCACAAACGCCAGATAGAATATTACTGCAAGGCGGTGCAGGCGATTTTAAACAAACCCGTGAGCGGCGCGTATATATATTCGTTTTCGCTGAACAAGGCGGTTGAGGTGGCAGTGGGTGATATAAATTAATTTGTTCCGTACAATGTTGTTAAATCTATATTATCCAAGTTGCTTTGATTTACTTTTATGTGCGGTTGAGCGTCAGCTTGCCATTTTGTAAATTCGGCGTTAAATATATCAGATTTTTTACTATTTTCATACATGGCTTTAAAAGACGCCGCAATTTCATCTTGAGTAGGCGTATAGACGCTGTCCGCAATAAATATCACATATTCGCCGTCCCCTAAATCTATTACGTTTGAAACGCCGCCGCTTTCTAAACTCATCAAATTATTCAAATCTTCAGCAGACAAAAAAGTTATATCAGCCAAATTTATTGTCTGAATCCCGCTCGCTTCGTCGTAATATGTCGAATATTGTTTTATTGCATTATCGGCAGATAAAGTCCCGTTTTCTATAGCTTTTTTAGCTTCGGCGGTTGTGTCTGCGCTGTCGGTCACAATATATTTGAAATCCATTTGCAGATAGTCCTGTTTCCCGTTCGCGATATAATCCGCAAGCGCGGTTTGGAAATCTTTTTCGTCAAATGTATATCCTTGCTCGATTGCCACCGCGTCTAATAATTTAGCGTATAGATAATTTACGCTTGCTATTTCTTGAAGGAAATCAATAGAAATATTTTTTACGTTAGGGAAATACTCATTAATCGCCGATTGCAAATCAAGCGCATCCGCTTTAGCTTGCTTTAATTCATCGGCAGTCAAAGTGATATTTCTGTCCTTTGCCGCTTTTTCCAATACCAAATATTGCTCAAGCATATCAACCGCCGATACTTTTGGATCGGATTCTCCCTGATTAACTAATAAAAAGATATTAAAATCAGCAGTGCTTATATTTCTGCCGTCAAAAGTTAAAACTGTTCTATTATCCATACTATTATTCATAATATTTTTTATTATATCTGTAACAGCCGAATTTTCATTTGCCGCAGATACGGGAAAAGAAAATACTGTGAGTAACATCGAAACAATAACGAATACAACTATTTTGCGTAAAATATTTTTTGTATTGAATTTCATAATAGATACCTCTGTTTTTTACTTAGATTTATTTTTTATACGCTGAAATTTAAATTTATTTTAACATATTTATTACAAATAGTCAAGAAATAAATAAATTCTTTGCAAATATCACCTTGTGACATTTCTTATCCACTTATTGCCACGCAGTCGTATAAACGCGATAATCCATTTAAAACACTGGTCTATTCTTGTCGATAAAAATACTATCGGCAAAGGCGCATGCAGTACTATCGCATTCAGGAAAGTCAGCGGCAGAACAATCAGCCATCCGCATATCATATCGACTTTGAACACAAATTTGCTGTCGCCTGCTCCCCTGTTTATTCCCGTAAAACACGTCGCGTGATAACATGTGCCGAGCAAAGTAAAAGCGCCTATGCCTATAAAAGTTTTAGCCAAATCTTTCGTCGCCTGCGCGAATCCTCCAGCCGCCGTTCCGCCGACAATCTCGTAAATCGAAATAAGACTCCCTCTCCCAAAGAACAAACCTAAGCACAGCACTACGCCGAAACACGCAAACAGTATTTGTAAAGTGTTTGAATATTTCCGCGTTTTGTCATATTCTTTTGCACCGACTGTCTTACCGATAATTACGGTCGCCGCGCTGCCAAGTCCAATTGTGAATATATTCGCTAAGGACATAATAACATCCGCGATTCCGTTCGCCGACATCATCTGACTGCCCAATCTGCCGATAATAATCGCCCTGAACAACCCGACAAATCCCCATTGCGTATCCCCAGCCATAACCGGCAGACCGTATTTCACGTAGTCGCGCCACATGATTTTTTCATGCCTAAATAAATCCCGTATTTTTATCGGCAGTCTTTTCTGTATCTTAAACGTGAATGTCATCATGATTAAACATTCGACAATGCGGGCGATTACCGTCGAAACAGCCGAACCTCTCGCTCCCATTGCGGGAATATGTAAACTTGCGTTTCCATAGATAAAAATATAATTTCCGATCAAATTCAGAATAAATGCAACAATCGACGTAACAAGCACAATCCGCACTATTTCCACGCACCTGAGCATAACTGCAAACGTTTCAGTCAGGATATAAAAAATATACGAAAAACAGACAATCTGTATATACTGTGCCCCCGAGTTTATGACGTCTTTATCGCTTGTGACTATCGACATCGCGCCTTTCGGGAATATAAAAATAAGCGCGGTTATGACGGCTGCAAGAGACAATCCTATCGTGAAAATAATAGAGAAAACAGTCTTGATTCTGTCTAAGTCTTTTTTGCCCCAGTATTGCGAAATCAGAAGCGACGCCCCGCCGCCGAGCCCTTTTATAAAAAACGTGAATAGCGTTGTTATAGCATTAGCCTGCGTAACTCCTGCAAATACGATTTCCGTATGTTCACGGATATTGCCCACCATAATATTATCTGAAAACACGAGACCCAAAGAAATTATGCTCTGTAGTGCGACAGGCAGTGCTATAAACACAAGCATTTTGTAAAAACTTTTGTCTTTGACCATTAAATTATATTCCCCAAATCAATTTATAAATTTATATAAGATAATAACTCCGTAAAACTATGTATTTCCGCGAACGGTTTTATATCAGTGTCGTTTTTAAAATTGTACGGATTATACCATATGCCGAGCATACCCGCATTTTGACAGCCGTAAATATCGTTTTTTAAATCGTCGCCTACAAACAACGCGTTTTCCGGCAATACATCAATTTTGCTTAACGCAAGCTCAAAGATTTTCGGGTCGGGCTTTTTTATGCCAACTTCATCAGATACAATTATAACTTCAAACAATTTATCTAAATTGGTGTATTCTATTTTGCCGCTCTGAGATTTAACAGAACCGTTTGTGATTATCGCAGTTTTTACATATTCCTGCAATTTTATCACAGTGTTTATCCTTTCTTCGTCTCTCGAAAAGCATTTATGGAAAGTTCTGTCCCAAAAGTCTAAAAATTCAGTTTTGGATATCATGAAAGACGGTGTAAATTCGTTAAAAAGCGAATCCATTACAACAGTTTTATCCCCGTAGCCTCTGTTGTCATATTTTTTAAATTCACAGAGCATATTGTTGTATTGTTTTTTCGTTATATCTGTGTTTTTGTAGAACTTATCTATAATTACGTCAAACATAATCCCAACGGCTTTTTCCCTGTCCAACAGAGTTTCGTCCAAATCAAACATTACTGCTTCAATTTTATTCATCTATTCTACGCTCCCGAACAAATCATAATCCAAAACTTTCTCTATCGTCACATCGACAAACGCGCCTTCTTTTATTTTTCTGCCGGATTTATCGGATTTGACTGTAAAATACACTTTACCATCAATTTCCGGCGCGTCGTCCGCGCTCCTGCCGTAATACACCCCGCCGACTTTGTCAAATCCCTCGCATAAAACCTGCATTGTCTTTCCGATTTTTTTCTGATTTAAATTATAGTTTATACGCTCCTGAACCGACATAATCAGTTTCTGACGGCGTTCTTTTTCTTTTTCGCTCACCTGATTTTCAAATCCCGCCGCTGGAGTGCTTTCTTCCGCAGAATACATAAACGACCCTAACCGCTCGAATTTTGTCTCTTTTATAAATTCGCACAGCTCTCCGAACTGCTCTTTGGTTTCACCGGGAAATCCCGCTATAACCGTCGTTCTGATTATTATTCCCGGGATATTTTCGCGAAGCCGCTTGATTGCAGATTTTATCGCATCGCTTCCGCCGCTTCTGTTCATGGATTTTAAAATCCCGTCGTTTATATGCTGCGTCGGCATGTCTATATATTTCACGATTTTATCGCTTGATTTTATAACATCAATCAGTTCGTCCGTGATTTTGTCTGGATAACAATACAACAACCTTATCCACGTTATCCCGTCGATTTCGCATAATTTCTCAAGCAGTTTCGGCAGTCTGTACTCGCCGTATAAATCCAAGCCGTACCGCGTGGTATCCTGCGCGACTACGCACAGTTCTTTTACCCCAATGTCCGCGAGTTCATTCGCCTCTTTTAATATATCCTCAATCTTACGCGACGTAAAACTGCCACGGATTGACGGAATAGCGCAGTATGCGCAATGATTGTCGCAGCCTTCCGCGATTTTTATATACGCCATATATTCCGGCGTCGTCAAAACTCTCTCTCCTCCGGGGATAAAACCATCCTGCGGTTTCAGAGATATATATTTTTCTGTGTTTTTATTTTCAACATGTCTGACCGCATCCAGAATATCATGTATGCTGAAGACCCCGACAATCGCGTCGATTTCCGGGATTTCATCTAATACTTCTTCCCTGTAACGTTCCGCGAGACAGCCGCAGACGATTATCCCTTTTAGCGTTCTGTTTTTCTTCAGCCACGCGACGTCTAATATATTATCTATCGCTTCTTTTTTCGCGCTCTCAATAAACGCGCAGGTATTCACGATTATAATATCGGCGTGTATATCCTCCGCGACTATTTCATATCCGTTGTCGGATAAAATTTTCAGCATAATTTCTGTGTCAATCTGATTTTTTGAACAACCCAAAGATATAAACCCGATTTTTGTTCCGCCTGATTTATTATTCGTCTCATTCATCTTACTCATCGTAATAATCCTCATTTTCTGTATTATCTATACTCTCTGCAACATCTGTATCGTCTATAAAATCAGTAACGGCGTTTTTCGCCTCCTGATATTTATAACCGTTGCGGACAAGCATATTTATCGCTTTCTGTATATCGTTTCTGTCTGATTTATCCAATCTACTCAAATTTTCGCCGTATTTTTTCTTCAGCAGATTAATCATGTTATCCCTGTTGTCGTCTTCGTCCGAAAAAAACTCATCTTCCAATATTTCGTTTATAATATCAGATGAAATACCTTTTTGACTGAGATATTCTTTTATTCTTCTGCCGCCGTATTTTTTATACTCTTTCAGATATTTCGCTTTGTCGAGAGCGTAACGGCGGTCATCGATATAACCCGCCGCTTCAAACTCGTCGCAGACAAGCCTACAGAGAGTTTTAAAAGTTTCAGGCTCAATTTCCACTTTATTATTCTTTTTGAATTTATTTGTGTTTTTCTGCTGTTTATAACTTTGAATAACCGCGAAATATAACTTCCAATAAAGCTGTTTTTTGGGAATATCCGTCATTGCGACTTTTGAAATAGCCGACCGGTATATATTATATTTCCTCGCCAAAAAAGTCAGGAAAGCAAAACAGTCGCCGTCAAAATACTGATTTGTTTCGTTCAAATCAATTTTATTTACGTCTATCGTTATATTTTCGAGGCGGCTGTCTGATTTGCACTCAAACGGCAGATTCTCATAGTCTTTCAATAAAATTTTATATTTCTTCACGTTGGATAATTCTATAACGACGGCATTATCCGACGGGAATATCTCTACTGTATTTACAACTATCATTTTTCCGCCCTTTCCAAAATTTATTATTCTTCGTCATCTGCTATATCGTCCATAAGTTTATAAACATCGCTGTATTCGTAAGAAATAAGCTCGATTGATACACATGCTGACTCCGGCTTACCATCATGAAAAAAGACAGGTTCTTCAACCGCGTCATCTAACGCGACTAATTTTAACTTCGCCCGTATAATAGGCGAGTCTTCATTCTCGAATTTGTACGCATTTACATTCAGATAATATTCTGTTCCCGGGATAAATGGGTGAACATCGACCATTGAAGGTGTATAAATACGGTATGGATATGCGTTGACATATCCCGAAACTGCTAATTGCGTCTCGTATCCGTTAATTTTGTTATATGTTAACCGTACATCTTTGTTTTCAGAAACTACTTTGATTATACCATCAAATTCTAAATATAAAACCAAGCCCGTCCCTGGAATCTCGCGTTGCATTGCACTTTGAGGAGCCATTACTCTGACTTCGTTCATTTTCAACTGTTCAAGCGTGTACTCATCGCCATCATTATAATATATGGGTTCGTCCATATTGATACTCTCGTCAAAAAGATACGCGCTTATTTTCAGGGCGTCTTTTATGCTGTAGCTGTAATCCATGTCTTTGTCCGCGCATGAACTGATATTCAGCAATAATATTCCAGCCAATAGCAATACAATTATTATTTTTTTCATTTTTACCGCCCTTTCCATCAACATTTAAAAATATAATTTATTAGATCTGTCCGGAAACTGTAGGGGACGATGGTAATCGTCCCGTAAAATCACGGGCGGATTACCATCCGCCCCTACGTAAATCAGGGTTTCCGGACACATCTATTATATTTTATCACGTTTTTATTGCTATTTTATTAATAATTTTATTGCCGCATAAATTTTTAAAAGGCGAGGTTCAACTGAGTGTAACTCAATATAAACCCCGCCTATAATTTTTACTCTGATATTTCACTTGTTATCTGTTAATTGTTAATTAGTACGCGACGCCCTGCCACAGCATTGAGTTCGCGACTTTCAGGAAGCCCGCGATGTTTGAGCCTGCTACGAAATTGCCTTCCATGCCGTATTTTTTTGCCGTGTTGTTGATATTGTGGAATATGTTTATCATAATCTGTTTGAGTTTCGCGTCCACTTCTTCAAATGTCCATTGGATTCTGCCGGAGTTCTGGCACATTTCGAGCCCGCTTGTCGCAACTCCGCCCGCATTAGCCGCTTTTCCCGGAACAAACAGGACTTTGTTCTTCAGGAACACTTCTGTTCCCTCCGGGGTGGTGGGCATATTCGCGCCCTCTGCGACTGCTATAACGCCGTTTTTGACTAAAAGTTCAGCCCCTTCGCCGTCGAGTTCGTTCTGCGTTGCGCACGGCAATGCGACGTCGCATTTTACGCTCCATATGTCTTTGAAATTTTCAAAGAATTTCGCGCCCGCTCTTCTCTTTGCGTACTCGCTTATTCTTCCTCTCTCAATCAGTTTGATTTGTTTTAATAACGTTAAATCTATTCCGGCTTCGTCCACGACATATCCGCTTGTATCGCTCGCCGTCAGGACTTTCATGCCGAGTTGCTGCGCTTTTTCGATTGCGAAAATAGAAACGTTGCCAGAACCCGAAACAATCGCGGTTTTACCCGCAAGGCTTTCATTTTTAATTGTTTTCATCATTTCATCGACGAGATATAATAAACCGTATCCTGTGGCTTCAGTGCGCACGAGAGAACCGCCCGTAGTTAAATCTTTGCCGGTGAAAACTCCCGTAGCTTCGTTCTTTATGCGTTTATACTGCCCGTACATAAACCCGACTTCGCGTCCTCCGACACCCATATCCCCCGCGGGAACGTCGGTCCAGTCTCCGATATGCCTGTTTAATTCAGTCATAAGGCTTTGGCAGAAACGCATGATTTCCATATCTGATTTGCCTTTCGGTTCAAAATCCGCGCCTCCTTTTCCCCCGCCCATAGGCAAAGTTGTCAGGGCGTTTTTAAACGTCTGCTCGAAACCCAAAAATTTTATGACGGATGCTGTAACCGTCGGAGTAAAACGCATACCGCCCTTATACGGACCGATAGCGGAGTTGAACTGCACTCTGAATCCTCTGTTTATCTGCACTTTGCCGCTGTCGTCAACCCACGGCACTCTGAACTGGATAAATCTTTCGGGTTCTGTCATTCTTTCGAGAATAGAGTATTTTTCATACGCCGGATTTTCGGCGATAGCAGGTTCGATAGTCTCGAGGACTTCCGCAACAGCCTGCAAAAATTCCGGTTCACCGGGATTTCTTTTGCACACAGTTTCATAAACTCTTTTTGTATAATCGTTATTTAATCTCATTTGACACATTCTCCTTTAAATTATAGACTTTTTATATTTGATTTTATAATATCACATTTTTATAATTCCGTCAAATACATAATTTTTATGGATTATATTTGTTATTGTTATATTTATAACAATACGGTGCCCTCGAAGACTTTCCGGCACCCGCCGGTCAGATAAACGCACTCGTCCGTGTAATTCACAGTAAGCTCCCCGCCTTTGAGTATGACTCTTATATCCTCGCCTTTGTTCATATAGCCGTTCAGAACAGCGGCGACTGCCGCCGCGCACGCTCCCGTGCCGCAAGATAGAGTCTCGCCGCTGCCTCTCTCCCACACGCGCATCTTTAGGGTATTTTTGTTTATTATCTGAACAAATTCCGCGTTTACGCGCGCCGGGAATATCGGATTGTATTCAAACTGCGGTCCGGTTTTATCTATATCAAACATATCGAGATTTTCGTGATTTTCATGCTCGCCGCCGCTGTCGCTGTCCTCAAAGAATACGACGCAGTGCGGATTCCCCATTGATACGCATGTTATGCTGTATTTTCTGCCGTCTATATCAATCTTTCGATTGACTATCTTATCGCCGCTGAGTTTCGCCGGAATTTTTTCGGGAGCAAATTCCGCTTTGCCCATATTGACGCACACCGACGAAACAAGCCCGTTCTGCGTTTCGAGAGAAAGCTCTCTTATTCCGCTGAAAGTCTCGATTTTCATATCCAATTTATCGACTAACTTGTTGTCGTACAGATATTTGGCGACGCATCTGATTCCGTTTCCGCCTATCCAGCCCTCGCTTCCGTCAAGATTAAACGTGCGCATTCTCGCGTCCGCATTATCTTTATCTGTCGGAGGCAAGATTAACACTACGCCGTCCCCGCCTACCCCGTAATGCCTGTCCGATAAAAATATCGACAGGGATTCCGGCGAATTTATTTCCTGCGCGCCGCTTTCAAACCGATCTATATAGATATAATCGTTTCCGGCGCTTTCCATTTTTGTGAATTTAAGCTCCATATGCTCGCTTCTCAGCCTGCTTATATCTATAATTTCCGTGTTTGTTTCACCGTAATGGCTTAGCAAACTGTCGGCTATCGCGTTTGCCGTGTCTAAACTCGTCATACACGGTATGCGCAGCATGCACGCCTTACGGCGGATTTTTACGCTGTCGCGGGCAGGGTCTCTGCCTTTTGCCGATGTCGAGATAACATAATTTATCTTGCCGCTCTCAATAATTGTCATGCTGTTGTTTTCGCCGCTCTCGTGAATCTTGTTTATTGTGACGGACGGAAGTCCCGCTTTTTTCAGAATATCCCCGGTGCCTTTTGTCGCGTACAATTCAAATCCGAGCAGAGCAAATTTCCGGGCAATATCCGCAATTTCGTCTTTGTCGCTGTTTCTGACCGTAATAAATACGCCGCCGTGTCTGCTCAATTTATATCCCGCAGCAAGCAATCCTTTGTATAAGGCTTCCCTCAAATCCTTGCCTATTCCCAGAACTTCGCCGGTAGATTTCATTTCCGGACCTAATTGCGTGTCCAAGTCCGCGAGTTTTTCGAATGAGAACACAGGAACTTTTACGGCGACATACGGGGGTATTTTCCCGATGCCGGATTTATATCCCAAACTTTCGAGAGTTTCGCCGAGGCTTGTTCTCGTTGCTAATTCGCACATCTGTATTCCCGTGATTTTGCTGATATACGGCACAGTGCGCGACGCTCTCGGATTCACTTCTATGACGTAAATATCGCCGTGCGAATTTTCGGCGTACGATATTACATACTGCAGATTTACAAGCCCTCTTACATCGAGAGCCGTGCAGATTTTTTCGGTCACGTCAAAGATTTTCTTCGCTAATTTATCGTCGATATGCGCCGCCGGATACATTGCGATACTGTCGCCGGAGTGTATTCCTGTACGTTCGATATGCTCCATGATTCCCGGTATTAATATATCTTTGCCGTCGCATATTGCGTCGACTTCTATTTCCCTGCCGCTCATATATTTGTCTATCAGAACCGGATTATCCTGTTTCTGTCTCAGGATTATCTCCATATATTCTGTTATATCGTCGGCTTCATATGCGATAATCATATTCTGCCCGCCCAGAACATACGACGGGCGCATTAATACGGGGTAACCCAAATTCTCGGCGGCTTTCAGCGCCTCGGCTTCAGTCATAACCGCGAATCCTTTAGGTCTGTTTATATGCAAATCTTCAAGCAGTTTATCGAATCTCTTTCGGTCTTCGCATATGTCTATCGAATCATCCGAGGTGCCGAGTATTTTTACGCCGCGTTGCGCTAATTTCTGCGTGAGTTTAATCGCCGTGCCTCCGCCGAACGCGACTATTACTCCGATTGGCTTTTCTATATTTATAACCCGCATAACATCGTCTATAGTCAGAGGCTCGAAATATAACCTGTCGGCTGTATCGAAATCTGTAGAAACTGTTTCAGGGTTATTGTTTATGACTATAACTTCATATCCCATTTTTTTCAGCGACCAGACGCAGTGTACGCACGCATAATCAAACTCTATGCCCTGCCCTATTCTGATTGGTCCCGAACCTAGAACCAATATTCTCTCTTTATTGCTTTTATTGCTCCTTTCGATAAATTCCAACGCTTCGTTTCCAATCCCGGTATTTCCTGCGGGGATAGCGTAGAAATACGGCGTCTGCGCGGCATATTCCCCTGCGCAGGTATCGACCATTTTATAGACGACGCTTTTCCCTGTGTTATCATATTTCTCTGGGTTGTCCGCGATATTTTTAATCTTGCTCAAAAACCACTCGTCTATTTTTGTAATATCATATATCTCGTCCACGCCAACTCCGCGCTTTAACGCCTCGTATATGACAAATAATCTCTCGTCCGTTACTGAATGCAGCATATTTCTTATATTTTCGTCCGAAAGATTTTTCAGTTTCGGCATTTCAAGCGACGACAGACCCAATTCCGCGCCTCTGACGGCTTTTAACAGAGCGTCTTCGAAAGTGTCCGATGTGCTCATTACCTCGCCGGTGGCTTTCATCTGAGTTCCCAAATCTTTTTTTGCGTAGACAAATTTGTCAAAGGGCCATTTGGGAAATTTTATTGCGATATAATCGATAGTAGGCTCGAAAGCCGCGTAAGTCGTGCCGGTGACTGCGTTCACAATTTCGTCCAAATTATAGCCTATGGCGACTTTTGTCGCTACTTTCGCAATCGGGTAGCCCGTCGCTTTCGACGCTAAAGCCGACGAGCGCGACACTCTCGGATTTACCTCGATTACGGCGTATTCAAGCGAATCCGGGTACAGCGCGAACTGTACGTTGCACCCTCCCTCGACTCCCAGAGAGGTTATAATATCCAGAGTCGCCGCTCTGAGCATTTCATATTCCACGTTCGAGAGAGTTACGGCTGGGGCTACGACTATGCTGTCCCCTGTATGAATCCCGACGGGATCGACGTTTTCCATCGAGCAGACGGTGATGACATTGCCTGACTTGTCGCGCATTCCCTCAAACTCTATCTCTTTCCAGCCCGCGACTGATTTTTCAACCAATATCTGATGTATGGGCGAAGCGTCAAGCCCTATGCTTCCGATTTCGGCGAGTTCCTCTTTATCGTGGGCAAAGCCTCCGCCGGTTCCGCCGAGTGTAAAAGCGGGTCTGATTATAACGGGATAACCGTTTTCATCGGCGAATTTATACGCCGTATTGATATCGTTTGCGATTGCGGACGGGATAACCGGCTGTCCGATTTTCTGCATTGTCTCTTTAAAAATCTGGCGGTCTTCGGCTTTGTCGATAGTTTCCGGCGACGAGCCGAGAAGCCTGACATTCATCTTCTCTAAAAATCCGTCTTTGGCAAGCTGCATACATAAAGTGAGTCCCGTCTGCCCCCCGAGACTTGACAGTATGCTGTCGGGACGCTCTTTTTCTATTATTCTTTTAACCGTAGTCAAAGTCAAAGGCTCTATATATATTCTGTCCGCGATTGCGCTGTCAGTCATTATAGTTGCGGGATTGGAATTTACAAGAACGATTTCTATATTATCCTGTTTTAAAACTCTGCACGCCTGCGTGCCCGCATAGTCAAATTCCGCCGCCTGTCCGATTATTATAGGTCCCGAACCTATCACCAATACTTTTTTTATATTTTTATCTAAAGGCATTGTTATTTCCTCACTTTCTGCATATTTTCGATAAACCTGTCATACAAAAATCCCGTATCACAGGGACTTTCACAGAGTTCCGGATGGAACTGCGAAGAAAATATCAATTTGTCTTTATATTCTATTCCCTCGCATGTTTTATCGTTTACATTTACATATAATATGCTTGCTTTATTGCCGTCTATACTCTCCGGCATCACTGTATATCCGTGGTTCTGGCTTGTGATATACACTTTTCCGTCAGCTAAACTTTTAACCGGCTGATTTGCCCCTCTGTGACCGTATTTCAACTTTTCAGTTTTAAATCCGTGCGCCAAAGCCAATAACTGATGTCCCAGACATATCCCGAATATCGGAATGTTTAATTTTATAATTTCTTTCAAGTTATTTATAACTTCGGCGTTGTCATTATCCGCAGGGTCTCCTGGGCCGTCTGAAAGCACAATTCCGTCGGGATTTATATTTTTTATCTGTTCCTCCGCCGTATTATACGGCACAACCCACACGTCGCAGCCCCGCTTTAACAGTTTCTGTTTTATGCTCTCTTTTGCCCCGAAATCAACTACAACAATTCTATACTTAGCATTTTCGCATTTATACTCTTTTATTTCTTCGCAGGACATACTTTGGACTGCGTTTGATATTTTATAATTTTTTATTTCATCAAAATTTATATTATTTTTATCTGATTCGCATATGATTTTTGCGTTCATTGTTCCGTTTTCTCTGATTATTCTTGTAACTTCTCTTGTGTCTATACCGTAAAGCCCCGTAATATTTTTAGCTTTAAAAAAAGTGTCAAGATTGCCCTCGCTCCTGAAATTTGAGGGTTCTTCACACCACGATTTTACGATATATGCGCTGACTTTAACTGACGAACTTTCAAAGTCTGGGGAAATAATTCCGTAATTCCCGATTAACGGGAACGTCTGCAAAACGATCTGACCGAAATAACTGGGGTCTGTGAGAGTTTCCAAATAGCCGGTCATTCCAGTGTTGAATACGATTTCTCCCACATTTTTTTCAGTGGGTTCAGCTCCAAAAAATCTTCCCTCGAAAATCCTCCCGTTTGCAAGTGCCAAATATGCTGTATTAGACATCCCTGACATTTTTTCCGACACTAATAATTCCTCCTCACTACTGAGTTTTGCTCAGTATATCTTCTATCTTTAATATAATATTATTTATATCTAAATATGTTATTTTATACTTTAGTTTTGACTTTGATATTAACATATAATTAATATAATTTGCCATAAATGAAAAATAATTGAGTGAATAAAAAATTTAAATTTTATTTAAGATTGCCTTTTTTATACCGATATATATTGTATGAGATAAATATAATAATACCATTGTGAATTTAAATATTGGAGTGAGAAAATGTGTGTAAATTTTAAAAACATTAAAAATAAAATAAAAAAATTATACGTTTTTTTATTTTCCCTGATTATTCTGACTGTTTTAGCAGGCTCTGTTTTCATTGCCGCCGCTATTGACTATGAAAATCACTGGGCAAGACCTGTCTTTGATGACTGGATAAGATTGGGTATACTGAAGCCCGACTCAAACGGCGATATACATCCCGACGACCCGATTTCAAGAGGCGAACTGTCTTCTTATATAAACAAAATAATGGGATATTCAACCCCGGCGGATATATCCAAGTATACCGACACTCCGAGGTCAACTCTGTATTACTGGGATATGGCGGTCGCGACAGGCGTCGGATATATGGCTCCGACATCGGCAAATACCCTTTCTCCGGCGGCTCCCATGACGAGGGAACAGGTCATATCTGCGTTTGCGAAAGTGGCGCAGATTCCGGAATCTCCGACGGACCTGAGCGTTTTGTCATGGGTGAACGACGCGTCGCAAATTTCCAATGATAAATTAAACGACATCGCGTCGTCTATTGTCAACGGATTTATTGCGGGTCAGGGCGGTTATTCGATTCAGCCCAAAGAATATATGTCCGTCAGCGAAGTCATAGTTCTTCTCGACCGTCTTAATTCCGGCAAAAGAGTATACGCTTTCCCGGGGACATACGGTCCGCAGACGGGAAATATCGTCTCGAATTACACCACAATAATGTCGACTGGGGTAAATCTGAATAATGCGAATGTGTCAAAAGATTTGGACATTCATTCAGATACCGGCGAGGGGGACGTTTATCTTACTACAGACAGTATAGCCGGAACATTCTTCGTCAACGGCGGGAAAAACATATATATGTCAAAAGTGACCGCGGGCGAGATTCAGATCAACAAAACCGGCGCGCATTTAGTCTATACGGCAGATTCCGGCTCAAATGCCGGCGCGCTTGTCATCAACGGCGACAACGCCGTTGTCGATATAAACAGGGGCAATACGACGCAGAAAATAATAATCAACGGTAAAAACGCGACAATAAATGTCGGCGAAAATGTAAAAATCAACGATTTGTCCGTATACGGCGATAACGCTACCGTTAATCTGGCTGTGGGCGCAAGATTGGAAAACGTCACGCTTAACGCCAAAACGCAAATCAACGGACAGGGCACAATCGGCACTCTCAACGTAAATCCCGGCGGAGACGGCTCAGTCATAGATCCCAAGCCTGATAAAACAAATATAGCCGACGGCACAAACGTCACCATCGACAATAAATCCGCAGGCTCAAGCAATCCGAAAGTTATCGGCGGGTCGTTTCTTTTCCCCGTCACGCTTAAAGTAAACACGGACGACACCACGGGTTTGATTATAACAAAAAACGACTTCAAAATCGCAATCGACGGATCTCAGAACAGCAATTTTACCGTATCGACAGTGAGTCCGACAGAGTTTAATATAATACTCCCAGTGCAGATTTCGGCGTATACGCAAGTTACAATCACAGGCGTAAACAATCTGACCGGAACGGTCACAATATCGCAGGCTTCACAGCCGACGATAACGGACGCTATCCCGTCGGACATGAAAACGATAAACTTAACGCTTACAAATCCGCAGGGCACGGCGTTTTCAAACGCGAATTTTCAGGTGCAGATTGCGGGGAAAGCCGTTACGGGATTTATGGTCACAGCACAGTCGCCGACTTCATATAATCTGATCATCCCATCGTCTGCTACGATAAAAAGCGGTCAGGTTATAACTATAAACGGTCAGAACGGGCTCGGAGGCTCTGTGACTGTAGGGGCAATCGCGGCAGTGAAGGCTATTGTATTTGAAGACAACACGAGATTCCTGGTAAATACCGACGACACCTCGGGAAATAAAATCACCGCGGACTGTTTTGGCATATCTGTTGGAGGCGGCGTCACGGATTTTACAGTCAAAGAAAAGTCGAAAACTTCATATGAGATAACCCTGACTTCAATAATACTGACCGAGGGGACGACGGTTGACGTCGACGGTAAAAAATATCTGAGCGGACAGGCGTCCTCAAATTACAGCACTCCGTTTCTTGTTTCAAAAGTCAACGATATTGACAAAAAAAATATAAGCATCGTTTTACTCTCCGCACCGAGCGTCGATCTGACTACGGAAAAACATGCGGATTCTTTCCAGGTATTTGTCGATAACACAAGAATCCCAGTCACCGGCATTACAAAAGATATGACGGACAAGAAAAACACAACGTATAATCTTATGGTTGATTTGAGCAATATGCAGGGGATTTTGACGGTAAACAGGGTTAAAGAATCAAAAAACAAGGGTATGGTAGATTTTGTCGACCCGGTATTGCTCGACGTCAGAATGAACGACAGGTATTTAAACGAAAGCCCCCCGAACTTCAGGGTCGAGCCTGCGTCGGCAAAACTGATTATCGAATTTTCGGAGCCTGTGTTTAAGACCGCGCCGTCAACTAAATTCTCAAATAAAGAAGTAGCCCTGTCGGGAACGGTGTTCAATATAATCACCGGCACAGGTTCGGGATTTGACCCGACCGGAATTAAAGTCGCCATTTCCGCAAATTCAGTAATTCTGGACTTGTCCGGCGCAAAACGCATGGATCCGGGGATTTATACCCTGACGATAGACAAGACGCAGATATTCGACGCTTTCGGCAATCCGTGCGGAAGAAATAATCCGGATAAAGTTTCGTTTAAATTTGATATAATCGGTTCTGTCCCTACCGTAGTTTCGGCTGCGCAGAACCCTACGGGAGGCATAGATATAAAACTTAACGGCAGTGCCGCAGACGCATTCGGCACGGCTATGTCGCAGGATCAGGATACAGATAGCTACATATTAATCATGGATGGACCAACGCAAAAAGGCACTGCCATCACATATCAATATATTTCTTACGATTCAAAAACCAAAACACTGTCAATAAACAGGGACGCACTCCCGCCGAATATTGCGGATATAACCGACCCTAATTATCTGGATAAGACCACATATAAACTGATTTTCACCAACCCGGATTTTGTGCATTTTGAAGTCAGCAAAATAAAAATAGACACAAAGAGACCTGAAATATTAAACGTCTCTCTGAAAGATACCAACCTTACAGCAGGAAACAACGGTTCAATAGTGTACACGCAAACCGACGCCGATGGTAATCCCGCGCTCGATGAGAACGGCAATCCGATAACATACACGGTGCCTATGCCGAAAGTTTCACAGTCTAACGCCACAATTCAGATAGAGTTTTCAGAGCCGGTATTCGCCGCTCCGCCGTCGGCGAAATTCACCGCGTCGAATCTGGCTTCATTCGGTCAGGCGTTTAACGTCGACGCGGACGACTCAGGCAACGTTGACTTAGGAAACGCTAAATTGACTTCAAGCAACAGAACTGTGACAATATCGCTGAACAGCGCAAAACTGCTTGCGCCGGACAGGTATACGCTGACAATAGACGGCGGTCTCATCTATGATTCAGTGGGAAATCCCGTAAACGGGACGGATTCGTCCATGTTAAAATATTACTTTACCATTATGAGGGTTCCTCCTGTAATCACATCCGCAAGACAGCAGACAAACGGCGATATAGTTATAAATTTCTCAAGATATGTTTTATCGACAGAGTACAGAACTGCGTTGTGCGACGACGGAGTTATAAATATATTTGATAAAAACGGCAATCTTATCCAGACGGTATCGAACGAATTCCTCTCAGCGGACAATGTAAACCCGAAGTTGGTTATAAAACGCGAGGGATTAAATCCGAATATACCAAAAGACAATTATACTATAGAGCTCAACGAATATGATTATGCAACCCAGACAACTTCGCCGCTGCAGATATACACATACGACGAGGACAAGCCGGCTATAACGATCGGCGGAAACAAGAAGATTCCATTGACATCAAACGCGGAACAGAACAGAGTAACTGTTCAGGACGCAATTATAACGGTGACTTTCGGAGGAAACATCAAGAACGCAAACGGCGGCAAGTTCACGGCAAGCGATTTCGCAGTGACAAGCGACCCAAGCGTTGCGCCGTTCACTTTATACGTCGAGGACAGCAACGGAGCCCCGATTTCATTCACCCCCGAAGATTTAGCTAAAATCCAGCTCACATTTGGACCGACCGGGATAAGCATCGATTTGACAAAGGCAATAAACGATTCGATGTTATATGCGAAGTTTACAATTTCCGTAAACAAATCTATGATATATGATACAAACGGATTACGCATATCAAACGAAGTCGAGAGTGGCAGATTTAAATTAGCAAAATCTCCGTTCCCGCTGCAATCTGCAGTACAGATTCCCGAAGACGGCGGAATTGTGGTTACGCTCAGTAATTACGACACATCAGACGGCACAAACTCGCAGTCTATAGACGCCAATACATACGGAAGTTATATAGACGGCACAAACTACGAGTTCGGGATAATGAGCACCGTAAGATTTGAGCGCAACGGCATAATTGTCGGATATATTCCAAGTGATTATATCTGGGACGGCGTAAGCGCACAACACGGCGTAACCTATGATTTCAGCCAAAAGACAATCACAATCAGCAAAAGCTCGTTGGACCATATTATAGATTTGGACGGGAATCCCGTTAAACTTGACGGCGGCAAGTACACGCTTGTGCTAAACCACAGCGAGTACGCCGACAACAAGATAGATTTGACTGTGGACACAACGCCTCCGGTTATTTCAACAGGATATCCGAAAGCGAATATTGACAACACAAGCGGAACAACTATGGCGCATATAACTTTCAAATTCAACGAAGACGTCAACTGTGCGCAGATAATCTGTACGGCGGAATATAAAAATTCGGGTATAAACGTCAACGTCGAGCCTGTGAACCCTGTCAACGGTTACAGCAATGTTGTCACTGTAAGTTTCCCTGTCGCAAACAATACTTATCTGTCAGATTATATAATCACAAATTTGACGGTACAGGATTTATACACAAACAAAGCGTCATTCCCTATAGCTCCGGAAACTGGCATATGTGCATTGCCTCTGTCATTACATGACAGCAGCAAAATGTCACCCGGAGACAGCAACAGCCAGATCCCGGGATTTGAATACGACGCGCAAGCACTCACAAATACTGAAGATTCTCCGAAATTCTTATTTGAAGAATCGCCGACCGATTTCAGTAAATATTATGACCCCACTACCAGAAAAGTCACAAACAACGAATTTGCAAATATTCTTACCGAAAAAGCTAACGGAGCGACTGAAGTTACGTTGCAATCCGAAATGGTTGTCACAATTCCAGACGGCGTTACAACATTCAGATATACCGAGTCAAAGATTCCGACACTGACAAGCGCATTTACATTCAACGATTTCCGGAATGTTCCGAGCGACAAAAAGATTATATTGCATAACGAGATAAAATATACGCTTGATAACGGAACCTGGACCGTCGGCACTGTTCAGGATTCAAATTCAATGGGATATTATATATTCGAGTGGTCAACGGCAGACAAAGTATATTACACCTACGTGATTTCGGATTTCGTATCTTCTCCGGTGCCGGCAGAAACTGCACCGTAAAGATTAACAGAATAAAAATAGTGTCAAATTCCCGCCTTTGTGCGGGAATTTGTATTTTTGTTTTCATAAAGGTTAAAAGCCTATTGACAAAATATATAAAAAGCAGTAAAATAAGTTAGGCTTAAATTTTAAAAGATAACAAAGGAATGATTTAAAAAGTATGGGGTATCTTATTGCTTTTGACGGTATCGACGCGTCGGGTAAAACTACGCAGACAAAAATTCTGGAACGGAAATTAAAAGAGTCGGGGCGCGAATTTCTCTATCTGAAGTTCCCCGATTATGAGAACGACGGTTCTGCCGCCGTAAGATTATATCTGAACGGGAATTTGGGTAAAAATCCTAATGATGTAAACGCATATGCCGCTTCGTCGTTTTTTGCCGTTGACAGATATATATCTTACATGACAAAATGGAAAGAATTTTACAAGAGAAAAAACAGCGTAATTCTTTCCGACCGTTACACGACCGCAAACGCCGTCCATCAGCTGTCAAAATTGCCTGATAGCGAATGGGATAAATTTTTGGACTGGCTTTATGACTACGAATTTAATAAATTGAAAATTCCCAAACCAGATCTGACGGTTCTGTTTGATATGCACCCTGACGTCGCAGTTAAATTAATCGAAAAAAGGGCGCAGGAAACCGGAGTAAAAAAAGATATTCACGAAACTAATCCCGAATATTTGCGCAAAAGTTACGAATCGGGCCAATATGCCGCGAAATATCTTGGCTGGGAGAAGATTATCTGTTATAAAAGAGACGGCGAAACCGGCGTTTTAATTCCGAAAAGCGAGGAAGAAATAAGCGAAAATTTGTTTAAACTTATAGAATTTGCGGAAATGAGGAAAGCGAAAGTAAAATAAAATTATGGATATACCAGATAAAATGGAGATAAAAGATTTTAAGCCGATAACTGTCGAATCAAAAAAAGAAATATCGGAATTTTTGAACAGCAGCAAATCTATTTCATGCGAATTATGTTTCGGGAATCTGTTCGCGTGGAGCAAAGTCGAAAATACGGAATATTACGTCAACCATGACGAAAATGCGTTATGCCTTAGAAATAACGTACATAATAATGATATAAATTATTATTTCCCGATATTCAAAGAGTTCAAAAGCACGGAAAATAAAATAGGCTGTGTGAAAAATTTTATAGACTTTCACAAAAAATATTATGACACGCGTTTTAAGTTTACAAATTTGCTGACGGAACAAGCTGAATTTCTGCGGAATAACTTTAACAATTTTGTTATTACTCAAAACAAAGACCATAGCGAATATATATACGAAGCCGAAAGCCTGCGTACTTTCAGCGGCAAGAAACTGCACGGCAAAAAAAATCATCTTAATAAATTTTATTCTCTTTACAGGGACAGTTTTAAGTATGAAAATATAGACGACAGCAATATTGAGGAATGCCTGAAACTAAGCTGGAAATGGCGCAAATTAAACAGATATTACCTGAACGATTCAATGCTTGAGGAACTTCATATAGTCGGCGAATTTATAAAAAACTACGACAAATTAAATTTAATCGGCGGCTGTATAAAAATCGGCGGGGAAATAAAAGCGTTTACTATCGGAGAAGCGGCGTATGATAAATCCGATACGGTGATTATTCACGTTGAAAAGGCGGATTATGAAGAAGTCGAGGGGATTTATCCGGCAATTTGCTCTATGTTTCTTTCAGCGCACCCGGAGTTTAATTTCGTCAACCGCGAGGACGATTTAGGCGACGAGGGATTAAGGCAGTCCAAGCTCTCTTACCGTCCGTTATATCTTCTGGATAGATATGAGGCGTTTGAAAAAGAGGAGACAATAGAAATATGAATATGGATTTTAACAAAACAGACGTCAGAATAGACGAAAATACAATAATATCACTTGCTGATTTTTCACGCAAACAGGAGCTTATAGATTTGTGGAGTGAAGCGTTCGGAGACTATGAGGAATTTATATCGTCTTTTATAGACAGTTATATGATACCCGAATACAACGTACCCGTTGTCATTTCAGATGGGAAAATAGCGTCGGCGTTTTATCTGATTGAGTTCGAGCTTTATTCTAATATGCAGTCTATCGGAATATGCGCGTATCTGTTTGCGGCGGCGACGAAAAAAGAGTACAAAAACCGGGGATATATGTCCAAGCTGATAAAGTATGCGTCTGATTTGTACGGAAACAGAGGAGTAAAAGTGATTTTTTTATTCCCGCAAAATAAAAATTTATTTGATTATTACGCAAAATTCGGATTTGAGTCAATTTATCAGACGAAAAAAATGACAATCGATTCAAATTCCCTCATACAAACATGCGATGTATCTGATTTAAAACGATTCCGGCTGCAAACTCAAAATATAACAGATGTAAACATTTTTGACGGTTTATATAAATCATATGTCGAATTCACGGCAAAACAGAGTTTAGCCCCGTTAAAAGACAGGCTGTTTTATTTCAAGTGCGCTTCGTCCTATCTTGAAAGTACTGAAACGAAGTTCGCAACTTTTGAACGGATAAATTCCGAAAACGAAAATAATGTCGAAATTTTTTGTTATGTTTTTTACAAAAAATATAAAGATACGTATTATATTGATGATATAATACTTCCAGAATACATTAAAATCAGTGAAGGTGTTCACAAAAAATTTGATGAAACTGCGTCTGTTCTCGCAGATTATATTTTAAACATTTTAAGTTTGGGCAATAATAGTAATATTGAGATGAATGTTCTGCCGTCGTCGTTTTCAGACGGAAAGAATATAAAAACGGCTATGATTCTCCCTCTTTCAAAAGATACGGCTGAGATTGTAAAAGATTTAAAGTCGCCGGTTTATCTGAATATGTTTTTTAATATTTAATTATAGTAAAATTGCGGGGTAAAAATATATGATATATGTTTTTCTTGCGGACGGATTTGAGGAAATCGAAGCAATCGCGCCTATAGATATACTCCGGCGGGCGGGTCTTGATGTTATAACCGCAAAAGTCGGCGATAAAGAAGCGTTGGGATATGTCGGAGTTTCAGGCTCGCATGGGATTGAAATTATGACGAACGTTTGCGAAAGCGAGATAGAATTAAATAATTTTGCGAATTTAGAAATGATTGTCCTGCCGGGAGGCGGAGCCGGTGTAGAAAGATTGTACAATTCAAATGAAGTAAAAATTTTTATCGAGCATTGCGTAGATTGTTCAATTCCAATCGGAGCAATATGCGCTGCGCCGTCGATTCCGGCAAGAATTGGGTATCTGAAAGGCGTAAGGGCGACTGCGTTTCCGACGTTCCGGCATTATCTCGCGGAAAACGGCGCGATTCTTGAAGAAAAACAGAAAGTCGTTACAGACGGGATTTTCACTACTGCCGCCGCCGCAGGAGTTTCGATTGAGTTCGGGCTTGAACTTGTGCGTGTTTTAAAAGGTCCGGGAAAGGCAAAAGAAATCGGGGAACAGATATTATTTTATTAATTTATGATTAGAGGAATCAGAGGTATGTATGTGTGAATTGCGCAAGAGAAAAAACGATTTAAGAGCCGGACTTATAGAACAAAGACGGAATCTTCCCATAGAAAAGCGCGAGTTATGGGATAAAAAAATCGCAAATATTTTGCTTGGTTCCATATCCTACAGATTTTGCGATATTATGCTGATTTACGTTTCGACAAAATTAGAAATACCGACGGGTGTGATAATCGAGCGCGCCTTTGAAAACAAAAAAATAGTCGCATGTCCGATTTCAAATACCGACGATAACACACTGTCTTTTAAAATTATAAATTCGGTCGGAGATTTAAATCCGGGAAGTTATAATATACAAGAGCCTCCAAAGACAAATCCGGACTTTACAGAGTTTGCGTCGTCCGGTCATTTTAAAAGACCCCCGCTTGCAATATGCGTTGTGCCGTGTCTTTCATATGATTCGTACGGGTACAGAATCGGATACGGAAAAGGATATTACGATCGGTTTTTGTCTTCTTTTGAAGGGACAAAAATCGGATTATGTTATTCCGAATTTAAGTCAAACAGACTGCCGAGCGGCAAATATGACGTTAAATTGGATGTGATTATAACCGAAAAAGGCGTAACGGTGATGTCATAAATAGAATTTTAATGTGAAAATACCAACTCAAAAAGGAGCGGATAAAATAAATTTGAAAATATCAAACAATATAACGGCTCCGTGCCTTTTGATTTTTATTATGCTTGCTTTGATTTTATTTCAAAGCGTATTTTTTAAAAGCATAGCAATCGCCGGCGACGACACAACCACTGTAAGCGTGGACGCGGAAAGCCCATCTGACACAATAGCGACAGCCCCGACGGCAGACGGCGCGCAGGTCGTGCAATCAATCGGTTCAGCGGCAACAGACGGAAAATATATAACATACAATAATACCGAATATCAACCGGACAAATTTTTTATATTGGTGATTATATCGCACATATGCGTGTTTATACTGCCAGCGGTTTTCTATATAAAACTGAAAGGCGCGGGATATTCAAAAAAGCTGAAATTATCTTTGCCGAACCCGAATTATATATCTCTTGCCGTATATATATTTTTCACGCTTATATTCGGAGTTACGCTTATAAATTCTCTTGTAGCCTATCTAAGCGGATTTACGCTGTCCGTAGGCGGCGCGTCCGTAGACACCGGGGGCAATCCGGTATACGGAGCGGGAGTGCTTCTTTCTTTTATTATTCTTCCGGCTGTATGCGAAGAATTTGTATTCAGAGGGGTGCTTTCTGCGGAATATGAAAAATACGGGGCGGTGTGCGCAGCCGTCATAACGTCAATCGCGTTTTCTCTGTCGCATTTTTCTTTGGTTCTTTTCCCGTCTTACCTTTTTGCGGCGATAATATTTTACGGACTGGCAAAAGTGACAAACTGCGTTATCTTTCCGGTGATTCTTCACGCGGGGTATAATTTTTACAACATATATATATGGGACAAGCTGGCAAATGTTTTAAAATTCGAACAGAACAGGTTTATGTTCATATTTTTAACCGCCGTAATCTTTATGATTTCCGTATATTTAGTATTCGGCAGGATTGAGAATATATATTACGGCAAAGCATACAAAATCAACTCCGCGCAGGCGGGAGCTGATTATATCAGGCAAAAAAATATAAAAAACAAAGAAAACAATACTGACGACAATAATATTAATATAAATAAAGGCGACGAAGCGAATTTTTTTATCAGATTTTTCCGGTCATTTTTGTCCCCGACTTTTATAGCCGCAATTATCATATTTTTCATATACATATTTTTATAACATAAAAAATACGTTAATTTTTTATAGGTGAAAAACTTAAAATGAACAATCAAAATAACCAGTCTAATAGAATCAGTCAGACCAATCAAAATAATAATACCAACAACAATTCTAATAATGTCCAACCTAATCAAAACAAAAATACCAGCGTTAATAACAACAATATGCCGCAGAGGCGTCCCGCTCCTGCAAACCCGAATAATGCGGGCAATAACCGGGTGAATCGCCCGTCAGATAAAACGCCGCGCCTCCCGGACAGCTCAAGTATGCAAAACAGATCAAACAGTTTAAACAGCTCGAAAAGACCTACCGGCAGTAATATAAATAATAATCGCGACGTCAATAACGTCGCGAAAAATGCGAATATGGCTAACATGGCGGCTGACAATCTAGAGGATCTTAGGAATTTTCAAACCCAGAAGGAAAGAACTCAGGTATTCGACAGCATGACAAATGAAAAAGGCATAAACACTTCGCGTCTTTCGGATATACGGGATATGAACGGCGGAAACGACGGAAGCTATCACTATACGGGCAAAAACATACGCTCAAACCGTCAGAAACTTACAGATGTTTCTCCTGAAGCGCGAAAAACGAGAAAACCTGATTATGACCATTATGACGACGAAATGACTGTTTCAAACAAATCAAAGGCGCGCGGCAAAAACAAAGATAATGCCGCCGATTCCAAGAGCGGCGGATTTATCATGTCGGGAATTGTAAAGGCAATATTGTATATAGCTGGAGTCATTCTTGTCTCTGTTATAATTGCGTATAATATTATATCGGTTGCAAACGATGTATTCGCGTTTGTCAAGACCCCCGTCAGCATCAGCGTAACTATTCCCGAAAACGCCACTATTGAAGACATTTCCAAGATTCTGTATGACCATAAATTGATAAAATATCCGTCTATTTTCAATTTTTATTCGCACTACAGGGAAAAAAACAACGACTGGCAGTTTGTTGCAGGGACATACCCCGTTTCGTCGGATATGAATTACGACGAGCTTGCCGCTGAATTTATGAAGAGCGATAATAATTTGCAGACAATCAGAATAATGATACCGGAAGGATATACGGTAGACCAAATAATAGATTTATTCGTCGGCAAGGGCATGGGTTCAAGAGATAAATATGTAGATATTATAAACAACGAAAAAACGACGCTGGAACAGTATAAATTTGTCAAAATGCTCGACGACCAGACCGCCGCCAATCCGGATAGATATAAAGACAGAAAATACCGGCTTGAGGGCTATCTCTTTCCTGACACGTACGAATTTTATACTACGGACAGCGAACTTACTATAATAACGAAACTTTTAGACAATTTCGACAAGCAGTTCAGCGATGATTTCTATACGCGGTGCGACAATATCGGAATGACTGTGGATGAAGTTGTGACTTTAGCTTCGATGATTGAGAAAGAGGCGAAACACCCGGAAGATTTCCCGAAAATTTCAGCCGTGTTTCACAACAGGCTATCGCACAGCGCAAATTTCCCGACGTTGGATTCTGACGCGACGATACAATATTCTCTCCCGGCGCATAATGACGATTTAACACAAGCCGATTTGCAGCAAAACCTGCCTTATAACACGTATGTGAATCCGGGGCTTCCTCCAAGCGCGATATGCAACCCGGGATACGAGGCAATATCCGACGCGCTTTTCCCGGAAGACAATTTCACAGATTATTACTATTTTGTCGCAAATATAAACACCGGAAACGTATATTACGCTAAAACGCTTGCCGAACAAAACGCAAATAAAATTACAGCCCAGTCGGACAACGCGCCTACGACTGAGGAAAACTGATTGTCAAATACAAAAAACAAAAAGCGGAGATATATAAAATGATTTATAGTAATCTGCCGGTAAAACCTGAGATTCTATCCCCTGCGGGAAATTTTGAAAAACTTAAATCCGCTCTGCTTTTCGGAGCGGACGCGGTTTATTTTGCGGGGAAAATTTTCGGGATGAGAACCGCGGCGGATAATTTCACTCTCGAAGAAATAGGGAAAGCGTGTTTATATACACACGAATGCGGGAAAAAGTTATATTTAACCGTAAATACTGTACCGAAAAGCTGCGATATAACCGATTTAAAAGATTATTTAAACGAGATAAAACATCTTGATGATAAGCCGGACGCCGTAATCTGCGCGGATATCGGAGTTGTCGCGTTAGTTAAAAAAATAATGCCCGATGTTGATATTCACATATCAACGCAGGCAAACACGCAGAATCATCTCGCATGCGCGGCATGGGCTGAACTCGGAGTAAAGCGCGTGATTTTATCAAGAGAGCTGAGTTTCGCAGATATAAAAGATATAAAAGATAATCTTGAAAATAATAATATCGGCATGGAACTCGAATGTTTTGTGCACGGGTCAATGTGCGTATCGTATTCCGGCAGATGCCTGCTGTCAAATTATTTTGTGTCGCGCGACGCCAACAAAGGCGCGTGCACACAGCCTTGCAGGTGGAAATATTATGTGACGGAAGAACAAAGACCCGGCACTTATTTGGAAATCGCAGAAGATGCTCAGGGGACATTCCTGTTTTCGTCAAGAGATTTATGTATGATTGAGCATATGGACGATTTGGTTATGAGCGGCATAAGCGCATTTAAAATAGAGGGCAGAATGAAAAGCGCGTATTATACGGCGTCGATAACTAACGCATACAGAATGGCTCTCGACAGTTTCTATAATCTACAGAAAACGGACATCGATTTAATACAAAATTTAAAAACCGAAGTCGAATCAGTCAGCCACCGTGAATACGATACGGGATTCTTTTACGGTTCGCCCGAAACCGACGCGAAAATCTGCGAAAATCCCGAATATATCAGAGAAAAGGCATATTTGGGGACATGCGTAAATTGCGAATACGACGGGGGTATTCAAGTCGCGGTATTTGAACAGAAAAACAAAGTCGTGCTGAATCAGAAAGCGCAGATACTTTCGCCGTCATGTTTCGGCGAGGATATATTTGTCGGCAATCTGTACGGCGAAAACGATCAGCCTATAGAATCCGCGCCGCACCCGCATATGGTTTTTAAGATAAAAATCGACGAGGATATAAAAAATATTAACGGCGTCTGGCGGAAAAAAGAAATCAAACCCGGCGATATTCTGCGTTCAATGTGATTAATGTGATAAGGCGGCATAATATGAAGAATTATTCAAACAGATATATGGCAACCTGCGTCCCGGGAATTGAGTTTGTTGCGACAGACGAAATTAAGGAAGTATTAAAAAGCGCAAATAACATATCTGCCGAACGGGGTAAAGTCACATTCGATTGCTTATGCTTATTAACAGATACGGATTACAATAATTTAAAATGCGTTGATAATCTGTATAAATTATTCAGGATATTCAGTGTGGGTACTCATAAAACTGATTTATTTGAAATCGGTAAATATGGCAAAGATATTGATTTTGAAATGGGCGAAAAGTCTCCGATAAGTATTGTCGTGAGCGCAAGCAGGAGCGGAAAACATACATATTCACGGTATGACGCTGCAAAGCAAGTCGAAGACAGTCTTATATCAACCGGAAAATTTATAATGGGAGATAATATTAACCACGATTTGGCTGTCCGCGTTGATATTATCGACGGCGCCTGCGCGATTTATAAACAGCTGACGCTTTCTCAAATGCGTTTCAGGGGCAATGCTTTTCACAGCGTCCAGGGTGGTATTAGACCGCCGCTTGCGCATTGTCTCGTGCGATTATCACAGCCGAAAAACGACGATGTATTTTACGATCCTTTTTGCGGCGCGGGAACAATACCGTTTGAACGTTCTTTTTATAAAAGCAAAAAAATTTTTGCAAGCGATTATAATAACGACGTCGTAGAAACTGCCAAAACGAATTTAGGTCAATTTGTTGCCGTATTCTCCGCGGATGCGACAAAATCAAATATGAAAGATAATAGCGTCAGTAAAATAGTGACAAATATGCCATGGGGAAAGCAAATTCAAGTTGAAAATATTTATAAATTGTATCTTGATTTTCTGAAAGAGGTAAAAAGGATATTGACCGCGGACGGCAAAGCTGTTATATTAACCGACCAAACTGCGATTATCGAAAATTTATGCAATGAAGTAGGTCTAAATCATATACGCGTCGCGGAATTAAGTCTGCACGGTTTGCATCCTGCGGTATTTATGATTTCAAAATAAGCATTAAATTAATTCGCAAATTAAGTAAAAAAATCCGAACCGTTTCGCCGTGTCATACACTACATTACTGTAACGGAGGAGAAAGCATAACATGGACGAATTAATCAAAAGGTTTATTGACGAATATATGACGCCGATATTTTATTTTTCGTTAAAAAGAACGAATAACGAAGAAAAAGCGCGGGATTTAACGCAGGATATAGCTCTGGAAGTTATTAAGGCAATTAACGCCGACGGGATAATCAACAATTTTCATGCCTATGTATGGCGCATCGCAAGGAACTGTTACTCAAAATGGGCAAAGAAAAAAGTTTTGCAGAACGAAATGTTTGTCTTTAACGACTTTAACGAAATTGATGAAAATATTACAGACGGAAGTGATATCGCCGACGGTATTTTACACAATGAACAGCAGGAACTGTTATACCGCGAACTTGCTTTGTTAAGTTATGATTATAATAAAATAATAGTGTCATATTATTTTGAGAATAAATCCGTTGATGAAATAGCCGGTATGCTTCGCCTTCCAAACGGCACAATCAAACGTAAATTATACGAGTGCCGCCAAAAAATGAAAGAAGGTATGAACATGGCACGAACCTACGGAAAAAGAAGTTTCCAGCCCGAACAGATTAGATTCCTGCAAAATGCGAATATGCAAGCGTGGCAAAAAGACGGCAGCTATTATATTGAGCGTATAACCCCGCAGAATATTCTATTGGAAGCGTATGACAATCCCTCTACGGCAGAAGATTTATCTCTCTCACTCGGAATCGCAATGCCCTATATGGAAGATGAAATAAGAATTTTGACAGAAGCGGAGCTTCTTATCTGCGAAAACGGGAAGTATAAAACAAACATTGTTATATTAAGCAAAAAAGCGCAGGACGAACTCTACGACTTAAAAATTGAGATTGGCAAATCGTTATCGCCGCTTGTAATAAAAGCAGTCGACAGCATAGATAAAGCCAAATTGCCGAAAAATCAAAGTTTCGACGATATGAAAATGTCGCTGATGGTATTGCTTATAGACAGTCTGGGTAGTAAAACAAATAATCCTATCAAATCTATTCATACAATCAAACGCGCCGACGGAGGCGAATGGGCTTTAATGGGATATGAAAACACGGATAAAACTATACCAGAAACGGAAATGTGGGGAACAGAAATGTTCGGCTACAACCCGAATGGACAAATTTTATTACCGCCGTTATATAATGGCAAGAAATACCGTAAACCCACAATAAATGAAGCGGATATTCCTGTATTTGAAAAACTTGATGAAATCTTAGAACTTGATGAAAATAAAAGTATCATCAAACTGTTAAATGATTATCTCGCAAAAGCAAAAATTATACTCGATACTGATATACCGGAATATCTATGGGGCAAATCAATGGTGACTTCAGATATGAGCCAATTCCGCACACTTGCTTTGCAGCACGCGATTGATACCGGATATATCGTATTGCCGAAAGATATGAACAAAAGCGCTATGGGTATTTGGCTGTATAAATAGCATATATAATTTCGCAAAAATCTAATTCAAAAGTAACTGGGCGGAATTTTCCGCCCAGTTACTTTTGTTTTTCATAAATTTATCTTCTTCCGCCGCCTCCGCGACCGCCTCTGAACCCTCCGCCGCCTCGTCCCCCGAAAGAACTGCCTCCGCTTCTGAATCCGCCGCCCCCGCGTCCGGAACTGCCGGAATTTCTGAACCCTCCGCCGCTCCTACCGCCGGACGACGACCTGCCTCCGAATAAATTAGCCCAGTTATTGTTTGTTCTTCCTCGCATACCGCCCATATTGTTCCAATTATTTCTAAACATATTATTGCGGCGGAACATACCGCCCAATAATCCGCCTAAACCGCCAAGTCCCAAACCGAACCAAAACGGACTTCCGCTCCTGTAAACTCTGCGCGCTCCCGGACCTCTGCGTCTTGTAAAAATATATATTATAAATACGATAAAAGCAATAACCATAAGCGTCGGTAATATTGCAAATAATCCGTATCCGCCGAAATGTGAGACAGTTACATAATTATAATTCGGCGCAGATGGATAACCATAAGAATTATTATGATAAGTAGTATAACCTGCGTTTGCAGTAGAGTAAGTCGTCCCCGCATTGTTATTCGCGAAGTAATCATATAAAGCGTTGAAAGTGTTCAAAACCGCGCCGTTATAATTACCCGAGTTGTAATCGCTTTGAAAATTGTCGCTGAAAATAGAATCTATTTGACTATCAAGGGAATAATCGACATTTCTGCCTATATAATATGCGTAAGAATATCTTGTACTGCCGAAAATGCTGTCTATCGCGTCTCCGATAGCTTTTCCGATACCGCTTTTTTCATCAGGGATTGCCGTTACAAACAATATGCCGTTGTCGCCTACTTTATAGTCTTTAAATAATTTTTCCGCTCTTTTAGGCAAATCCTTATTGCTGCTGCTGTCTTTTTCCACGACGACGACAATTTCCGCGCCTGAGGTTTTGTATAAATCGCCGTTTTTACTGTTTATCGTATTTATAGTAGAATCGCTCAGTATTTTTGATTTATCGTAAACCCAGCTTGATTTCGCTTTTACAGAAGAATTGCTTAATACAAAAACCGAGAGAAGCACCGCGGCGATTATCATTATCACAGTTGCAATTTTAGCGATATTCAATTTTATTTTATTGCCTCTGATATATTTATCCTTTATCTGCTGTTCATTCATCTATATCTGATACCCCCTCGTTTTGTTATGATTTTATATCCTAATTTCGCAAATTTAACAGTCTGGTTTTTAGTTCGCCCTCAATTTGCTGGAGTTCGCCTTCCGCCGCCTGACGTTTTGCTCTTCCCTCGTCCTGAATACGCAGAACTTCGTCAAAAGTCGAGATTAAACTCTCGTTTGTGGCTTTTAATGTTTCTATATCGATTATGCCCCTTTCCGATTCTTTGGCAATATCAATTGTGCCCATTTTGAGCGTTTCGGCATTCTTCTTTAACATCGCGTTTGTCAAATCCGTTACCTCCCTCTGGGCTTTCATTGCGTTCTGCGAATTCGATATGCCTAACGACATGACTATCTGGCTTTTCCATATCGGGATTGTGTTTACGATTGACGATTGAATTTTTTCGACAAGCATTGTGTCGTTATTTTGTATCATTCTGATTTGCGGAGCCATTTGCAGGGAGACCTGACGCGTGAGTTTCAGGTCGAACAGTTTTTTCTCAAACCTGTCGCACATATTCGCCATATCGTTGACCTGCTGGGCGTCCATTGCCTCGCCGCTCGCTTTGGCTTTTTCCTGCAAATCCTTGAGCACTGTATTGCGGGTTTCAGTGAGTTTTTTATCCCCCGCCGCGATATACAGCGTGAGTTCTTTAAAATAGCCTTTGTTCATCTCATACATTTTATCCAGCATCGCGACGTCTTTCAACATCTGCACCTGGTGGTCTTTGAGGGATTTCGCGATAGTGTCCACATTTGTCTCAACTTTGCTGTACGACGCTTTAATTTTATCGACGGACTGTTTGCCCTTGCTGAAAATCCCCATGAGTCCGCCTTTTTTTTCTTCCGCGTCCGTATTGAAATTTTTGAGCTGCACCACCAAGTTTGAGAGCATAGCTCCGACTTCGCCGGTATCTTTTGTTCTGACGCTTTGAAGCGCGGTATCCGAAAAGTTTGCGATATTTTTCTGCGCCGCCGCTCCGTACAGCAAGACGATATTGTTGTTTGTCAAATCTATCTGTTTAGCGAAATCGTCCACCATTTTTTTCTCTTCGTCCGAAAGTTTCTCAAGTTCTGCCGCAGGAAGCACAGTGTCCTTTTTTTCCAAAGTCATTATATCCGCTGGTTTTTGGCTTTCATCAGTTGAGTCTAATTCGCCCAGATCAGTTGTAAGAGTTAAAGTAGGTATTTTTATTTCGTCTGCCATTTATTTATCATATCCCCCT
This sequence comes from Oscillospiraceae bacterium, assembly GCA_009780985.1. GTDB lineage: Bacteria > Bacillota > Clostridia > Oscillospirales > WRJC01 > WRJC01. The sequence goes on along the minus strand of WQYZ01000004.1, from coordinate 25,738 downwards.
TAAAATTAAAATTTTTATACTGTCTATATTTTATCACATCTAATTGAAAAAGTCCATACCTTTTGGTTTATTTAAATTATTATTTATAATATTTTTATCGATTAAGCCGTCTTTTGAAAGCATAGATTCCAGAACGTCAATATCTGTGGTTATATCCATCATTTCGTCGGAGAACATATTGTCGAGCTCTTTTTCGAAGGCTTTTCTGACGAACGGAAGACTCTCCTCTACGCGTTTTTTTGTCTCCATGGCGTTGTCGCCGGTCAGATTCTGGCTTTCTATTCTTCTGTAGCTGTTGAGGATTTTTATAGTCGTGGGCATATAATAGTCGAAGAAATCCGATAACTGGTCTATTCTCTTTTCATTGGCGGGTTTTGTACTGTCGTTTAGCTGCGCCTGAATTTTTTTAAGGGCGGCTTCTATTCCGTCAAGGTCGCCGGATATAGATTTGTCCTTGATATTCTCGTGTAAAAGATTCATTTCTGTCAGATAGAGAAATATTCTCGTGTTGAGTTCTTCAAGTTCGGGATTTGCGGATTTTTTCTTGTCCGCGTCAGTTTTTCCGGCATTATCCGCCTTTTTGGATTCGTCCTTTTTTTCTTCCTGTTTATTTATTTCGTTTTCCACTTTCGACATCAAATCGACTTTTTTCGGCGGAAATTTCTTCTTTACTATTTCATAGACTATAAAAGACAATACGCAGACGCATACTATTTTAAAAGCGTTGTCTATATGGAATATCAATGCGAACAAAATCCAAGTTATCCCTATTGAGATAATCGGAGCAGCAGATTTTTTCTGCACTTCCGATATTTTTTTATCTGCATCTTTGTTATCGTTTTGATTCTGGCTGTTTTGATTATTTATATTGTTATTATTATCCATATTATTCATGACCGCATATCTCCTTTACGATTATTTTTTGAATAATAATATTATACATCATATAATATTAAAAGTCAACAGCAAATTTCAAAAAGCAAAAAATTTAACATCTATTCTTAATTTATTATTATTTTATACGATTTTCTATCTCGATAAAATTTGAATAATATTTGTTCTGCTGTATATCTACAAAACTTACGCCGCAGAGATATTCGCCTTCCTGCAATTTTTCTTTCTGCAGAAGCAATCCGTTTTCATCCACTGTAAATTCTTCGCCTTTCTGCCATAACTCGCGCTTTCTGTCGTTTACCTCCAAAGAATCCAATTCGCTGTTATTATCTTCGCCGAAAGTTTCCGCGTAATATAATATCTGAATGTTATCCCCAGCTCTGATTGGGACTATTTTTTTGTCTAAAATATTATATACATCATCCCCCGCCGGCACTGCTCCGATTATTTTTCCGTCAGGATATTTGTCTGAATATACGGCGATTAAGTCCGCGTCGCTATCGTTTAATTTTACCGGAATTGCGTATCTTATGCGCTTATTATTCAAATCATGCCAGCCGTTATTCACTCCGAGTTCGTAAAGACATATAAAACGTCCATTCAGCGTTGTACCTACATCGTTGAATTTTATGCCGACTTCGCCGTCATCTGATACGGAAACGTTTTTATCCTCCTCTATCTGAATATAGCTGTTATCTACATCATTCTTACGCCATGTGGTCTGGCGGACTTCCAGAAGATTGTCAACCTGTTCCGGAGTCAGTGAAATATTATATTCTCCTGTCTTGATATTTCCGTCTGAATTCAAGTTTATAATTTCAGCATGGTTAATAACTGTGTCCGCGATTGTCCTGTAATTTACAAGCGGTCTCGAATCCAGAACGGAACAGAATTTATCAAGGAAATCAGTATATTCCGGAAGCTGATTTATAGATTTGTAAACGTCCATATTATAAATTAAATCTTTTTTGTTCGCAAACGGGAAATAGATAGAAAGTCCGCCGAGGTCCTTGATGTTGGCTTCATATTTGTATATTACGGCGTCATTTAACTCAGAAAGGAGCGTGCCGCTTTCATCCGGCAGAAGTTCTTTAAGACTTTGGGCGAGATTTCCCGTATCTATCATATCTGTTTCCCCTGCGAACTCTCCCATACTGCCGAACATACGGCTTCTGCCTCTTGCTTTTGATATATAGCTGTAATTACCGTTTGCCAACTGATATTTTGCTGAAGCGGCAAAATCTTCAAAAGTAGCCGCGACTTCGTGCATCTTGCTTAAATCCGTCAGGGACATAGTTAAAACGTCGCTGATATCCCAATTATTGTAGAAATTTCTGTAATAGTCCACGACTAATTTGCCGATTTCCCTGCCTGAATCATTCGGTTTTATATCCCCCATAAAATAATAATCCCAGCCCGGGTCAGGTTCGAGTTCTTCGGAAGCGACCATGTAATCCGCGTATTTTTCGCCAATGCATGCCATTTTCAACGTCGCCATAAGACATGTGTCAAAGCCTATAAACTCAAATTTCTTATCATTAGCATATAAATTTGTACTGCCGAGTGCGGCATCAATCTCAGAAAGTTTCATCATCGCTTTGTTTGGATTTATATACCGTTCGTCAGACCCGTAGCCGACTATTGAGCCGCCGCCGTGATTCCAGAAAATCAATCCGTATTTGTCCGCCGGGAACAATTTGCTGCCAAAATTTATAAATCCCGCCAAAGTTTCGGGATAACCCATAGGGTCTTTGCCTATCTGGGCTAATTTGATAAGCCTGCCGTTGTCAATTTTGAATATGGCATTCAAATTATTGGGAACACCGGGCGTATGCCATCTTTTTGCTCCCCCGGTAAATATTACAAGATTCATCTTTTTGCTGTCGAACTTTGAACCGAGCATTTCATATAAGTCGTCGGTTGCCGCCGCATACTGGCTTTCTAAGTCGGAGCCGTTCATATAGACCATAATCGTGCGCGTTTTTCTCGGCTGAACCGACAGCATTAATCCCGATATATAATCTTTGGGTATTATTAACTGCTGTTTCTGCGTCCTGCCGTCGCTTTCGGTGTTTGCGCCGACTATGTTGGCGGTCACATTATTCTTAACTTTTACAGAATTATCTATATTATTTATAATATCAGTATTATTCATATCGCGCATGTCTGTGACGTTGCAACCGGACAATACCGATAAAACGGCGCATATAAATAAAATTAATGTAATTGACTTTCGTAATCCGTGTGATTCATATTTTTTCATAAAATTTTATCTCTCCATATAATAATTATTGAATTTTATTTTATTTTGCTCAATATATTAAAATTTTATATTTGAAAAATTTCTCCTCTTTTTCCTGCAAATATTTTTATACGATTACCATAAAAAATTTTCTAAAACTGTTGTTAAATTTGTTTATATATGATATAATGATAAGACAAAATAAAAATATTTCATAGGAGCCGCACGTTGAACAAAGTTCAGCCGTGCGTCATTATCTGCAACCAGAGGAGATTTTATGAAACAAAAAATAAACAAAAATCTGAAATATATGCTTCTGATTCCGTCTGCTTTGCTGTTATTCGCGCTTATCTTTTTTATGATTTCATCGTGTTCTGCTTCAGATAAAGGCGCGCTTAATTCTTTGCAGGTGCTGAACCTGAAAATCCCGGATAACGCCTCGCTGACTGTGAGCGATATAAGAGTAAAAGGGTTTACGCTGGCCTGGCCTAATCTCACAGACGGCGAATACGAATACGCGGTCGCGGCGAGTTATGACGGGAATATTGACGATTACTCTACGGCTGCGCAAAACGGACATATAGTTCTAAATTTCACTTCGGACAAAATCCTGAACGGCACATATAAAGTCACAAAATTACTGCCCGGCAAAGATTATGATATCAAACTGTTCGCGCGCAAAAAAAACACGCAGGCGGCATTATATCTTACGGGAACCGCAACCCTGCCGTACATAGACGACGCGGAGCTTCTCAGCGTCTCTTTTGACGGACAAGCCGGAGTATATGACGACGTTAACGATACATATACGGAAGCGTATGTTCCGGGAACGGTGGCGGACGATTATGAATATACCGTTACATATCAACTTGCCCATAATTGCGTCCTGTATATAAACGGCGCAAAAACCGCGGACGCCGAATTAAAAATGAAACCCGGCGAAACGCTCGAAGTCGCCGCCGTAAACGAAAAAATTAACGCCGCCAGAGACTATGAAATAAGCGTAAAGCAACTTGACAACGGCATTCCGGTAGTCGTAATAAATACAGAAAACAACAAAAAGATTACGAGCAAAAGCACATATCGCAACGCGACCTTAAAAATTATAGACAGCGCGCTGAATCCATACGGCGAAGGTCTCTACGACGGCGCAATAACAATAAAAGGACGCGGAAATTCATCTTGGGATATGCCAAAAAAGGGTTATACCATCGAAATCGCCGATAAAGCGCAGATTTTGGACATGCCTTCGTTCGATAAGTGGATGCTTGTGGCAAATTATGCGGATAAGTCGCTTATGCGGAACTATACTGCGGTCGAATTGTACAGGGACATGGGCGCGGCGTATTCTCCCAGACTCCGATATGTCGATTTGGTGCTCAACGGACAGTATGTCGGCACATATAATATCGGCGAACTGATTGACATAGGTCAGGGGAGGCTTGATTTTCCTAAAATAAAAGGCAGCGATACCACAAAAATCACAAGTAAAGGTCAGGAAAAAATAATCCCCGCAAGCACCGGCGACGATTTGTCCGGAACTTATCTGCTCGAAGTAAATTCTACGGATAAATATGATACGGACGAGATAATATTTGAGACAAAAAAAATAAACTGGACAGCGCAGACAGACGGAGTAGGACATTTCTTCTCCATAAAGCAGCCCGGGGCAAAAAATATGTCCGAAGACGCGTACAATTATATTTCGGATTATGTAAACAAAGCGGAGGACGCCCTTTTCAGCGATGATTTCACAGACCCGAATAAAGGTTACAGAGCATATATAGACCCGTCTACTTATATTGACTGGTATATAGTAAACGAGCTTTTCAAACAGGTTGACGCGGATTTCTACACGAGCGTATATATGTACAAACCGAGAGACGGCAAATTGTGTATGGGTCCGATATGGGATTTTGACCTCGGCGCAGGAAACGCCAATTACAGGGGCGGCGACGACCCGACAGGCTGGTATGTAAGAGACTGCGACTGGTTTACAAGGCTGTTCGAGGACCCCGCGTTTGTTCAGGAATTTAAAGACCGCTGGAACTATGTTAAGACGCATTATTTTAACAGAATGTTCGAGAGAATAGATTCAACCGCCGCGCTTCTCGACAAATCTCAGGCTATGAACTTTGCGAAATGGAAGATACTAGGAGTTTATGTCTGGCCCAATGCGGACGGTTTCCAGTCCCGCACAACATATCAGGACGAAGTCGATTTTCTCAAAACGTGGCTCAAAGCGAGAATAGACTGGATGGACCAGGAGATAAACAAGTGAAATATATTATAATACACTGTTCACAAGACAGAAAGGAGTCTATAAAAGTATGTCCAATAGTAAAAGAAAATACCCATTGGAAGCACATACAAGAACAAACATAAACACAAAGCTAATCAATTTAGGTTTTTGTTTAGATGAAAATTCAAAACATTGTAATGTTTTTCAGGAAAGAGCAAAAACCGAGTATCAGGATAATTTGCTGAACGGAAAGAATCCTGATTATCTGATTTATTCAAGCGGAACAGATACTCCGATTGCCGTTATTGAAGCAAAACGACCCGGTATAAAACTTGAAAATGCGCTGCTGCAAGCGTCAGAATTATATGCAAAACCTTTACGTGTTTCAATAGTATTCGTTACAAACGATACTTTTGTGTACTCATACAATATTAATGAAAACAAGCCGCTAAAGATAGACGGAGCAGAAATTCAGGATTTTGTTGATGAGGTAACAATTAAGCGTTTTATTGAAAATGGAAGTGAAATTGAATCTTCTCCCAAAGGTCTGAATTATTCAAAAGAAGAATTGCTGTCTTTATTTAAAAGAGCAAATAATCTCCTGCGAAAAGCCGGGCTTAGGGACGGGTATGAACGGTTCTCAGTTTTTGCCGATATACTTTTTTTAAAATTGATGGACGATTTAGACGATATAGCGGAAATATCAAAAAACTCAATACCTTTAGACAAAAGAGTGAATTGGAAAAACTTAATGAGTAAACCGGAAGGCGATATAGGATTATTTCTGGAAGATTCGATAAAACCGAAACTCAGGGAAAAATATGGAGATGTGTTTGACAATACATTAAATATATCCAATGAAAATATATTAAAAGATTTATTAGATGAAATAAACACAATAGATTTTAATAAAATTGACAGCGATATTAAAGGCGATGCTTTTGAATTTTTTCTCAAAAATGTTACAAACGGAAATAAAGACCTTGGCGAATATTATACTCCCCGTCATATAATCAGAACGATTATAAATTTAATTTCCCCAAAATTCGGACAAACTATATATGACCCGTTTTGCGGAACGGGCGGGTTTTTATTGGAATGCTTCAAATATTTATCAAACAATTCTAATATGAAAGACGATACTATACGAAAAAAGATAAAAACTGAAAGTATCTTTGGCAGGGAGATTACATCCACAGCGCGGATAGCAAAGATGAATATGATTTTATTCGGCGACGGTCATACAAATATAATTCAAATGGATAGTCTTGAACAACCGGTTGATAAAGAATTTGATATTGTCGTTTCAAATATTCCGTATTCTCAAAAAACTGACAGCGGGGGATTATATTCTGTCCCTACTGATAATGGAGACAGCGTTTTTATCCAGCATATGTGGAGAGCGGTTAAAGACGGCGGCACGATGGCGGCTATCGTGCCTGAAACATTTCTATATGACGGCGGCGTAATTAAAGATACAAGAAAACTGATAGTAAATTCTTCAGAATCAATAACGGTTGTTTCTTTACCGAGAGGTGTATTTAACCCATATACTCCAACAAAAACAAGCATTTTTATCGCACGCAAAAAGGAAAAAGAAACAATTCGCGAACTAAAAGATGTATATTATTTTATCATCAGAAACGATGGATTTGAATTAGGTGCAAGACGGAGAGTATTGCCGGGGAAATCTGATTACAGTAGTTTACTGGCTGAGTATAATGAAAAAAATACTATAATACCGAATTCTATCAGAGTCGCCGGCGATAAAATAAAAAGCACTGATAATTATTCGCTATTACCGTTTTCTTATATGGAGCATATCCCCATTACTGCAAGCCGTACTGTTTATTTAAAAGATTTTACATCGGAAAAAAAGGTGAAGTTTAACAAAGAAGTTTATGACGATGATGACGAATGTGCAATTTTACAGGTATCGAAAAAAGGCATTTTTCTTGAAGAAATTTATTCAGCAAGGGAAATGGGCGAACTGTCGCAAAAATATAAAAAAGTTTCTGTTGGAGATATCGTGTATAATCCGCATAGAATAAACATTGGAAGTATTGGAGTTGTTCAGAATATTCACCCGAATATGTTTGTAAGTTCAATATACGTTGTATTTGAGACAAGCAAAGACTTTCCGCCGCACTATCTTGTGTCAAAACTAAAAAGTTCCGAATATTTATCTATAATAAATGATTATTGTTTAGGCGGAGCAAGGGCTATCCTATCGTACGAGCAATTAATTAAAATTAAACTTGTGAAACCAACTGAAAACGAAATTGAAAAGTACGTAAAAATATCCAATAAAATCGAAAAATCTTATAATGAATATTTGACTGCCTTAAATGAATTATCAATAACAATATAAAATATAACAAGAAAAGAGGATTTTTATGAATGAAATTATCTACACAAAAACAATACGGGAAAAATATACTGCCGATGTATGCGTAATCGGGGGCGGTCCGGCAGGAATTGCGGCGGCGGTTTCGGCGGCAAGACAGGGAGTATCCGTTTTCTTGGCGGAATCGCAGGGATTCTTCGGAGGTCTTGCGACGACTGCGCTCGTTCCGGCATTTATGTCGTTCACCGACGGGGTTAATTTTCTCGCCGGAGGTATCGGCAGAGAAGTTTACGATTTGTGCATCGAAAATGGATTCAACGGATTGGTCGGAATACATGTTGAAAAGTATAAAAGGCTCTGCGATAATCTAATTGTAAACGAAAGAAATATAAAGTATTCGTTTTTCACGACTTTAATAGATGTTATAAAAAACGGGGAAGATCATGTAAATTACGCAGTATTCAACGCAAAAAGCGGCACTTTCGCAGTCCGGGCAAAAATTTTTATAGACTGCACCGGCGACGGGGATTTGTGCGCGTTTGCCGGTAATCCGTACGTAATCGGAGGCGATGATGGTAGAACGATGCCGTCTACTTTATGCACAATCTGGAATAATATAAACTGGGGCGACAAAAACTTTACGGACGATTCGGAGCTTGAAAAAGCGTTTGCGGATAATATTTTCACGCAGGAAGACCGTCATCTGTCCGGAATGTGGCGCGTCGGGGATAATTTAGGCGGGGGAAATATCGGTCACTGTTTCGACGCCGACGCTACCGACGAGGTTTCTTTGACGCAAGCCATGATAACCGGACGGAAAATCCTTCCGGAGTATGAAAAATATTACAGGGAATATTTAGGCAGAGGCTATAAAAACGCCAATATAGTCATATCCGGCTCGTGCCTCGGGGTGCGTGAGAGCCGCAGAATAACGGGCGATTATGAATTGTGCGCGGACGATTTTATAAAAAGAGCGTCTTTCAACGACGAAATCGGCAGATTTTCATATCCCGTAGATATACATATCGCAAAACCGGATAAAGAATCATACGAGAAATTCAGGAAAGAATATGAAACCATGCGTTATAAAACAGGCGAATCCTACGGTATTCCTTACAGGATTTTGCTGCCGAAAAATCTGTCAAACGTTTATGTTGCGGGAAGATGCGCGAGCACGGACAAAAAAATGCAGGCGTCAATCAGGGTAATGCCGGGATGTTTTATAATGGGGCAGGCGGCGGGAATCGGCGCAGCAATATCAGCGGCAAATACAACCGCCAACGGCGTCTGTGAAACGCGCAGCGTAAATATATTAGAATTACAGCAAAAATTAAAAGATATCGGAGCATATCTTCCCAATGCGCGATAGCTTAAAGCCCGCTTAAAAATATTTCGAATAATTGTGTCTTCATAAGCATCTATTAATTAATAATATATAAATTATATGTAAAAATTTTGAGATATTGAAAATTCCGTAGATTTTTACATTTTTTTTTGATAAAATTGTTGTATATTAATATAATTATATAATTTTGGAAAAAATAAAAATCGGTAATAAAAAAGTAAAAAATCAAAAGCCCAGAAACTGAAAATATAAAAATATAACAAGAGAAAAGGATAGTAATTTAAAGGTTAGTAAAGGTATGAATATTATATCAATAGCAAATAACAAAGGCGGAGTGGGAAAAACCACATCTGCGCTTAATCTTGCCGCCCAATTGGGCAGAATGAAAAAAAATGTTCTTCTCGTCGATCTTGACCCGCAGGCTTCACTGACGATATATCTTAAATTCGACCCGGCAAAATTCCTGCGAAACGCGTATCATCTCATAACGAGAAAATGCTCCGCTAAAGAAGTCATAGTCCAGACAGATTTAAAAAACGTCGATTTAATCCCGTCGTCGATTGATTTATCCGCCGCTGAAATTGAGATTACGTCCCTGATAAACCGCGAACATATTTTGAAAGAAAAGCTCGACGAAGTCGCCAAATATTACGATTACGCGATCATAGACAATATGCCGTCTTTGGGTATTCTGACAATAAACTCTTTTATGGCTTCGGTTTATGTGATTGTTCCTGTGGAACCGTCTTTTTTGTCGTACAAGGGGCTTGAAATAATCTCGAACACAATATCGGATATAAAAAAATACAATCCCCGCATAAACTTTTTAGGGACTATAATAACCATGTACGACCCAAGAACTCAGCACGCGCGTATGATTGTGGATAAAATACAGGAGAATTTCCCGTTTCTCAATATATTGATAAAACGCAGTATAAAATTTGCGAATGCCGCTATAGCCGGCGTTCCGATTAACGAATTTGCCGAAGATAACTTTTCAGGGTCGAACGGTTATCAAAAACTTGCCGAGGAGGTAGACAGAGTTGTCAACTCCTAAAAATAAAGTTTTATTCAGCAAAATTAATTTTAACAATATCGACAGCAGAGAGCGGCAGAAATCCGCAGTGCAGAGATTTGCCTCAGACGAATCCAATCAGGACTCAAATTCGGATAATACCGGATTCCCTGGGAAATCCAGTAATAACGGGCTAATCGGAAATATAGATATATTAGAAATTTTTAAAAAATCTGAAAATGACAATAACGGCAATAATACAGAATCTGAAAGTGAAAATTCTGATTATTCAGATGGTTACGACGACGGACCGGTAAGTTTTAAAAATTTAGAGTATGACGACGAACCCGAAGATTATTTAAGCATTGAAGATAAAGTGGAAAATCTGCAGTCGCAGGTTCAGAAAATAGAAAATCAGTTTGAAAAATTGGAAAGCAAAATTAATAAAATAGGGAATCCCCAGCCTGATTTAAACGATACTGCAGAAACTGAAACAGTTGTAAAACCGGAAGAAACTCAAAATATTCCGGACAGAGCCGATATATCCGCAAACAGGAATTTTAGCAGTTACTTTTTTAAAAATACAATGGAAAGCGTAGTGATTGAGGAAGTTGCTACGACTATGAAACATACGTCAAATATATGCAAATGCGGGAAATGTTTTTATGATATATGCGCTATTGCGTTAAACAATATTCCCTCTCATTACGCCACGACAGAACAAGGGGAGCTTATGCAAAAAGCCCATACTATTCTGAATATAGAAAATCTGAGCAGAATCTCAACTGAGATTTTTAAAGCGATAGAAATTGTAAGAAATTATCCGTCGCATTAAATTATTATTGTGTAAAGATATAAGTATGCAGGGAACAGATTTATTCGTTCCCTGCGATATTATTATGCGCCGTTTTCTCTTTGTTTGCGTATAACAGATAATACCGTAACTACGGCGGGCGCGGCAATGAGAGTTATACCAGTTTCGGGAAGCATATATTGCAGGTTATAAACTGCGGAATACACCCAGGCTCCGACGGTTCGAATATAATCGCCGTCGCTGCTCCACGCTTTTGTTATCGAATACCACAAAACCGCTCCAGAAATCAGGTGAGATGTATAACGCAGAATACAGACAGATAGAGTGGCAATTACAGTGACTATAATTTTTTTGCTCCGCTGCCGGGTTTTTTCAATCACGGGTTTGAACAGCCCCGACGCTCCGAGAATTGTAAAGGCGATAATGTAATCAAACAGCGTACAGAGTATCATATTTTTTGCGCCTGCCACTCCCCAGCCTGACAGTTTCGATACGTCAAACATAAATTGCGTAAGGGAATAAATAAATGCTGTGGAAAATCCCCAAAAAGGTCCATACCGCAGTCCTATTATAATTATCGGAACCATGCTGAAAAGGGTTACGGAACCGCCTAAAGGCGCATTCCAGATTTTAAAATTGGATAAGACCGCCGCAAGAGCAATCATCACTGCACACTCCACTAAAATATACAGATTTTTTCTTGATTTTGAATTTTTTGAATTTTGCATAAAAAGAACACCATCCCTTAATTTTTTGTTTTAATAAATTTATATGAAAATAACCGCACATATTACCCAACGGGAAAATGTGCGGTAAAATATTAAGGACAATGTTTCTATAAATAGATGAACATGTTCGGCAAAATAATCTTCCTACGTTGGCATTACCCATATCAGGTTAAAAGGGACCGCAGGTTTTTCACTGCATCTCAGCCTATCGAGTTTGGCGCCCCTGATTATTATTTTAAAATACGTTGTGTGTTTTAATATGTATTGCGGTTTTATAACAGTATAACAGATTTTTTTCACGTTGTCAACAGATTTTTTTCGGGAGCTTCGATAAGAACCAATAAAATGCTTGACAGAGCAAAAATTCAGTGATAGAATGATAGAAACAGATTATTTAAATTTGCAGAAATATTATACGTTCATAATAAAAACAGGAGGGAAAACATATGTCTATCAAACTTAAACGGTTTATTGCCGCAATTCTCTGTTTACTGATGATTGCGGGAATATCGCTGACTGGCACGTCGTGCGCAAATTCAAAAAATCAGGGGAGTCAAAATACAGATTCAACGGCAAATCAAAACGCCGGGACAACAGCGGAAACAGAACAACAGACTACGGCTGACCCGGGTTATTTATACGGCGGGCAGAAACTCGATTTCAAAGGCGAAACATTTACTATTTTGTATCCTAACTGGGATCTCTACCCGGACTATTATTTTGCCGAGCAGGAAACCGGGGACGCGGTAAACGACGCTCTCTACAAACGTATGGCTGATACGGATGAATTTTTCAACATAGACATTAAGACAAGGGAACTCGCATCTATAAACGATGTTGCGACCGAAATGAAAAAAGAAGTCATGTCCGGTACAAATTCATTCGATATTGCGCTTACTCACTGTGTAAGCGGGCTTGATACTATAGTTACAGGCAATCTCGCGTACAACTGGAATAATATGCCGAACGTCGATTTCTCCAAAAAATACTGGAATCAGAGCATGAACGAATATCTGAATATAAACGGATATATGCCGTTTGTCGCTAACGATTTTGTAATTCCGTCCCCGTGTTTTATAACTTTCAGCAAGGATTTACTTAAGCAGTACGGTCTTGAAGACCCGTATCAGCTTGTAAAGTCGGGTAAATGGACTTGGGATAAACTGAGCGAAATGGCAAAACAGGTATCGAAAGATGTGGACGGCGACGGGAAATATACCGAAAACGATTTGTACGGTTTTGTAGGCGAATTGGACTGGCAGTTTGTCAACGCAATGTATTCATGCAACCAATACATTATGACGAAAGACGCGGACGGACATTATGTCTTTGATGTAAATACGTCAAAAACTCAAGATATTGTGAATAAACTTTACGATTTGCTCTATGTGGGCAATCAGACTTTCACATATGTGTACGACGCAAAAAATCAAGGCAAACCGTATATTCCGTTTGACAGCGGACGGGCGTTGTTTTATATGAGCGTTCCGAGCGACGTGAAAGCGCTCCGCGCTACGGATTTTGACTTCGGCATACTGCCGTACCCGAAACTTGACGAAAATCAGGCAAATTATATAAGTTTGAACTGGGCGGGAACAATTTGCGCTCCGTTGAATATAAGCAACCCGGAAAAAGTGGGAGCGGTTGTCGATTATCTCGGAGCCGAGAGCTATTCTACAGTCTGGCCTGCATATTTTGACGTTCTTTTAAACGGCAAACTCATAAGGGACGACGATTCGAAAGACATGCTCGACATTATTTACAACAACAGCATTTACGATTTCGGATTGAATTTTTCAAATTTTAACGACTTATTATATATAGTCCCGAAATTATTGCAATCCAAAAGCACAGACGTTACGTCTTTTTACGAAAAGAGAGCCGCAATGCTTCAGAAAAATTACGACAAAATCTACGATGCGTTTATAGCAAATTCGCAAGCCGGATAATTTGCAGAGTGAAAGGGGGATTTTATGTTTGAAAATATAAATTTTATAAAAGCGGATATGCCGTTTGTAAAAGAATACGACAGAGAGAAAAGCCCGTGCGTAATATTCAAAAAAAAATTTGAAGTTGAAAATATTGATAATATTAAGAGCTCAAAAGTATTTGTCTGCGGTCTCGGTTACGGTTATTATTATATAAACGGAAGAAAAATCACTCAGGATTTATTCACCGCGCCCGTCAGCGATTACAACAAGACTTTATGGTACAATTCATATGATGCCGCAGAATTTTTGCATTCGGGACAAAATATATTCACTGTAATATGCGGAAACGGATTTTACAATGAGTCGCTTAATACTCCGTGGAATTTTAATCATGCCGTTTGGCGCGATAATCCAAAGTTTATTCTGAAACTTGAAATAAACGGCGAAACTATTTTAGTTTCGGATAATACGTGGAAATGCACGGCAGAAACGCCGGTTGTATTCAATCAACTGCGGAGCGGAGAACATTTCGATTCGCGTTTGTATAATCCGAACTTTAACCAGATTAATTTCGACGACAGCAGATGGGATTATGCAATAGCGGACAGCACGCCGCCGAAAGGCGTGTTCAGAGAGTGCCTGTGCGAACCGATACGCGAGTGCGCGGAATATAAGACGATAAATATAATCCAAACCGGACCGATGAAATATGTGTTCGACATAGGGCAGAATGTTTCGGGGTATATACGGCTTAAAGTAAATCAAAACAACGGCAATTCCGGTGATTTGCTCGCCATCAGATATGCGGAAACAGTGAACGCGGATTACAGTTTGCAGATGAACGGCATGATTGACGGGTATTTTTATCCCGACAGCGAATTTATGACGGATAAATTTATATGCAACGGCGAAGAATTTATATGGTCCCCGATGTTTACTTATCACGGATTCAGATATATAGAGATTGACGGAATAAAAAATCCCGATAGCGACACGGTTTCGGGAATATTTGTGCATCAGGATATCAAGGCAATATCGGATTTTGAATGTTCGGACGATACGTTAAACAAACTGTTTAAAGCCGGCAGAATGGCGACATATTCCAACCTTTTTTATATGCCTACAGACTGCCCGACACGCGAAAAACTCGGCTGGGCAAACGACGCGCAGGCTTCGGCGGAGCAAATGCTGATGAATTTTGATATAGTTAATTTATTTAAAAAGTGGCATAGAGACATACTTGACGCAATGCGCGAGGACGGCTCTATGCCAGGGATAATCCCGACCGGCGGCTGGGGATACGAGTGGGGAAACGGACCTGTTTCAGAGGGGATTTTATTTGAGATTCCATACAGAATATACTTGCACACGGGCGACAAATCCCTGCTTATTGATAGTCTGCCGTATTTTGAGCGTTATTTTGAATTCTTAGAAAGCCGCAAAGAACCGGACGGTCTGATTGATTACGGTCTCGACGACTGGTCGCCGCCCGAACCTACAAAAGTCCCGAGGAAATTTATAAATCTTGTGTTCCTTGCTAAATTTTTAAGAATTGCAATAGGAGCGGCGGCGTTTGCGGGAAATAAAGATTTATGTGAAAAATATGAAAATGAACATAACAAGGCAGTAAAATTATTTTTCGACAACTACGTGAACGCAGACGGAACATGCAAAATAAACGAACAGACAGCCGTTGCTATGGCAGTTCATATTGAGGGCGTATTCGGCAAGCCGATTAAAGAACAGCTTAAAAAACTTGTCGAGGAAAGAGACTTTCACCACAACTGCGGCATGGTTGGGCTTCCGCATTTATATGCCGCGCTTAATGCGTGCGGTCTCGCCGAATATGCGTATAAAATAATTACGGCGAAAGGCTATCCGTCATATACGCGCTGGCTCGACTGCGGAGCGACGACTTTATGGGAAACATGGCAGCCAGGAAATTCAAAAAATCATCATATGTATTCGTGTTTTATGGCGTGGATAATGAAAACATTGGTCGGAATAGTCATTATAATAAACCCCGGTTATGAAGAAGTCGAAATAAAGCCCGAATTCATATCTGCTCTAAATTTTTGCAGAGGACATATAGACACTCCCAAAGGCAGAATATCAGTCGAATGGAAACGCCGCAGTGATAACACCGTTACTCTCAAAGTAAATATCCCTGAACATACCAATGCCGTATGTTTCGGTAATATCTTGAAATCAGGGGAAAATATTATATTGCTGTAATGTTTTTGTTAAATAAACGGTTTATATTTAAGGGGCGTCTTTATGGTATTAATATTTTTAACTTTTCCAAACGAATATGAGAAATCAAAATTTGAGTATATATACGACAAATATAAAAAGTTACTGCTGTATAAAGCCAACGCGATACTGAACGATTATTCTTTAGCGGAAGACGCGGTGAGCGAGGCGTTTTTAAGGGTTTATAAAAATCTGCACAAAATAGACGACCCGGATTCCGGTATGACAGTATCTTTTCTGGTTGTTATCGTTAAGAATACAGCCATAAATATATTGAACCAAAATAAAGACATACCTGTTTCAAACTATGACATGTACGATATGTCAGAAAACGACTGGCAGAGCGATTTTAATGTTGAAGAAGAAGTCGTATCCGAAATCGTTACGGAAGCAATGTTAAAATTAGTGGATAAGTTGAAAGACGAATTAAAAGACTGCTTTTTACTGATGTACGCGCATAATCTCTCATATAAAGAAATAGGGAAGATTTTACATATATCCGAGGATAATGTCGCCGTCAGAATACATAGGGCAAAGAAAAGATTAATCGAATTGCTGAAGGAGGGAAATTATATATGAAGAATAACAGTAAAAACGAGTTATTTTTTAAAAACTTGGCTTCTTCATATGCGGAGAAGTCGGGTAACGAACTGAAAAAGGAATTCGATAATCTCAATAGTTTCTCTCAATCAGAACAGCTTGACAAAAAAGTAAAAAGCGCAGTCAAAACAGCGAAAATAAAAAGATGGACCGCGCGGTTGACGCCTGTTGCCGCATGCTTTATAATATTAATAATCATCGCCGTTAATCTTCCCATTTTAAATATTTTCAGCAATACAAACGAAGTTTCCCAAACGCCGTCCGCAATACTGACATACGACTTTGTCAGCACTAAACTGCCGTCGGCTTATACTCTCGAAAAAGTGGACTACGACAAACAGAAAGCCATTTATTACATTGCAGGCAATGAAGATAATCAAATCATACTTACAATCGAAGAATTTAAAGGAAATATAAATACTGACGGCTTGAAAAAAATAAATATCAACAACACAAACGTATATGCAATATCAAAGGCAGATTACAGTTTTATACAGTATAAAAAAGACGATTTGCTCTATACCCTTACAAGTCCGTATGATTATTACGACTTAATCACGCTCAGTGAAAATCTGATTTAATTTTTTTCAAAATTTTTCAAAAAGACTGTAAGGATTTTTAATTTCAAAGGTTTTACTATACAGAACCACAAAAATTAAAAAGAAATCAAAGGAGTAAATCATATGAAAAAAATTGTATGTTTATTAATTTGCATTGTTTCAATAATTGTTTTTTCTGCTTGCAGCAGCGGCGGAGGATTGAGGTACAATATGAATAATGCAACGGAAAATGATAATAACAATGGCAATTATGCTAATTATGACAGTTACGACATATATCCAGACGAAGAATATTCGCAAATCACGGAAAATACAGAAACCGCCGTTTCGGATAACTCTTTAATCACGTTTTCGCTCAAAATAGACTCCGCATCTTACCGCAATGTGGTACGGTATATTGACGGCGGCAATTTGCCTCCGAAAGATGCCGTAAGAATCGAAGAAATGATAAATTACTTCGATTATGACGAAATACTCCCTGAAAATGATACCCCGTTTTCGATTTATACCGAATTGGGGGAATCACCATTCAATACGGACAAATATCTTGCGTTTGTACGAGTAAAATCCAAAGACATCGACAGAAGTAAACTCCCGAGCAGCAATCTTACTTTTCTAATCGACACTTCCGGCTCAATGGATTCATACGACAAACTTCCGCTCTTAAAATCCGCGTTCAGTATGCTTGCAGAAACGCTTACGGAAAATGACGTCGTATCTATCGTAACATACGCGGGCAGCGCGAGCGTTCTCTTAGACGGTGTGCGCGGCGACCAGAAAGATAAGATAATCTCGGCAATAGACAGCCTGTCAGCCGGAGGAAGCACGGCTGGCGCGGACGGTATTAACACAGCATATGCCCTTGCGGAAAAAAACTTTTTTAAAAACGGAAACAACCGCGTTATTTTAGCGACTGACGGCGATTTTAACGTTGGGGTGTCAAGCGTTACAGACCTCGAAAAATTAATGTCTCAAAAAAGGGACAGCGGCATATATTTCACAGTTTTGGGTTTCGGGACTGAAAATCTAAAAGACAATAAAATGGAGACGATGGCGAAAAACGGCAACGGTAATTATCATTATATAGACTGCGTTGATACCGCAAAGAAAGTATTGGTTGACGAATTGAGCGCAAACTTATTCACTATAGCAGACGACGTCAAAGCGCAGGTTGAATTTAACCCTGCGTTAGTCAGCACATACAGACTGATAGGATATGAAAACAGTATGCTGCAAAATAAAGACTTCACCAACGACAATAAAGACGCCGGAGAAATCGGTATAGGAACTGACGTAATACTTATGTTTGAACTTGGACTTACAGGGACGGCAGATGAACCTGTTTTAAAATATCAGCACAATAATACTACTACGGCTAATATTGCTGCTGCTGATAATCCGTATCCGGACGAATTGTTTGAAGTGCGAATCAGATATAAAAATCCGGGCGAAGATACAAGCATGTTGATTACCCAGCCTGTAAAAAAAGACAGAATACTTGATTACAATACAAATGATTTCATCTTTGCGTCAAGCGTTGCGGGCTTCGGTCAGCTTTTGCGTTCGTCTGAATACACAGGCAGTTTTACCGCTGATGAAGCATTGGAAATGGCAATGGATTCTATTGGAAAAGACACAAACGGCTATAGAAAAGATTTTATTGAATTAATAAAAGCATATCAGAGAATAACCTAACTTTTATATTGTTTTTTATTCTCCCGCCATGGCCGCGACCGCAAAAACAATACGGGCGGGAATTTTCCCGCCCGATTGTTTTTATTCTGTAATCAGTTTAAAATCTGGCTGAACGCGGTGTTTATCTTGTCGATATCGCTCAGGGCTTTACTGTTGTATTTGTCGTACATAGATGCGAAATCGGTCTTGTTATTGCGGAACAAGTTCATTATCTGCTCGTTGTATCCGCCGATTTGATACATCCACCCCAAATCGTATATTTTTGTGCTGAAAATCAAGTCGAGCATTTCCTCGCTCTCTGTGTCGCGGACATATTTGCCCTTTAAAGCTATGTCATAATATGCGGGTTTGAGAGTGTACATTGATTCAGCTGCCATTGCTTCAAGTATCGCCGCTGTTCTCGTCGCGTCTTCCTGAGATGTCGGAACGCACACGAATCCAGAATGCCATGAGCTTACCGTGCTGTAATAATCCGTTTGGGTCGTATCAAGTTTCGGATACGGAATGACCCCGAAATCGACATCCATTGCGCGCAGTCTTACGACCAACTCCATTATCTGAATGTAAAACAAAGCCTGATTATTGTTGAACATTATGTTTGCGTTTGTTCCGTCCCAGTCATTACGCTGATATGACAGGGCATGATTTTTATCGAGCGCGAAATTTATATATGTATCAAAAGCGTCAACAACTCTCTGATTGTTCAAAGTGAGTTCAATCTCGCCGCTGTCGTTGACTTTTGCGCATTTTTCGCCTATCGAATTCACTACGCCCATCATTGAATCGTCCCATACTAACGCTCCGAATAAATCGTTTGCGTCCATTTTGCCGTCGCCGTTTAAGTCAGCTCCTACCGCCTCTCCCATTTCAACCAATTTGGAATAAGTCCATTGCCCGTTTTTTACGAGAGCGTACGGATCATCAAGCCCATAGTCCTGAATCAGCTTTTTGTTGAATAAAATGGCGTATGTAGCTTCGTTTACAACGTTGCTTATGTCGCCGGTGGTATAGAACATCTTGTTTTTTATCATCAAATCCCTGTTAGCCGCCTGATCCCACCACGGTTTTGTCAAATCGAGCGGCGGCATTGCGTTCATATCCATCAAAAAGCCTCCGGACGCCAAGTTGCATGTGGCATATCCCGCAAGCAACGCCGCGTCGTATGAGTGATCGCCCGCCGAAATAGAATTTTTCAGCATTTTTTGCGCAGTTGGTCTGTCCATATTGTCCGAAACCGCGGTTGGAACAGTGGTAATTTTTATGTTATACTTGTCCTCGATATATGAGTTTCTCGCATAAACCGCGTCGTTTAATGTGTCCCCGGTTTCCTGTTCTGCGGTGAAGTCATCCCACATGGTTGGCAGCAGACTGTTGACGGAAAGCAGGATTTTGAATTCATAGCCGCCGTAATCCGCATCTGGAACATCGGGCAACATTTTTTCCGTAGTGGTTTCCGCCGTCGCGGCGTTTCCCGAATTATCGGTTGCAATGGTAGCAGTAGTATTGTTGTTATCCGTGCCGCCGTTATTTTTTGAATTTCCGCAGGACGTAAATGAAACGCAGATAAAAATCATCGTTACAATTAAGATAAGAGCAATAATTTTTCGCATTATAAATTTCCTCCTAAAATTTTTATTAGATCTGTCCGGAAACTGTAGGGGACGATGGTAATCGTCCCTTAAAATCACGGGCGGATTACCATCCGCCCCTACGTAAATCAGGGTTTCCGGACACATCTATTTTTTATCGAATGTATTATGTATAAACATTATATACTATATTAACTATTTTATCAAGGCTTTTTTATAAATTTTTTATAGTTGAGCATAGGTCAAAAATAAACTTGACTGCCGTTCAAGTTTTCGCAATACAAACAGGAATACGCCTCCATTGTTTTTTGTATTTATGTGTGATATTATATAAACAGGATATATCATTTAAATAAAAACATAAAACAAACACAGGAGGCATATTAACATGAACATAGGCGAAAATATATTAAAAATGCGAAAGGAAAAAGGCATAACACAGGAACAGCTTGCAGACGTGCTGTGCATATCAGCAGGTGCAGTGTCAAAGTGGGAGACAGAGGCGTCGATACCCGATATAGCAATGCTGCCGAAAATCGCGGGTTTCTTTAGAGTATCTATCGACAAGCTGTTTGATTTCACGCTTAAAGAGAGCGATACACCTGAAAATATTATAAAAAGAGTTCGGGAAATCACTGTTGGAGTTAATTATGACGATTCTGTTGTAAAGTGGGACAATATAAAAGTCGTGTCGAATTGCGACGAGGAAATTTCAATTTTGACTGATGCCTGCATAAAATTTCCAAATAATTATGAATTGAAAGCACTGTTATGCTGGTATAAACATCTCGGCTCGTCAAAATACACAGAGCTTGAAAGCCATAAAAAAGCCGAACGGGAAATCCTTGACGAATTATCTTCAATAACGCGCCTTACAACGGATAAAGATGTAAATAACGTATGCTACAGCACTATGTGCCAGATTTATCTTGTACTTGAAGAATATGACAAAGCGATAGAAACTGCAAAAAAAGCTAATCCTAAAGACAACTATCAATTAGGATACAGTCAGGCGATTCTAACTTCATTGCTAAAACAGGGTAAAAATGAAGAAGCGGAAAAACATGTCCACAATACAAATTACGATTCAATTATGCTAATTTATATGGGTATTATGTCCACAATAGGGTTAGGGCTTATAAAAGATGAAGAAAAATTAAAGAAGATAAATCAGGCGATGATAAATGTATTCAAAATATTTTCAGATTCTCCGGGTCCTTTCGATTATTACATATCTGAAAGTTATAAGGCCCTTGCTGTAATAAATATGGCTTTGCGGGAATATGACGAGAGCATGAGATGTTTTGAAGAATTTTATAATTATGCGGAAAATTTCAAGATTTTTGGTGAAAAACGGGATTTTACTTCGGATTTTGTGAAATACGCGGACAAAAATAAATTTATGTATAATATACCGTACGATTACAAAAAACATCTTCTTTTAGCCTTTGACGCTTTTGAAGCTGCGGATGCAAACACAGACGACGGTCATAAAATGTATATGGAGTTAAAGAAAAGGGAAGATTTCCAAAAATTCGTTGAAAAATTAAAGGCATAACGTAATTTTTTAGATGCTTATTTAATTGCTGTATTGTAAACCGATCATAATAATATGGTTGACAATATAGCAATATTTATGTATAATTATTTCAGGGGAGGAGGCTCACTCTTATGAATAAATGGGATTTGCTGTCGCTTTTGAAAGGAAAAACATATGTAAACGGATATATTTCCGGAGAAGAAATATCGAAGAAATTCAACGTCACAAGAGCGGCTGTCTGGAAATGCGTAAACGAATTGAAAAAAATAGGGTATAAAATAGAATCAAAAACTAACAGGGGCTATACACTTCTTCCGGTTTTCGATATATTGAATGAGTATGAAATAAACAGCCGATTAAAAAATAAAAATATAAATTATGATGTTATCTACAAATCTTCGACTGATTCAACAAACAGCGACGCAAAAAAATTTTTAGGCAAAAACAATACTGTTATCGCGGCGGCTGAACAAACTGCTGGGAAAGGCAGATACGGAAGAACATTTTATTCGCAAAACAACGGCGGGATACACTTCACTTTAAGAATTAACAATACGGTTCAAAACAGTATAAGTATAGAAGATGTAACTTTCTTCCCATTGATTGCCGCTGTTGCGGTAAGTCGAGCAGTACGGGATTTGTGTGGAATAGAACTTCGCATAAAATGGCCTAATGATTTGCTGTATAAATTTGATTCGGATTATAAAAAATTATGCGGGATACTGACGGAGGCGTCAATAGAAGCAGAAACCCGCAGTATATCTTATGTTATCATCGGAATAGGACTTAATATAAACAATGACGCGGCAGACTTTCCCGACGAAATAAAAGATATTGCAACATCGCTTAAAATAATTTCCGGTATAAAAAATGAACGCGCCGATATTCTCTGTGAAATTCTGTATAATTTTACGCAGTTTATGAATATGCCTCGCAAAGAATTATTGGACGAGTATAAAAAGTTACTGCTTCTTGATATAGATATATCGTTTGTGCAGAACGGAAAAATATTCATAGGAAAAGCAGCGGGAATAAACGAAAACGGAAACTTAATCGCGGAGCTTCAAAGCGGTGAAATAACTGTAATACAAAGCGGTGAAATAAATTTTATATGAGTAATAAATCTGCGCACATGACAAAAATTATAACTTATACGGCAATATCGACTGCTCTTATGGCTTCCGGAGCTTTTATTAAAATTCCGTTCTTTCCTGTGCCTCTGACTTTACAGTCCTTATTCTGTGTTATATCCGGCGCGACGCTGGGATATAAATACGGACCGTTATCCCAGTTTATTTATATAATCCTCGGACTTGCGGGACTTCCCGTGTTTACTTCGGGCGGGGGAATCGCATATGTTTTTTCTCCGACGTTCGGATATATATTGGGCTTTGTGCTGAGTTCGTTTGTCGTGGGATTTATATTAAAATATAGACGGGTAAAAAGCATAGCCGGCTATTTTGCGGTATGCTTTGCGGGTCTTTTGTGCGTGTATATAATCGGAGTGCCGTATTTGTTTGCTGTTCTGAACATAGCAAATAAATACGGCAAAGGGTTTGCATATTTTTTGACGGCGGGATTTTTAGATTTTATACCCGGCGATATTTTAAAGGCGGCGGCAGCGGCGTCTGTTCTAAAACTTGCGGGAAAACAATTTGGACTTTAAAATGGCATATATAGCCAGAAATATATATTTTTTATATATATTTTATAAATTTATATAAGAATAAAAATAAAAAATTGTTGAATATCATAAAATATATTGTATATCTGTTTTGACTGTGATATAATGTTAAATAATAAAGATTTAAAATATTAATAATTTTTTATTTTCAGGAGGAATTTATTTATGCCCAAAAAGCATTCAAAGAAAAAACTTAAAATTATAGCCGTTTTAACCGTCTCATTTATTTTACTTGCTCTGTTCGGCGCGTGCTCGACAAACACAAACAATACAAACAACAATACAAACAATACAACAGACGCCAATGCCGCCGATAATACCGGCGAAACCACGACTGCAAAACTTGTGCCAAACCTTCCCGACGCAGACTTCGGAGGATATGAATTTAAAATCCTGACAAGAGCCTCAGCCGACCCGGACTGGGTTGACTGGGTTCCGCGTGATGTATATGCCGAAAATGAAACCGGCGACACTATAAACGACGCCGTTTTTTCGAGAAACGCATATGTCGAGGACAAATATAATTTTAAGATAACGCAGGTGTTCACCAATACCAGCGGTGATTTTTCGAGTCCAATCAGAAAAGCGGTAGCTGCCGGCGACGAAATGTACGATATGATAGAAGCTCCGATGCGCGACTCGCCCGGTTTTGCCCAATCTGGATATTTCCTGGATCTTTACAACGTTCCTAATCTTGACCTGACGCAGCCGTGGTGGGATCAGGGCGCTAATAAAGCGTTGTCGGTAGGCGGCAAGCTGTATTTTACGTCCGGCGATATAATGATGATAAACAACGACACATGCGCAGGCATTGTTTTCAATAAAGGACTTCTGCAAAGCCTCGGACTTTCCGACCCTTATCAGATTGTAAAAGACGGAAAATGGACAAGCGCCCAACTGTATGATATGTGCAAAGGCGCAGCCAGCGATTTGAACGGCGACGGACAAATGACTTATCAGGACGACCGTTTCGGATTTATATGTCAGAGAGACACAGTCATCAGTTTCTTGCATTCCGCCGGGGAATACATATGCCAGAAAGACGACAATGACCAGCCGTATATAACTTTCGGAGGCGACAGGTCATATGCCGCGCTTACGGGTTGTTTCAACGTAATGTATGATGAAAATATAAGTTTAAACCTGCATCATTACGAAGGCAAAATCCCCACCGGTATATACCCGATGTCGCAGGACGTGTTCATGGGCGACAGGGCTCTGTTCATGTGGCTTAGATTGAGAATAGTCGAAAATCTGCGTTCAATGAATACGGACTTCGGCATACTGCCGCTGCCGAAAGCCGACGAAAATCAGTCTGATTATTACACCGACGTCATAAGCTATACGGGGAACTTTATGTGCATTCCCGTAACCGCGTCAGACCCGGGAAGAACGGGGCAGATATGCGAAGCTTTATGCGCAGAATCAATGTACACGACTATGCCGGCATATTACGACATAACTCTGAAAACAAAAATGGCGCGCGATGAAGAATCGTCGGAAATGCTCGACATAATTTTCAAAAACAGAATATGGGACATCGGTGAAATATCCAATTACGGTGACTTCGGCTGGCAGCTTATTTCCCTATCCATGAAAGACAACCCCGACGTTACATCGCTGTTTGACAAACTCCAGGGGAAAATGCAAAGCGATATAGATAAAGCCGTAACCAAATACTCCGCTCTCAGCTAATTTACAAAAAATCAATAATATTAAAAAGTGGGGCGTTTCGCGCACCCCACTTTCTTGTTTGGAAGAAAAGTGCGTTATCGCATTATTTTTTTATGAAAGGCGCCCAAACTTCAAGATAATTGTCGGGCACTTCCGGGAAAATATCGCCGTATATTTCGAGGCGCGGCGCAGCTTCATTCCTGACATAATTACTCAATGGCAGCCACTCGGACACGATTTTGTCATAAGCGTGACCGAGAACATCTCCTTCTTCCGAAGCACGGTCAACCGGGAACACCGCCCATGTCGTTGCAGGGATTATTTCAACACCGAATCCGTCAGGCACAGGTTCGTCTCTCAATTCAAAACCGATAAGGGTGCAATCGTTCTCTGTACGGTTTAAAAAATACGCTCCTAAATACCAGAACGGGGCTTTGAAATATTTTTTCGCTATCAGGTCATCAATAGATGTGTCCGGAAACCCCGATTTACGTAGGGGCGGATGGTAATCCGCCCGTGATTTTACGGGACGATTACCATCGTCCCCTACAGTTTCCGGACAGATCTAATGTATTTGTCTTGAAA
>WQYZ01000003.1 GCA_009780985.1 Oscillospiraceae bacterium | reverse complement strand
TCGGCTCTGTTCGGGATTTTCGGCGATATAAAAAAAGCCGGACAATGCGCAGTCGGTTTGAAGCGTTTGGCGGACATAGCATTTTGCGGTATTTTCGATTTTGTATAAAAATAAGCGTTTTATATAAAAATAATTATTAAATAACAGAAAGGATTAAATGTAATATGGTAAATATGAAAAATAAATTAAAAAAAGCATTATCTCTGTTGATTGCGGTATTTCTGATTGTGCCGGTTATGAATATCGCCATATCGGCGGCGTCGGCTTATCTTACGGTGAATTACAGCAGCTCCGACGCGGATTTTGAAACCGCGTTTGGTTCAAACGACACAGGCGTTTATGTGCTGACTATAACCGGAAACGGACAAATCACAAAAGCCGACTGTGATTTTATAAAAACTCTGCCGAATATTATATCTCTTAATCTCACAGACGCGACATTCAAAGACAATAAAATTCCCGACGGAGCGTTTCAGAATTGCGCAGGTTTACAGAGCATAGCTATTCCGATGAGCGTAACCGCGATAGGGGACAGCGCGTTTGCGAACTGCTACTCTCTTTTAAACGTTAGTATAAGCCCGTATGTGCAGACAATCGGCGCGAACGCTTTTTCAAACTGTTACGTTCTCGACAGCGTTGCGCTTCCGCAGTATTTGACAAGCATAAGCGAAAATGCCTTTGCAAACTGCGCCGGACTTAAAACAGTGGTGGCGTTCAATTCAAACGGCGCAGCTTACAATGCAGTAAGCAGCGCGTTTGCCGGGGTTCCGTCAAACTGCGTGTTTATAATCCCGTCGGACGCAGCGGGATACGACAGTTCCGTGTTCAGTAATTTCAGAAAAGTGGAGTGGAATTTTCATAAAGTTCCGTCAAATATATATGCTGCGGCGGGCATAGATTTGGAGCTTTCAGTTGACGTAAGCGATAAAAACAATTCTTCTGTACAATATCAATGGTATTCCAAAGGCACTTTAATATCAAACGCTACGGGAGACACTCTTGTAATAAACAATGCTTCAGAAGGTTACTCCGGAAGATATATGGTTGACATAACGATAAATAATGTAACCATAACTTTGTCGTGCATCGTTACAATCGCCGGACAGACGACAGGCATAACAACGTTCTCGACGAAAAATACGGCAGTTCCGGTAAAAACCCCGAATATAAACTTCACCGTAATTGACTCGACCGGCGCAATTATCGATAAGTTTGACGTTCAGGACAATATAAGCAATATAAACAACGGGATTTACAGTTACAATATCAAAACCGGAGTTTATACCTGTCTGATAAACGCAAAGACAATGTCCGACCTCTGCAAACAATATAACAACGGAGTTTTCAGATTTAATTTCACTGCGGGCGGATATTTGGACGTTCCGTTCAGTTATGCAAACGGCTTGAAAAGCGATTATCTGACCGGGGATTATAATCTCGCGGTTAAAATGGACACGTCTCAGCAGTTTCTGTACTTCATCGCTTTCACCGTATACGACAAATCGGGCAATAGTGTAGGTTCCGCTTATTTGAACGGTAAATTCCCTGACAACGTTTATTTAAGCGTTCCCGTAAAAGACGACAGTTACAGATTTATAACGAGCAGCCCGGCTTTCCCGATTCCTCAGGTTAAATCCGGCGGCGTAATAAAAATAAAACTGCCGAGAAGCGCAGTCACATACTGGATAGCGCAGAGAAACGCGAGCTTCAGCGACATATCAAATCATTGGGCAAAAACCGATATATTAAACGCCGCGAACTCGTTTATAGTAAACGGTTATACGGACGGAACTTATCAACCCGACGGCACTTTGACGCGCGCGGAATTCTGCGCAATGCTGACAAGGGTTTTGTCAAATATATATAACGCGCCCGCGCCGAAAACTGCAAAGACTTACAGCGACGTAAAATCTTCGGATTGGTTTTATAACGACATTCAAACCGGCGATACAATGGGGCTTAACGGATATGCGACGGGGCTTGACTATAATCCGAACAAAGCGGTCACGCGCGAGGAAATGGCGTATATGATAGCGAGAGCCGCGGAATATGCGGGAATCGACACGTCAAAATTTATTACGCCCGCGCTTAACTATTCCGATTTGAACTCCATAAATCCGGTATATACAAACGACGTGAGGACCTGCACAAATTTAGGACTTTTACAAGGTTCAAACGGCATGTTTATGCCCGCGAAAACTCTTACAAGAGCGGAAGCCGCGACCGTTTTAAACAGGCTTATGGTTTTATTGGCGCAGGGGATAAAATAAGCGACGCAATGTTAAATTGAGCGGAAAAATTGTAGGGGCGGATTCCATATCCGCCCGTTTTTCAGCAAAATTAGGTCTCGGGCGGAAATAGATTCCGCCCCTACAGAATAATAACGTTAATTTCTCTGCGTATCTGTTTTATTTTTGTTCTTTACGCCGCCGATAGTGAACCGGCGCATAACTTTCGCCGCCGCTTTAACCCAGAACGGTTCCAAATATTTCGACGCATTTTCAAGCTCGTCCATGATTTTTATATTCTGCGGACAGTGCTTCTCGCACTTTCCGCATTTTTTGCACTGCGACGCAAATCCCGGTTTTTCCGCGAGCACTCCGGTAGTCATCATATAATTTGTAATTATATGCATACGGTCAAAAATATAGCTGTTGCTGTAACTGCTGAAAGTCCCCGGTATATCTACGCTGTGCGGACACGGCATACAGTATCCGCAACCTGTGCAGTTTATTTTTATTTTCGATTTCATGATCGCCGTGACTTTTTTTACAGCCTCTGATTCTTCTTCAGTCATACTGTTGGCGGCTACTTCGGACGCTGTCGCAATATTCTGTTCGCACTGCGTTTCGCTGTTCATACCGGATAAAACGACCGTCGCTTCCGGGTGATTCCAGACCCATCGCAGTCCCCAGTCGGCGGGAGTTCTGTCGTTATTTACCGCGCGGAATTCCCGCATAGCTTCGTCGGGAAGTCCGGCGGCGAGTTTGCCGCCTCTCAGGGGCTCCATGATTATAACCGGCAGATTCTTTGAGTTCGCGTATTTTAAACCGGCTGTTCCGGCTTGATGATTTTCGTCTAAATAATTATACTGAATCATGCAAAAGTCCCAGTCATACGCGTCGATAATCTTCGCGAACGAATCGTATCTGCCGTGAAAAGAAAATCCCATATTTCGTATTCTGCCGCTTGCTTTTTCTTTTTTTATCCAGTCTTCTATTCCGAGACTGCGCAGTTTGTCGAAATACTCAAAATCTGTCAGCATATGAAGCAGATAATAGTCTATAAAACCGGTTTTGAGATGTTCTAATTGCTGGGAAAAGAACTTGTCGAAATCATTGGCGGAGCGCACTAAGAAAAGCGGCATTTTAGTCGCAATATTAACTTTTTCGCGCCACCCGCCTGAAAGTATCTGACCTAAAGCGTTTTCGCTTCCTGGATAAACATACGCAGTATCAAAATAATTTACGCCTTTTTCTATTGCGGAATGCACCATATCAGCCGAGCGGGAAATATCTATTCCCACGCCTTTTCGGGGAAGCCTCATACAGCCGAATCCGAGCTGGGAAAGTTTATCCCCGTTTCTTTGATTTTCGCGATATAACATAGTTTGTACAATTCACCTTGCTTATAAATATATTTTAATATGCTAATATACTAATTTACTGAAATATTAGCAATCTGTTTACAGTTTATTTTCTTTTTCTTCATCATCAATTATATGTTTTAGTGCAAAATCAATACATTGAACCATCAACTCATTTCGAGATAAATCGCGTTTAATTGATAATTTATCTAATTTCTCTATTGTAGATTCCTCAAGTCGAAGAGTAATCGCTATTTTTTCTATCTTTTGGGGATTGAATTCAGGCATATAAAATCACCTCGTAATTTGATATATATATTATAGTCTATAATATATGCCTTGAAAGCATTTGAAATTTAATATTGAAATTTGATATAACTATTGCAATCATATTTTGTTTATGATATAATAATAACATAAATACTTTATAGTAAATGATAAGGAAGCGAAAACTATGATTACATTGGATGAAAACAAACTTTTAACAAAATTAAACGAGCTTATGGAAATAGAAGTTGGAGAACTCCGCAAATACTCTGAAACGGCGGTCTGCAGCACGGCAAAAGAAGGCTCTGAAAAAGAATATGCACGATATAAAAAAATAGTGCAGTTAATACAGGAAACTAAAAATGATATTTTATTTACCGCTTTTTTTCAATGAGGGTCAAATCATCAGACGTTTTCCAGTTAATCTTAATTCTGTCTGCGCCGTATGCGATAATGCCGTCAATCAGGCAATCAACCATTTTCCGCGATAGTTCCGTGCCGTTCACAGACCGCATATAAGTTTGTTCAGGCGGCGCGGATTTAGGAAGCGCAGTCAGTTCAAGTTCGGATCTTAACAACTGTAACTGATTTTCGAGGCTTTCAATCTGCGAATTGAACGTTTCGCGTTCGGTTGAATATTGTTCGCGGCTTATTTTTTTATCCTGATAACTCTCGTACAACGATATTTGATTTTGCGACAATTTCTGCAGCAAGCGCCGGGTTTCTTGTATTTTAAGCGATATTTGGCGGCGTTTATTCTCTGATAAATCAGCTTCGTTACGTTTCAATATGTCATTTTCTGAATCTGAATAAATTTCTAATCTTATTCGTACCATCTCAAACAGGCAGTGCGCAGCCGCTCTCTCTGAAGTATGCCCGCGGACACAGCCCGGCGAATTGATGAATTTCGGTGTTTCGCATACATATACGGGATTTTTATAAGTCCGGCGGTCCATGAGACGCCCGCAGTTATAACAGCGGACTTTCCCATATATTATGCGCTGTTCTTTTTGTTTATGAACGGGTAATCTTTCTCTTGAATCTTTTTTCTGCGCCCGGGTAAAAATATCTTCCGTAATAATCGCTTCAAAGGCGTTTTCTTTTATTATCCACTCGTTTCTGTTCACTTCAAGAATTTGTCTGCTGCCGACGGCTTTTCTGCGGGTTTTACCGAATATCGCCTTGCCTGTATATTTCTCGTCCGTTATAATTTTACGCACCATACTATTAGTCCAAAATATTGACGAGTCGTTATTAACTTTATCGGCGCGTTTTTTATATTTACCCGGCGTGGGTATATTATTCGCGTTCAAAAATCGCGCTATCTCCGCAGTTCCGTAACCATTTGCCGCCATGTTAAATACCTGTTTGACTATATCCGCCGCAGGCTTATCAATAACAATTTTATGCTTGTCGTCAGGTGATTTGGCATAGCCAAAAATCGTGGAAGGGGTTGATATTTCGCCTTTTTCCCAACGGACTCTTTGCGCGGTTTTGATTTTTGTGGATATATCTTTGGCGTATAAATCATGAATCAGATTCATAAACGCGACGTTGAGATTGCCTGCCGACATATCTGTTTTGTCACTGTCATAACCGTCGTTCACGCTGATGAACCGCACTCCCAGGCTTGGGAAAATCTGCTCGATATAGTCGCAGGTTTCGATATAGTTTCTGCCGAAACGCGAAAAATCCTTGACAAGTATGCACTTCACTTCGCCGTTTTTTACGAGTTCAAGCAGACGTTTCACTCCGGGGCGGTCAAAATTAGTGCCGCTGTAACCATCGTCGCATACCTCTATGATTTTTGTCTCGCGTAAATCCGGCTGATTTGCGACAAACATCGTCAGTAAATCGCGCTGATTTTTGATGCTGTTGCTTTCGCCGTAGTTCTCGTCAGACGAAGAAAGCCTAAGATATATTGCTGTATTATTCATATTTTCCGCTTCTTTTCTTAAATTTTTTATTATTTTTAGCCAAGAAATTTATACAATATATCTGTCCGGAAACTGTAGGGGACACAAATTCAACTTCGTTGAATTTAAGTAATCGTCCCGTAAAATCACGGACGGATTACCATCCGCCCCTACATAAATCGGGGTTTCCGGACACATCTAATATATCATATTCCTGAATTTTCTGTGGTGTTAAAAATTAAGTGAAAATATGCTTGACAAAAAATTTATATGATGTTAGAATAAATACGGTAGAGAAATTACATTACAATACTGAGGCAAAAATAATAACTCGGGGGTTTATTTTTTATGAAAGGCAAGGTGATTTCTTTTTTGCTATTTTTCGCGATGATGACGCCTTTAACTTCACAGGCTCTTGCGGCTGAAACGCCAACTCAGATTGCAGAAACGGCGCATATAAGCGCAAGCGATGCCAGCGGTATGGATGACCAAAATATTTATTCATACAATCAGGTACAGGCAGGACACTGGAATGCGGATTCCGATTACACAGAGTGCTTCCAGCCCGCGGGTAATTACGACGCTTCGGACGAAAGCAGTATGATTTTATATCCCGGCGCGGCTTATCCTGACGACAAAATAACGGCGTTGGTATGGAAAGCCGTCAAGCATCCTACTTTCGATGTTGATTTCAGTTTTGAAGTATCCGACAATCCGGACGGTCCCTGGACAGAATTTGACCATTATACTAAAGACGCAACGGATCTTGGCGCCGCCTGGGTTCGCGGAATATATACTTTAACGGGGATAAATTCCAAATACATAAAGGTTTTGTGGCCTAAAGATTTTGGCGAGGCATGGGAAGCGTTGGGTTCCGGTTTCGCCCTTACCGCGACAAATGACCCGAATTTACCGCCGCCTTACAAAACTGTCGAGACTGTTGTAGTTCCCCAAGAGCCGTATGTAAATCCTGATATATACAATATTACCCTTACAGGAGAACTGCAGCAGGAGATTACCGACTGGGGAGTATTTTTCGGTTCGGACAGCTCGGGAACAGACGGCAGAACGCTGCTTAAAGATGCCGTATTTAAAGACATGGGCATAACGAATTACCGTATTGAATTATACGGCGAATGCGGCGGTCCGAACAAAACGCTCGACTATGACCGGTTGAATCAGGTTGCAAGCGCTATAAAAAGCGGTTGCGAGTATGGAATCAAGAAGTACCTGTTAAGCGTATGGACGCCGCCGCCGGAATTTAAAACAAATAATTCAATAAGCGGACTGAACGCCGACGGAACTGACGCTTCGCTCAAAGTCGAAAATGAACAGGACTACTGCGACTACATCGTGAAGTGTCTTGATTACTTTACTAAAGATTTGGGATTGCCCAAGCCATATGCTTTCGATTTGCAGAATGAACCGGAAAATGTCGCTGATTATCAGTCGTGCTTATACACGCCGGAACAATATGTACGGGTTGCAAAACTTATGCGCAAAACGCTTGATGCCGCCGGTTATACTGATGTTCCCTTGATTGGCATCGGAGACGTTTTCCTGAGGAATATAAAATTCTTTGGCAATAAATTCAGTCAATTCGCCGCCGACCCCGAATTAAATTCGGCGATTCCAATAGTCGCTGTTCACGCTTATGTTCATCCGGGGTGGACCAGCGACAATGATGTGCGCAACTGGCGCGCAGCATTGGAGCTGTATCCTGAAAAACAAGCATGGATGACGGAATTTTGCACCGGTGAAGGGCTGCCGAGTCCTACAATGCTTTCCAAAACCATGGATCTCGCCGAAGTGCTCAGTTCCAACATGGTAAATGCCCGCATAAACGACTGGTTCTGGTGGACTGCCTTTGCGTCCGGGTACGAAATAAACGTTCCCAATCAGGAAACGCTTCTGTCAGGCAACGGGACCACGACGTTAAACAAGAGTATGCAGTACAACTTACTCTCTATAATATACAAAAATGCCGTACCCGGCTCCAAAGTAGCTTTACTTGAAACGGACGACCCGGAGATAAACACGGCAATGGGCGAGCGTATAGACATGTGCGCATGGAGAAACGACAATGCCGATATCGTCTTACTGGCTGATACGAAGAAAACGACGGACAGATATTACCGTTTAAATAATCTTAACGGCAAATCGGCGACGGTATATTATTTTGACGAAGAAATTTCGATGAATGGCGGCAAAGTCGCTCCGAACAATTACGAGCCGAAGGTTTTGCCCCCTCGCAATCTTGAAAATGGCAGCATTGTCGTGGAAGTTCCCACTAACACCGTCATTGTCGTTGTCACTTCTGCCAACGATGCGGATTTTGTCAATTCTGCCAACAATGATAAAAACGCCGTCGCCGGCATAGAAACACCGGTAACAAACACAAATCCTGCGAGTGAGATAACGAAGACAGAAATATTGACTGCGACTGCTTCTGATATTCAAAAACAAATACCGGCGGAAGTAATAATTATAATAACTGTAATTATAGTTATAACAATAGGGGCGTTAATATTCTTTTGGTTTCGACACAAAGTTAAAACGAAGAACAGCCAATAGATCCGTAAAGACCGATGTTATCCGCAAAATAAAAAAATAAAGAAGTCCGCTTTTGCCGTTATAGGCGATGACGGGCTTTTTTATTTTGCTTAAATTCAAACGGAAAATTAAACCGTTTTTACAGAACAAATAAACTTAATGACAAATTGGAATTATATGAACAGATTAAATTCAAACAAAATTATACATAAAAATAATAAATTCCATTGACTTTTATAAATATTTCATCGCCTTTTTATTTAAAAATATCTATTTTTCAAAGATATGCCGCATAAAAGTAAAATAATATATTACAAACACGACTTTTACGTTATATGACATTATTTTGAATGAATTTTGCAAAATCGATATAAATTTTATGAATTATTTTTTAATTATTCGTATAGTTAAGGAAATTTTAAGAAATCGCTTGCATTTTTTTGACGATTATGGTACAATGCTTTTATTAAAATAAACTTAAGAATATTAAAATGTAAATCATAAGTCTGAAATGAAGAGAAGGTGATTGCCGGTAGCGTTAAATCTATAAAAATATGGAAATTTAAGATTTCCGAGGTGCGCATATTACACTGGATATAAAAAAATACGGACGTTTCTTAAAATATTGTTAAAATTAAAGGATGTCAAAGATTGAATAGGCATAAATAAAAACAATATATAATCAAAATAATAGAAGGTGTATTATGAAAAATCAATTTAGAAAATTATTGGCTTTTGTATTATTTGTGTGTATGTTATTCGGGCTTCTTCCTTCCACTACGATATTTGCAGCCGATGAAAATACTTCGGCATCTCTAAGCTCATCAAACCCTATTCTAGTAGTAAACAGCAACTCTGCAAACACGTTTGGCGCGTATATGGGCGAGATATTAAAAGAAGAAGGATTCAATGAATTTGAAACAGAAGATATAAATAATCTATCAGAAGATTACCTCAATCAGTTTGACGTAGTTATTCTGACAGAAACATCAGTCACGTCAGAGCAGAGCGCAATGCTTGAGCAATATGTGAATGACGGCGGAAATTTAATCGGGATACAGCCGGACGCACAGCTTTATAATCTATTCGGAATTTCAGGCACATCCGGCGCAGTTTCCGAAGGGTACATAAAAATTGACACTTCCACTGAAATCGGTCGGGGGTTGATATCCGAAACCATGAAATTCCATGGCGACGCGGATAAATATGGACTCACAACCGGCAGCAAAATAGCGTCTTTATATAACAACAGCGTTACAGATTCCGGCAGTGCCGCAGTCGCGGCGAATGAATACGGCGGAGGCAGAACAGCCGCGTTTTCATTCGATCTATGCAAAAGCATCGTGTATACGAGGCAGGGGAATCCAGCCAACGCAGGTGTGGATACGAACAATGACGGTTATCTCCGCGCGGGGGATTTAATGTACCAAAAAGACGGCGGTTCATACAACGACAACACAAAAGTCGAAATACCACAGGCGGATGAGCAAATGCGGCTTCTGTCTCACATAATCGAATGGATGAACACCTCCACGATGCCTTTGCCGCGCTTGTGGTACTTCCCCGACGGTAAAAAGGCGATGACTGTCTTTACGGGCGATTCGGATGGCGCGCAGCAAAATTTTGCGGACGAATTCAATACCGTTATGAGTTACGGCGGTCACGCATCCATTTATTCGTGGGTGAGCGACATGATAGATTCGCCGGCGCAGATCAAGACATGGACTGACGAAGGTAATGAGTTCGCGATCCATTTCGAGCACGCATCTGAGCCGTCTTGGGCGTCTGCGGACGCGACTATCGCAAGTGCTGAGAGTATTTTCGACAATAAATATGGCAGTGTCAGCCCGTCACCGACTTCCGTGCGCAACCACTGTGTGATATGGTGCGGCACAGACTCAAACGGATTGCCGGAGTTCGCCGCTCAGGCAATGTTAGAGCGGAAATACGGCATTATGATGGACTTCAACTATTATAATGTGTTTGACTTCCTGAACCTCGGCAACCCCGGCTTTGAGAACGGAAGCGGTATGCCCATGAAGTTCTCCACAAGCAAGGGCGAGGTGCTGGACATATACCAGAACGACACCCAGCTTCCGGACGAATATTTCCACTATACTATAGCCGCAAATTATAAAACAATGCTTGACAACGCCCTTAATAATGAGGACTATGCCTGGCTGACCGCCAACTTCCATCCCGCAGGCTGGCTTAACGGAGACGGAAGCGGCTATAAGAGCGAAGCCGTACAAGTATTGGCTTATTCTAAAAGCAACGGCATCCCCATCTGCAGCGGCAGGGATATGTACAATTTCACTAACATGCGCGACAGCGCAAGCTTCAAAAACATAGCTTGGGACAATAATACGAGCGTCCTGACGTTCAATGTCTCTTCCCCAGCGCAGGGTCAGGGTTACGGGAACCTAACCGCGATGATTCCAGCTTTTTATGATGGGCATATTCTGGAAAGCATAAATGGCGTTCCGGCCAGCGGCTATGATGTTGAAACCGTCAAAGGCAACGGATACGCGTTCGTCACTGCGCACGACGGCGATTTATTTACGGCTGAGTATTCCAACGACGCCATCCCCGCGGTGACAATACAGTCCAACGTGGATGGGAATTCCATAACCGTAACGGAAAAGGATCAGATAGGATTTACGCTGTCAGCGGATAACGGCGGCAATGAGGTTTTGGTCCCGATAACCTTTTCGGCGGACAAACTGCCAGACAGCGCGACCCTTAACGCGCAGACAGGCGAATTCAAGTGGACGCCGAGTGTCGGGCAATACGGCGTATACAACATAACGTTCACCGCGAGCGACAAGCTGAGCCTCGACAGCGTGACCATCACGATAACCGTGAAAAGCTTTTACAACCTGCCGGATAACTCCGAATCCATTTGGGGTACCTCCGTAAAAGGCATAACGGCGGGTTACGGCGGGGCGTACGAGCTTGGGACGGTGTTTTCCCCGATCGTTGACGGTGAGATAACCCACGTCAAAATATTCGGGTTCAGTGGGGTATACGGCGACGCGAATATCTCTGGGCAGGAAACCGGTACTCACAACGTATCCATTTGGGAAAGCGACGCGGCTTTCGTGCCCGGAACGCAAATTTACAGCGGTACTGCTACATATACGGGCGATAACGAGTGGGTCTATATAGAATTACCCGAACCTGTGCAGGTTCAAGCCGGACATTACTACACCGTCTCTGTCTCCACCCAATTGAGTGACCCGTATTTATACGCGTCGATCAACAATTCGCCGGCAACTGCGGGCAACAATGGGAAGAACCTCATTTATCCTGCATATGCCGGGGTATACGGCGACTTAGGCACGCAGCCCATGGATAATCAATATCATAACAACTATCTGCGTGATGTAGTATTCGTGCCGAACGACGGCGCGGTCAAGGCTCCGACCTTTTCTGACTTGACTGATCAAACCGTGAAGGAAGGCGAAAGCCTCAGTTTTACCGTACTCGCAACAAGCGAAAACGGACAGGTTACATATTCGGCGGATGTGCTGCCCGACGGCGCGACTCTTAATGCGCAGACAGGCGAATTCAAGTGGACGCCGAGCGTCGGACAGTCCGGTGTGTATAACGTAAAATTTACGGCGGACGACGGGGTAATGGTCAGCAACAAAACAATAACAATAACCGTAACCGCAACTGTTGTCCCGCAGGGCGGCGAGGAAACCATCTGGGGCAATATCGATGAAACAGCCGACATAGGGGCATTCCAGGGAGACGGCGTTTCATATAACTTAGGGACTGTGTTCTATTCATCCGAACCGGGTAACATAACATCCGTAAGGGTATACGGAATCCCAGGGGAAACAGGTGAGCACACAATCACAATATGGAACAATGACGGGGACCTAGTCTTCGGACCGGAAGTGTTTGACTATACCGGAGCAAATAAATGGGAGTATTATAATTTAGATAGTCCGCTTCATATCGACGCTGACGTCTACTACACCGTCTCTGTTTCAACTGGCACGGACGACGCAACGGCTTATCCAGCCATCCAACATGCCTCGGTCAGTGGGAACAACGGCGGGTGCCTTTACTATCCAGATAATTTTGGTGTAGCTAACACAGACTTAACGTTCACGGCACGCCCTACGGACACATACGGCTGTAATTACCTTCGTGATGTTGTCTTCATTCCCGATGGCGTAGAGCCGCCAATGGTGACACTGGATAAGTTAGCCGTCACAACCCCGCCGAAAACGATAGAATATACCGTAGGCGATGTCCTTGACCTTACAGGTATGGTGGTAACGGCGACCTACAGCAGCGAAGATAGCAAGGCAGTCAGCGGCTACAAAACGAATCCGGCTGAGGGTTCAAAACTCGATACCGAAGGCACTCAGACTGTGACAGTGAGCTACACCGAAAATGGAGTAACCAAAACCACGAGCTTTGACGTTACGGTCAACGCGGCAGAGGTGGATAACACTCCAATATTTGACGCGATAGCAGATAAAACCGTAGCGGAGGGGAACAGCCTCAGCTTCACAGTACACGCGGTCAGTGACAGAGACTTGACTTACTCTGCGGCTAATCTGCCTGGCGGCGCAAGTTTTGACTCTGATACTCAGAAGTTCGGTTGGACGCCTGACGTCGGACAACACGGAATATATTCCGTGACGTTCACCGCGACAGACGGAACGAACGAAGCGAGCTATACGGTCAGAATAACCGTAAAAGCGAGCGGCGACTTCGTTCTACCGGACAACGCCGAAACAATTTGGGGCGATCTGAGCACGGATGACGGAATTATTCTATGCACAAACTCGGGAACATGTGAACTGGGAACAATATTCACTCCATCAGTAGACGGAACGATAACATATATTAGGGTGTTCGCGTATGCGGAAGAAACCGGAGACCATCATGTGGCAATATACAACAACAGCACTGGTGAGGCAATTTACGAGGACACTGTAAGTTTTGACGGCAATGACGGTTGGGTATACCTACCAATAACATCTACGCCTGTTAAAGCCGATGTCAGCTACACCGTTTCCGTTTCCACCGACGCGGCTGGGAATTATGCGGCGATCTCAAACAATCCCGAAAGTGCGGGAGATAATGGCAGTAATCTTTCGTATCCGAAGCAAACAGGGGTTTACTCCGCATATGGTACATATCCAGCCGTATCGCTCGGTCACAATTATTTAAGGGACGTTGTGTTTATTCCAGACGGAACAACTCCTACAGTTACCCACAAAGTAACATTTTTCGACAGCGACGGCACAACAACTCTGGCAGACAGTCAGACAGTGGCAGACGGCGGTAAGGCTAAACAGCCCGCAGACCCAAGTAAAGACGGATACACATTCGACGGCTGGAGCTACGGCGGAGCTACGTTGTTTGATTTCGGTGTGGCGATCACATCAGATGTAACGCTTATAGCACAGTGGACGGCGGTTCCGGTAACGACATACTACACGGTAATATTCCAAGACTGGAACGGCGATAAGATTGGCGAACAGCAGAGCGTGGCAGAAGGCGGCAATGCGAAAGCTCCGAGTGATCCAACGAGAACAGGTTATACATTCACAGGTTGGGACAACTCTTTCGAAGATATCAAAGGCGACCTCACCATAATAGCACAATATAAGATAGACAGCTATGAAGTGACATTCGTAGACTGGGATGGTACGACGCTAAAAAGTGAAATGGTAGACTACAATACGTCAGCGACGCCTCCGGTGACAAATCCGACGAGGACAGGCTATACGTTCACAGGCTGGGACCCCGAAGATTTCAGCCAAATCATCGAACCCACAACTGTGACAGCGCAGTATAATATAAATGTTACATTTGTAGACAGCGACGGCACTACTGTACTCGGAACTGACAGCGTTCCATACGGCGAAACGGCGACGCCTCCGACAAATCTGACGAAAGCGGGTTACACGTTCATTGGCTGGGTTGGAGATTACAGCAATATCACCGAACCCACGACCGTGACGGCACAATGGGAAGAAGTACCGGCAATAATCTATACCGTTACATTCGACGCAGACAATGGAACCGATCCAACCACAGTGCCAGTGACAAATGGCGACTATGTAGACAGACCAATGCCAGATCCAGTTAAAGACGGCTGCAATTTCTGCTATTGGTATTCTGACGACGAGGGATCCGCGTTCGATTTCAGCACGCCGATTACGTCAGACGTAGAGTTGACGGCGGAGTGGGAACTGATTTCAACAAATAATCCGACAGTAACGGTAGGTACGGCAACAGGCAAAGCCGGCGACACGGTAAAGGTGCCGGTTACATTGACGGAAAACCCGGGTATCGTAACATATACAGTCGAAATAACATTCGACAATACAAAATTAGAGTATGTAGGCTGTGAGCAAAGTGACGTATTTGCCGATAGCGTTGCCGCCGGAGACGGAAGGTTTATGCCAGGTTTTTTGAATGAGATAAATGCAGCCGGAAAGTTTTGGGTTACTGCAGATAATGGTTCTTCGGTTTTCTCCGGTGACGGAACTATGTTTACTCTTGAATTCAAAATAAAAGATGACGCAGTAACATATGCTAAAGTAGATTTATCGCTTGATTCCGTTCTTCTTGGTTCAGACGAGGTTCCGATTTCCGACATCACAAAAAGCGACGGTTGGATTAAAATAACCGTTCCTACTTTCATGGTTACGTTCATAGGCTTTGACGGCAACCCGATTGGCGATACGCAGACGGTGAAATACGGCGAATCGGCAACAGCGCCTACAGCACCGGCAGTAACAGGCTACACGTTCACAGGTTGGGACAACTCTTTCGAAGATATCAAAGGCGACCTCACAGTTACGGCACAATATAAGATAAACAGCTACGAGGTGACATTCGTAGACTGGGATGGTACGACGCTAAAAAGTGAAATGGTAGACTACAATACGTCAGCGACGCCTCCGGCGACAAATCCGACGAGGACAGGTTATACGTTCAAAGGTTGGTTTACTGATTTGAACACTAAAGTCACTGATTTCAGCAATATAAAATCAGACCTTACAGTGACAGCACAATACGATAAAAACACATATACGGTTATATTCAACGATAAAGACGGCAATTTGATAAAGGAACAGAGTGTGAAGTACGGCGAATTTGCGACTGCGCCCATGGCACCGGCTGTACCAGGTTACAAATTCACGGGCTGGTTCACTGATTCGAACACTAAGGTAACTGATTTCAGCGACATCGAAGGTGACTTGACTGTTACGGCGATATATGAACCGTTGGGAATAACCCTGAAAGGCGGGTCGCACTTCAATATTGAGAACGGATTCATAACCGGCTCTATAGCAGGAGACGGAACAACAGTCGGCGACCTGCTGAACGAACTTGCGAATAACCACGACAATATAAAAGTATATGACCGTAAAGGCAATGAAATCACAGACCCGGATACTCTGCTTGGCACAGGAATGGTAATTATTTTGGAGAACGGCGATAATAAAGACACGAAAACAGTTGTAGTCAAGTTTGAT
Source organism: Oscillospiraceae bacterium (assembly GCA_009780985.1). Classification (GTDB taxonomy): domain Bacteria; phylum Bacillota; class Clostridia; order Oscillospirales; family WRJC01; genus WRJC01. Next base: position 45,327 of record WQYZ01000003.1, on the reverse strand, counting down.
TTGAACGGCGACGGGGATTTGAATTTTAAGGATTTCATGATATTCTCCCGATATTACGGCGACAAGAACCTTGATGAGCTTGGCGCGGCGCGGCAGTTGGCATTGGGAGTTACAGGCGACATTGAGGATGACACGCTTGCTTTCAGGGAATTCACTACGGCATATTCGTTAAAATAATGTTATAAACGTTAAAAAATAAAAAATATAAAAAAACGGAGGACATGCAATGAAAAAATTAATAAAAACATTTTGTCTGATTATTATAGTTATGATGGTGATAAGTATGCTGCCTATGGTGGTTTTAGCCGCCAGCCCGACAATAACGGTAGGTACGGTAACAGGTAAAGCAGGCGACACGGTGAGCGTGCCGGTGGAATTATCGGGTAACACAGGTATCGCAGGATATGAATTTGATGTTAGCTATGACAATACAAAATTAACGTACTTAGGATGTGCACAACAATTTGATGTATTTGCAGAAACAGTAGCGTTTGTATCAACTAAGTCCGATGTAGCGAATAAACAAGGGAGTGTTACAGTTACTGCGTCTAACGACGGTTTAAAAGATAGCAATGTAAATGGCAAATTGGCTGTTCTTAGTTTCAAAATAGCGAACGGTGTTACGACTGATACAATATCATTAACAGTTACCGCTCAGGCGGCTTCAGCCAACGATATAGAAAATCCATTTCCATTGAACGGCGTGAACGGTGCGATTAACGTTACACCTGCTCCTCCTGCTCCTGTTACGCCTCACCCTGACTACAGCGGTACCGGAACCGGCGGTAACAACGGCGGCACAGGAACCAACGGAGCTGAAACGACGGCATCAGGAGAAGAAACCAAAGACATTCCAGATAATTCTGTACCGCAAGCTTTAGGTAATATTATAACAAATAATAGCAATCCATTTGAAACAGGCAAAAAGTATATCAGCGGCTACGGGGACGGAAGCGTAAAACCGGACATTGCGATTACTCGCGCTGAAGTTGCTATGATATTCTTCCGTTTGGTAAAAGACGGCAGTAAAAATGATATTATTGTCAACCCATTCAGCGATATAACCGGCAACGAATGGTACGCGCAAGCGGTGACATATTTAGCTTCAAAAGGCATACTGAGAGGCTACGCGGACGATACATTCAGAGCCAACGAACCCATCACAAGAGCAGAATTTGTAGTAATTGCATCACGTTTTTATGATATTTTAGACGACGCAACTATACCATTCACAGATATTTCAAAAGACTACTGGGCATACGAAAGCATTGCATCAGCATACGCCAAAGGATGGCTGTCCGGCTATCCGGACAATACATTCAGACCTGAGGCGAATATTACGCGCGCCGAATGCGTGGTAATTGTCAATCGTATACTTGGCAGACCAAGCCTTGATAAAATTCCTGACAGTTTACGGAGTTTATATAATGACTTGTCTGCAAATCACTGGGCGTTCGAGGATATACTTAATGCTTCTGTAGATTTACAGTAAACATAATTTAAGACAGGTAAACACAGCATAAAAACAAAAATCCCGATATATCGTAATATATCGGGATTTTTTCCATAGGGTGAATGACCGGATTTGAACCGGCGACATCCAGGGCCACAACCTGGCGCTCTAACCAACTGAGCCACACCCACCATATTCAATTAACAGATAACAATTATAAAAATCAAAAGTGCGCTTGAAATTATTCATGTTTAAATATTATATCATATTTTTTATTAGATGTCAATAAAAATTTTTTGTAATTGATTGATTTTATTATAATATTATGTTATAATATTATAAAATTATATATTAAACAAAAGCAAAAACAAAAGGAGGATTGTTGAATCTATGCTTGAAAAAGGCGGAATATCAGTAGAAACCAGACATATATTTCCTATAATTAAAAGGTGGCTTTACTCTGACAAAGAAATATTTTTGAGGGAAATTGTCTCAAATTCATGCGACGCAGTAACTAAAATAAAAAGATTAATATCTCTTGGGGAAATACAATCGGAGGATATCAAAAACACGGAATTTAAAATTACCGTCGAGCTTAATTCCGAGGAAAATACGCTTAAAGTAACAGACAATGGTATCGGAATGAACGCCGAAGAAGTTAAAAAATATATAAACCAAATCGCGCTTTCAGGGGCGTTGGATTTTATCGAAAAATATGAATCCAACGACAGTCAGGAAAATTCGGATAAGTCCGGTGAAACCGATAAAAATTTAAAAGAAGACACCGCTAAAAACGGCATAATCGGTCATTTCGGATTGGGATTTTATTCGGCGTTTATGGTTTCTGATAAAGTCGATATCAGAACAAAATCATATGCCGGGAGTCCGGGCGTGTTCTGGACGTGTACGGACGACGGCAATTTTGAACTTTACGAAGGGGATTCGCCGGACGCGTCCGGCATATACGCTCCCGAAAAAACAGACATGGGAACCGAAGTCATTCTTCACATAAACGACGAAAACAAAGAATTTATGAGCGAGTATAAAATAAAAGATATACTCGACAAATACTGCGCTTTTATGCCTGTTCCGATATATTTTACAGACGTAAATAAGAAACATGAACATGATGAAAACGACGGACATGAGCATCACGACCACGAACATAGCGAAGAGGAAGACATGATAGAGACGACAGAGGTAGAAAAACCCATAAACGACATTTCGCCGCTTTGGACGAAAAATCCGTCGTCCTGCACAAAAGAAGAATATTCGGAATTTTACAGAAAAGTCTTTAAAGATTTTAAAGAACCGCTGTTCTATATCCACATAAATGCGGATTATCCGCTTAATTTTAAAGGGATTTTATATTTCCCGAAAATAAACACACAGTTTGACAGCCTTGAGGGTCAGGTGAAACTGTATTATAATCAGGTCTTTGTCGCGGATAATATAAAAGAAGTTATCCCGGAATATCTTTTGATGCTGAAAGGCGTTATCGACTGCCCGGAACTTCCCCTGAACGTTTCGAGAAGCTATTTGCAAAACAGCGGGTATGTTTCCAGAATTTCGGCGCATATCGTGAAAAAAGTGGGAGATAAACTCACGTCGCTGTTTAACACCGAACGCAAAGAATATGAGGGATTCTGGCAGGATATAAAGACTTTTATATTATACGGCTGTCTGCGCGACCAAAAATTCTACGACAGACTGAAAGACATTATAATATATAAAAATACGCAGGGCGAATATAAAACTTTAGACGAATATATAAATGCCATGTCAAAAGATAATGCAGAAATTAAAGACAGTAAAGATAAAAAAGAAGTCAGCATATATTATACAAACAACCCGTCCGCGCAGGCTGTATATGTGTCTATGCATCAGAGAGCGGGCAGAGAAGTTTTAATTCTCGAAAACATAATAGAGACGCAGTTTATAAGTCTTGTGGAAATGCGCGGCGGGGGAGATAAGGACAAGCCTAAAGTAAAATTTGTCAGAGTAGATTCCGATTTAAACGAAACAGCAGACAAAAAAGACGATAAAAATAATAAAGATAAAAAAGAAGAAAGTCCTGAAAATCAAGGACTTATCGACTTATTCAAAGACGCGATAGGCATGACGGAAAATCCAGATAAATTCAAAAATCTCAAAATGGAAGTGAGCAAACTCAGCGACGATAAAATACCGGCTTTGCTGACTTTATCCGAACAGTCAAGAAGAATTGCCGATATGATGAAACAGTATAAAGCGGTAGATTCAAATATGGCGGGTATGGCAGACATGGATTACGAAGAAACGCTCATAATTAATTCAAACAACTCTCTTATACAAAAACTCATGAACACAAAGAATAAAGAAACGGCAAGATATATTTATATGCTTTCGCTGATAAGCAAGCGTGAATTAACTGCGGAAGAACTCGAAAAATTCATGGAATACAGCATTGATTTGTGCGATAAGACGAATCAATAGATTTATAAATATATATAAAACCCAAAAAGGGCGATGAAACGAAACAGTTTTCATCGCCCTTTTTTATTTATTATTTTTGTTTTAATCTATCGCTCGTTCATGGCAAGAGGGGAATTGGTGTTGAACTGTCTCGCGCCGGCTGATTTTGTTTGAATTTCATCTGTTTGGGAGTAATCATGCCCGACGAGACGATTTAAATTGTCTGTGAGTTCCTGCAATATATCAGACTGCGATTTCAGTTCGGTTGCGGCGGCGGCGGATTCTTCCGAAATCGCCGCGTTTGACTGGGTGAGCTTTTCCATTTGGCTCAGCGTCTCGTTTACATATTTGACGCCTTTTGACTGTTCTTCGCTCGCGGTTGTTATCTCTTCCATTATTTGATTTACTTTGTCGATTTTATTCGATATGGCATCGAACGCCCTGCTGACTTCGTGAGAATTATCTATGCTCAATTCAGTCAGACGCGCGTTGTTTTCGATTATTTCCGAAGTGCTTCTGACTGCGTCGTTACATTTTTGCGCGAGCGCGCGCACTTCTTCTGATACTACGGAGAACGCTTTCCCCGCTTCTCCCGCTCTTGCGGATTCTACTGACGCGTTGAGCGCAAGTATATTGGTCTGCGAAGCTATGCCTGAAATAGTGTTTATAACGTTTGATATGGCATGGCTCGATTTTGAAAGCTCGTCCATAAAGTTTATCAGACTTGATATTTTCTGCGCTCCGTTAGACGTTTCTTCAGACGTTTCTTTTGTCAGCGTCAATGCGTGATGCGTGCTTCTTGTATTTTGTTCCACCATGCTCGCGGTTTGATTCATAGTTGCTGACGTTTCCTCGATTGACGCCGCCTGCTGGCTGCCGCTTTGAGCGAGATTATTTGACGTCTCTGTAAGTTCTGCGGCTGTGTTTATTATATCGCCCGTGGACTGCTGGAGCTGAACTGCGGCTTGCTTCAGTACTTTGTCTATAGACTTAACTATGCTTACCGCAACTATTACGAGTATAATCAAAAGAACCAAGCATATCGGCACAGTTACATAGAGCAGCTGATATACTGGAGCGTATATCACGCTTGTCGGGACGGCGATATACATTATCCATCCGGTGGACGGAATCGCAGCCATGGTGTAAAATTTTGCGATACCATCGGGACCCACAGCCTTTACAGGGTCGCCGCTTTGGGTTGATTCCCTCCACATATTTGCCAAAGAGCCGTTGTCTACCGTACTGAGATTTTTAAATGTATCTGTGTCGTTAGCCGCATCGTAAACCGGCTGATAGTTTGCATCCGGATGCATTAAAATATTTCCCTGCGCGTCTGCAACAAATGCGTAACTGCCTTTTGCGATATTTGTTTCAATTACCATTTTTGTGATGTCGTCAATAAATATATCCGCGCTCAATACGCCTTTAAATTCCCCGGTTGATTCGTCAATGATTGCTTTTGAAATAGAAGTGCACAATTTTCCGCTTTCTGCGTCGGTATATACTGACGAGATATAGACCGAAGACTTGTCTGCAGCGGCTCCTTTATACCATTCTCTGTCAGACGGCACCCAGCCTGCGCCCGGAATCCACCCGTCGTTGAATACCGCGCTGCCGTCGGGCATACCCGTATATAAAGAATAATATATAGGGTGAGCCTGGACATATGAATTGAAAATATTTTGCATATTGTCTTTCGACTGATCCGTTATAAAAGCCAGACTGTGGTCAATAGAATCTAAATAAGCGGTTTCACTGGTTACCCATGATTCTATGTCTTCGGCTTTAACCGCCGTGCTGTTTTGCACTTTATCTAAAGTTTCCTGAAATACCGAATTCCCGGATAATATTGTGCCCGTCGTGACGATTGCCGCCACTCCGACAATACAGATTACCACCATGATAGAAATCATTTTTGCTGCTAAACTTCTTTTTTTCCTTTTCATTTCTAATACATCCTCCGTTTTATAAATACAACGATTTTTTACTTTCCTTTTTTATTTTTTTCCTGTGGTTCTATTATTTGCCTTAAAATTACCTTAATAAAATACTGTTTCATATAATATCATAAATTTTTTATAAATACAAGTCTTTTTTGAAAATTTAACAAATTAAAATGTTAATTTTTTTACACATGTTTTTCACTATGCAGGCCAATGTAATTTCTCCAATGTTTTTAAAGCCTCAGCCGGCAGAACGCCGTAAACGACCGCGGCTTCAACCTGCGTGGAAAAATAATACGGGTCTACATAAGGCGCGAGCAATTCCAAAAAGTTATAATCAAGCTCTCCGTCGATAACCTGCTTAAATATGTTGCCCCTCGAATTATCGTCTAAAAACGGTACAAATTTTTCTAAAATATTTTTGTCGAGCGTTTCAAAAGAGGAGTTTTCGAGCATGGAAACAAAAGTTTCATCCGACAGATATTCGGCAAGATTTGTAAGTTTTGATATATCTATATCGTGTTTTTCGAATCCTTTTGCTATTTTGTCCAACAAGCTGGGTTTTAACAGAGAGGCTATATTTAATATATCGTCAGTTATTGTTTTTTCTTTAAATATTTCTTGAGGAATTTCAGATTGTTTTATATCGCTTTGCAATAAAATTGCCTCGGCTTTTGTGGGTTCTCCGGCTTTTATTAAATCGTCGACAGAAACGTTAAAAATTTCTGAAAGCAGAACCAATATAGATATATCCGGGAAACTGTCGCCGTTTTCGTATCTTGACACAGCCTGTCTCGTGACGTTTAATTTTTCTCCCAGAACAGACTGCGTCATATCCGCATGTTTACGCAGTTTTGATATATATGCCCCGAATTTTCTTATGTTAAACATATGATTACACCTCGAATTTATTTAATTTATATTTTTTATATTTGTTTGCTTAATATTATACACTAAAAAATATCTAAAATAAAGCAATGATTAATTGCTTTTTTATATATTTTCACAGAATAAAGTATGGGAAATAAATCCATAATAAAAATATAAATATTATATTTCTATAGGAGATTAAATTTCAATGCTGTCAATTAACGAAAGAAAAACAGTCGGTTTATATGTTGTTATTATAATTATAACAGGTTTTATATTTTTTAAGTTATATACCGTGTCCACAAGCGATTATAAAGAAGTTATGCCGGCTCTTGCGGATCAATATACGAGAAAATTAGACGTGGTTCAACGCAGGGGATTCATATTTGACCGAAACGGCAATATAGTCGCCGGTTTTCCGGATGCGTACAACTGTCTCGTTGACCCGTCAAAAATAGATTTGAGTACGGAAACATATGACGACGCGGCAAAAAGTATCGCGCAAGTCAGCGGTTTAAAACAGGATGATGTATTAAATGAAATAACGCAGGGAAAGCCGTTTGTAATCCGCATAAACGAAAATATTAACAACGCATACATGCAATCCTACAGAACATACAAAAGAAACGACGGGGAGAGTTTCCCGGCTCTGCATATTGTGGGTTACGTCGACAAAACAGGAAACGGCGTAACCGGAATTGAAGCGGCGTATAACGATTTTCTGACTAAAACAGGTTCAAAAATAGAGGCTGTATATGATTCCGACGCGTTGGAAAAGAGTTTGAAAGGTTCTCCTATCAGGACAATAGATTACGGATATAATGCGCAAACCGGCATATCCCTGACTATAGATTTGGATTTGCAGAAAAAGGTTGAGGAAATAGCCGCTAAATATATGAAAAAAGGCGCGATTGTCGTGACGTCCGTATCTACCGGTGAAATACTCGCAAGCGTCAGCCGTCCGACATATTCGCCGGATAATTTAGCCGATTATATAAACAGCACAAACGGGGAATTTATAAACAGGGCTTTCAGCACGTTTACTCCCGGTTCTATATTTAAAACGGTAGTTGCGGCGGCGGCTCTTGAAGAAGATGAGAATTATTATAATTATACTTATGACTGCACAGGATATATTGACGTTGACGGCAAAACTTTTACATGCCGCGGCGGCTGGGGACACGGGGAAATGGATATGTGCGAGGCGTATGCGCACAGCTGCAACACTTATTTTATGAACCTCGCCTTGCATATAGGCTACGATAAAATATACGCCATGGCAAAAAAACTCGGCATAGGCGAAATGACCGATTTGGACGGACTGTCTGTTCAGCACGGGAATATCCCGCAAGTCGACGACCCGCCGCCCGCTATGATTGCAAACACTGCTATAGGGCAGGGCGAACTGTTGGTAACCCCGCTCGAAATTTCGAGGATTTTCTGCTGTATAGCAAACAACGGAATTATGCCGGAACTATCTATCGTGAAATCCTTAGATTTCGAAAATGAAACGGTAAACGTACAGAACGCCGAATCTGAAAAAGTCTTAAGCGACCAGACGGTCGAATATCTGCTTGAAATGACAAAAGCGTGTGTCGACCACGGAACAGGGTCGCCGGCTCAGCCGGAATACGGAGTTGCAGGAGGCAAGACGTCGAGCGCGGAATCAGGGCAGTACGAGCAGGTTGTTGGAGACGACGGAACAGTCACGACGCAGCAGATAGTGCACAGCTGGTTTGCCGGATATTATCCTGCAAACACTGACGCTAACGGGGCGTTATACTCAATTGCCGTGATTGCGGAAGGCGGCGTAACGGAAAACGTACAATCTGCCGCGATATTTAAAGAGATATGCGATTACTTGGGACTGTTTTTGTATTAATGCTTTAATTGAAAGAAATATGCCGTGTAATAAAATACATGGCATATTTTTTTATTTTATATTTATAAATTTTTGAAAAATAATGATTATTTCATTGACGAATTATAAGCGATATGTTATACTTATATTATTAAATAGTTTTAAATTATTATTTAAACGTGGAAAGTTTATATTCGGAGATAGCAAGATGTTAAGTTTAAATCAAGATTCGGCTTTGGTTACTATATACAATTATTTAAATCAGCGAGAAATAATTTGGGTACTAACTGGAAGTACATCGTTTACAATTCAGGGGATGAAATTAACCCCCCGCGATATTGATATTCAAACAAATAAAGCGGGAGCATATGAGATTAATGAGTTATTAAAGAATTATGTTGTAAGACCTGTTTTATTTTCAGCAATAGAAAAAGTACGGTCACATATCGGATATTTTGCAATCAATGGAGTGGAAATTGAAGTAATGGGAGATATTCAAAAGAAATGCAATGATATTTGGGAAGATATAATTGACTTACGCCCGTTTATAGAACAAATAGTTTATAAAAATATGAAATTACCTGTATTGAATCTTTCCTATGAAAGTTCAGCCTATAGAAAACTTGGGCGATTTGAGCGTGCGGACGAAATAGATAATTTTTTATATTCTAAACGTACCGAATAATCATTTTTTTCATGTAAGTATAAATATAAAATTATTTTATATAGGAGGCGAAATTAAAATGGTTAAAAAAATAAAAAAGCTCAATACAATTTTATTATTTCTGTTATTGGCGTGTATTATTATATTTTCCGCGTGGATAAGTTCGGGTTGCGCGAAAAGCAATAGCGACGCGAAAAATGCGGACAATACCGAAAACACAACAACCGCAAATTCAGGAGAGACAAACATTGACAGTACAGTATCCGACCAGACGACAACAGTCGCCCGCATTGACCCCGGGTTGCCACAGGAAGATTACAACGGATATGAGTTCAGGATTTTAAGCAGGGGACCGTCGTATAATGTTCACTGGTACGCAAAAGATATATATGCCGAACAGGAAAACGGAGACCCTATAAACGACGCGGTTTATCTGAGAAATAAGACAATAGAAGACAAATACAACATAAAAATCGTGAATCTTCCCGAAAACGGGGATTTGACACCGAGAGCGTCAAAATCCATAAAAGCCGGGGACGACGCGTTTGACCTCATGTGCCATGGTTTATCACAAATAACTACGCTTATGACCGGAGGATATTTATATGACCTTAAAACGTTCCCGTATCTTGATTTAACCAAGCCGTGGTGGGACCAGAAAGCCGCCGAACAGTTGACAATGGACGGCAGATTGTTCGCGACAGTCAGCAATTATCTTATAACCGATAAGGACGCGACATGGATACTTATGTTCAACAAACAGGTTCAGAAAGACTATAATCTTGACGACCCGTATCAGTTAGTCAAAGACGGCACATGGACTATGGGTAAAATGCTCGACATGATAAAAGCCGTCGCAAAAGACCTGAACGGCGACGGAGTAATGGACCAGACAGATCAGTGGGGGCTTGTCAGCCAGTACAGAAACGCGATGGCGTTCTACAACGGAGCGGGGGAGTATATAGCAAAAGTCAATCAATCGACAGGCGAGCCCGAACTTACTATGTTCAGCCAGCGCGCAGTTGATATATGCGATAAAATACTTCAGTTACAGTCCGATAAACAGATAACGATAAACGCCGACGATTATGCGTCAAAATATCCCAACGATACAGTATGGGACGGCATGCAGCTTGTCGTATTCAACACAAACAGAGCAATGTTTTATTACGCGGGAATGAACAGGGTAACTCTTCTGCGCGATATGGCGACTGATTTCGGGATAATTCCGCCGCCGAAATACGATGAACAGCAGGACGGATATTATCCGAGCGTCGAAGTGGGATGCACAAGCAGCGTCGCCATTCCCGTCACTGTGACGGATAAAGACCGGACCGGAATAATACTCGAAGCCCTGACTGCGGAAAGCCAATATACTCTTCTTCCGGCATATTACGATATATCGCTGAAAACAAAATTTGCGCGCGACAATGAATCGCAGGAAATGCTCGACCTCATTTTTGCCAGCAGATTATATGATATAGCTCAGGTTTACAACTGGGGCAATGTCACCGATTTCTTCAACTCGTTAAACAAAGGCACAAATACAATGGCGTCGTACTGGGACAAAAACGAAGCGAAAATAACTACGGCTATGGAGAAAACTATCGCTCAATTCGACCAGATTCAACAATAATTATTAAAATATAATAAAAATAACAGCGGGAGCAAATACTCCTGCTGTTTTATGTTTACAAAAAATATTAATTACACCGAATGACTTTCCACATAGTCTGATATATCTTTAACTGTTTTCAGCGACGGGACTTCCTCGTCGGGGACTTTAATGCCGAACTGTTCTTCGATTGCCATTAAAATCTCCACAACGGCAAGAGAATCAGCGTTCAAATCTTCCATTATGTGCGATTCCGGTTTTACTTCGCTTACGTCTATACAAAGCTGTTCGGCTATTATTTTGCTTATTTGTTCTATCATGACAGAATCCTCCAAAATTTATAGTTTATTAAAATTATTATATAATTTTATATATTTAATAATACATAAAATATCTGCAAAAGTAAATATTTTCAGCGATAAATTTACATTTTGTTAATCAGCATTAATCAAAACTCGCTGAAAAATCCGATTTCCCTGAATTTTTTATACCTCTGGTTATATATTTCATCCGGCGACATATCCAACAAAACTCCTAACTTATTTTCCAGAGCGGTTTTAATCGTGAGCGCAGTCAATACAGGGTCTTTGTGCGCGCCCTCCGGCGGTTCGGGAATTATCCCGTCTATTACTCCTCCGAGTTCGAGCAAATCGTCCGCAGTCATACGCTGTTTGATAATCGCTTCTTTTTCGCGTTTCGGGTCTTTCCACAGCAAACTGGCAAACCCTTTTGCCGATATAACCGAATATGTCGCGTTTTCGAGCATTAAAACGCAGTTTGCCTGCGCGATTCCCAAAGCTCCGCCGCTTCTGCCCTCGCCGGTTATTACCGCGATAACGGGAGTTCTCAGACGGGACATCTCCATGAGGTTTTTTGCTATAGCTTCCCCCTCGCCTCTTTCTTCTGCGCCGACCCCGCAGTACGCGCCGGGAGTATCGACAAAAGTTATAATCGGACGGTGAAACTTGTCCGCCTGTTTCATGAAGCGCAACGCTTTCCTGTATCCCTCCGGGTTTGGCATACCGTAATTTGAGGCGATATTCTCTTTTGTATTTCTGCCTTTGACATGTCCGATTACAGTCACAGGGATTCCGTTAAAATGCGCAAGTCCGCATAAAATAGCCTTGTCGTCGGCAAATCCCCTGTCTCCGTGAAGCTCTATAAAATCGTCGAAAATATTGGGGATATAGTCGCGTATTGTCGGGCGGTTTTTGTGCATTGATATTTCATATCTTTTTATTATCATTTCGTCTTTTGTTAATTCAGGTATTTCGTTTGCCATAATTATTTATCCTTTTTTAGTATGTTTTATTGATTTTGCGACTGAAGAAAATGCTTAATTTGTGCAATTAAATAAACATATTAATTTGCGTATTTATCAAGTTCAGTCAATATGTTTTTGATTTCTTCCCGTTCTCTGATTGATTCAAAAGGTTCTCCGTCAATCCGATTTTTTGTATCTCTTGCATGATTCACTCCTTTCATGGTTGTTGTTTTTCCGATAGAATTTATAAGCAAAGATTTGCCTATTTCAAGCGGTGAGTCGATACGATTTAAATAAGCAATTATATTTTTTGCCGCTTCTTCCAGACTTTTCACAGCTTCGTTTTTATTATCACGTTTTATATAAATCTTCGCCATGTTTATATAAATATCGCACAAATATACGTGACCTATGTCATAATTTCTTTCTTCATAGATAATTTTGTAAATATCTATGGCTTTTTGATATAATTTAAACTTTTCATCGTCTGTATAATGGTCGGTTTGTGCAAGACCCCGTATATTATCCTCTAATTCCGCTGTAAACGTTAAAACATTGTCCTGACGCAGTTTTATTTTTTCTTTTCCATCGTCCTGAATAAAAGTTAATGTGCGTTCGCTCGTTTCATTAATTTTCGGCAACTTTTTCGCGAGTTCAACGGCTTTGTCTTTTTCTCCCATTTTCCATAAACTAAGACACATATTAGCCTGTACTCTATTGCGGATTTCCGAATCGGTGCAAAATTCAAGAATGCGCTCCGAAATCTTAACAGCTTCTTCATTATTTTTATTACATTCCTCATCTGTTTCGCCGTTGTCTTGAAAAGATAAATTAAACGCAAGTTCTGAAAGCAACCAATAATCATTCGGGAAAATTTTAAGACCGCCGCGCAATAATTCTCTAACTTCTTTATGTGTCTTGTTGGTATTAAATTTTCTATACTGTTCTTTGATTTCATCAAGTTTTTTCGCGTTTTTTATTTCGTTCATGCCCACAAGTTCATCAAGCGTTACTTCAAAAAAGTTCGCAAGCGTAGGTAATAGTGTGATGTCGGGGTATGCGTCGCCGCACTCCCATTTTGACACAGCCTGAAAGCTAATCCCGATAAAATCCGCAAGTGCTTCCTGCGTAAGATTTTTTTCTCGTCGCAGACGTTTTATATTTTCGCTTATATAAATATTCATGTATATCCCCCTAAAAATTTTATTAACAAGCTCGTTTGTGTTTAGTATATCATGAAAATTTGTAGGATTCAATAACGTAATATTAGAATTGATTTCTAACAATAGTTGAATTATTCTAATCTCACAAAATATAAATTTTCTGCATTACTTACGCAAAAATCATACGTGCATTTTCAGCAGCAATGCCAGCATTTGTTTCATCTCGTTGCGCGGCACAATACTGTCGATATAACCGTGCTCCAATAAAAATTCCGCTGTCTGGAAATCGTCCGGCAGTTTTGACCCGATTGTACCCTCTATAACCCGCCGTCCGGTAAATCCGTAAATCGCGCCGGGTTCCGCCAATATTATATCGCCCAAACTTGCGAAAGACGCGGTTACACCGCCGGTTGTCGGGTCTGTTATAACTGTGACGTACAATAATCCTGCGTCCGAATGTTTACCCACAGCCGCCGACACTTTTGCCATTTGCATTAGAGAGATTATCCCTTCCTGCATTCTCGCGCCGCCGGACGCCGCAAATATAATGACAGGCAGTCTTTTTTCTATTGCTTCCTCAAAAAGGCGCGTTATTTTTTCGCCGACTACAGACCCCATAGTCGCCATAAAAAATGAACTGTCCATTATGCCGATACCCGTTTCAATCCCGTCGATTTTGCCGAATCCAGTGACAACAGCTTCGTCAACACCGGTCATTCTCTGTAATTTCTCTATTTTTTCGAGATAACCTTCAAACTCTATCGGATTTACAGTATGAATATTATTGTATTTTTCGACAAAACTTTCGCCGTCTATTGTATATTCAATCCGCTCAAACGCACTCAGTCTCGTATGATACCCGCATGACGGGCAGACTTTCTGGAGGCTTTCGTATTTTTCGGCGGAAATCTTCTTTTCACATTTTGAACACACAATAAAGTCCTGAATATTATCGCTGTCACCCATTTCGTTTATAGCGCGTTTGGCTATGGGGACGGAGATATATTTCGCTTTTTTAAACAAATCTTTCAGCATTTTTTATTCACCTGATTTTATTTTATATATTTTACTTTCTTTCAAAACTTATGTATCTTGTTCCCTGAAACGTCAAAATGCCGCTGTCACCCTCGGCAAGCAATCCGTATTCTTTTCCATGAACATGAAATTCCTGTCTGCTCCCAGATAAAAATTCAAAAGTCACATAGTATATCGTTGACGGCGGAGTGTGCATTTGGTTTGACATCTCCGCTCCTCCGCTTACTCTCATGCGTTTTGCGACAATACTTGCGCCGACAGAGATTATCGGCGAAGTATTATTTTTATGCCAACTTATAAGCCCCCGCACAATTATAAATATAAAAATGCCTATAAAAATTACAAAAAATATTAAAATCATTACCGATACAGAAAACATAGTATTACTTCCGTACCCGCTAACAAATACATGACTACTCAACATAATCTATTTATTTCCCACGCAAATCTATCTGTTCCTGCGTTTATTATACTCGTCCACAAAATTGTTGTGGAAATTGCCCGTCTGAAACTCTTCGGTCGATAAAAGTTCTATCTGATAATCCACGTTCGTTATTATTCCATCGAATAAATACTCTGCAAGCGCGCGCCTCATTCTCGCGATTGCCTCTTCTCTGTTGTTTCCGAATACGATTAACTTTGAAATCATAGAATCATAATACGGCGGTATATTATACCCCTGATATACCGCGCTGTCAACGCGCACCCCCGGACCGCCCGGAACGTTCAGTTCTTTTATGATACCCGGCGACGGAGCGAAATTTTTATCCGGGTTTTCCGCGTTTATTCTGCACTCTATAGCGTGCCCGAGAAGTTTTATATCGCTCTGCGACAATCCGAGCGGTTCCCCGTTCGCTATTTTGATTTGCTGCGCCGCTATATCTATTCCCGTGATAAATTCAGTTACAGGGTGTTCGACCTGTATTCTTGTGTTCATTTCCATAAAATAAAAATTTTTGTCTTTGTCAACTAAAAACTCAATCGTCCCGGCGTTCGCGTAATTTGCCGCTTTTGCCGCTTTGACCGCCGCGTCCCCCATTTTTTGGCGAAGCTCAGGGTCCATAAAAGTTGACGGAGCTTCTTCCATAATTTTCTGGTGACGTCTCTGGAGAGAACAGTCGCGCTCAAACAGATGTATAGTGTTGCCGTATTCGTCGGCAAGTATCTGTATTTCTATATGTCTTGGATTTTCTATAAATTTTTCTATATAAACAGAATCGTCCCCGAAAGATGCCTGGGCTTCGGCTCTGCACATATCATACGCATTTTTTAACTCATCAAAATCTGCAACTTTTCTTATTCCCCGCCCGCCGCCTCCGCTGGAGGCTTTTATCATCACGGGATATTGTATCTGACCGCATACTTCATCAGCTTCTTTAAGGCTGTGAACCGCTCCGTCTGAACCGGGGATTGTCGGGACGCCTGCTTTTGTCATCATAATTTTCGCTTCGGCTTTATTGCCCATGAGCGCGATTGATTTCGCGCTCGGTCCTATAAATTTTATCCCATTTTCTTCGCACAATTTGACGAAAAGCGTATTTTCAGACAAAAAACCGTAACCCGGGTGTATTGCGTCGGCTCCGCAAATCTGCGCGGCTGTAATAATCGCGCGCATATTGAGATAGCTGTCTTTCGCGGCTGCTCCGCCGATACACAGACTTTCGTCGGCGATATTGGCGTGCATAGAATCCCTGTCCGCTTCGGAATAGACAGCGACGCTTATTATTCCCATGTCCCTGCACGCTCTTATAATTCTTACGGCGATTTCGCCTCTGTTTGCAATCAGTATTTTCTTGAACATATTATTATATAACCTTTGAAATTTATATTGTATATATTACAATTAAAACGTAATATTTATAGGGCGCGGATTCCTATACGCGCCGTGTGAAACCCCCGCATTGGTGTACATTTGCGGCGTGTCAGGGATGCCACGCCCTACAATATTTCTATATTTATCTCTGCACTGCGAATTTTATCTTCGCCGTGCATACGGCGTCTTGTCCGACATACGCGACTGCGTCCGCGATTCCTATGCCGAGTTTGAATTTATCGACTTTTACACATAATCTAAGAGTGTCGCCCGGCTTGACCTGTTTACGCCATTTGACATCGTCCGCTCCCGCGAAAAACGCGATTTTACCCTTGTATTCTTCAATGTTTAAAACAATAAACGCTCCCGCCTGTGCCAACGCTTCAAGAATTAATACTCCCGGCATAACTTTATATTCCGGAAAATGTCCTCTGAAAAAATCTTCTTCGCCTGTTACATGCTTTATCGCGGTGACACTCTCTTTTTCTACATATTCCTCAATTTCATCTATAAGTAAAAATGGATCTCTGTGTGGTATTACCGCTTTTATCTGCTCCTGATTATACAACATTTATATATCTCCGTTTATTTTCAATCTATTTTAATCTGAACAGAGGCTGTCCGTATTCCACAACATCGCCTGTTTTCGCCAGAATTTCGGCGATTTCTCCGTTTGTTTCGCTCTCTATTTCGTTCATGATTTTCATCGCTTCGATTATACATAAAACCATGCCTTTTTCAACCTTATCGCCCACTTTTACATACGCTTCCGAATCCGGCGACGGCGACGCGTAAAAAGTCCCGATTAACGGCGCTTTTATTATACTGTCTGCGACAGAATTTGCATCCGCAGGTTTTTCCGATTTTGTCATTTTTATAGTTTTCGCATTCTCTTTCCGGTTGTCGTCAACATCATCGAAATTATCCTCATCATCTTCTTCATCAATATCTCTGTGCGTATCCCAATAATTATTCCTTGCGCCCGACGTTTTCATCATTTTTATTTTTACTTCCCGTTCAACCTGAAAAACATCAGTTGGATAAGCAATCGAAATGTCTAACTCAAACAGCGAACTTTTATCAAATTTATCTATGAGTTCAAAAATATCATCTTTGTTTTCAAAACTATCAAATTTTTTAATTACTGCCATATGTTTCCTCCCTGTGAATCATTTTGTTCGTAGGGGCGGGGTTTTCCCGCCCTTGAATCTACATTGGTGTTATTTCGCGGGCGGGAAAACCCCGCCCCTACACATTGGAATAATTTTGCAATCACATAAATTTCTTTATAATAAGCACGGCGTTAGTCGAACCGAATCCCAAAGAAGTTGATAACGCATAATCTATCTTTTTCTCCCGTGCGTTTAACGGAATATAGTCCAGATCGCACTCCGGGTCGATTTCCCGCAGATTTGCGGTGGGCGGAAGTATGCCGTCGTTTATTGTTTTAATGCAGAATATTGACTCGACCGCTCCGGTAGCTCCGAGCATATGCCCTGTGACTCCTTTTGTGGAAGACACGGGGATATTATACGCGTTTTCGCCGAAAGCGCGTTTGAGCGCGAGCGTTTCGGTTTTATCGTTTATCGCGGTGCCTGTGCCGTGAGCGTTTATATAGCCGATTTGATTCATGTCAATCTTTGCGTCGTCAATTGCTCCTAAAATCGCATTAGCCGCGCCTTTTCCTGTCTGTTCGGGACTTGTGATATGAAACGCGTCAAAGTTTGCGCAATACCCGACGACCTCGCCGTATATAACCGCGCCGCGTTTTTTTGCGCTCTCGTAATTCTCCATAATCAACGCTCCCGAACCCTCGCCCATGATAAACCCGTCTCTGCGTTTGTCAAATGCGAGCAACGCCGCGTTTTTATCAGCCGAAGTTGACATTGTGGTCGTATTCTGGAACCCTGCGATAGCCGTAGGAGTTATAGCGGATTCGCTTCCGCCTGCTATTATTATATCCGCGTAGCCGTGCTTTATTGCCCTGAACGCTTCGCCTACAGCGTGCGCGCTTGTCGCGCAGGCTGTGACCGGACAAAAACCGTGTCCTTCGAGCCCGTATTTTATCGATATATGTCCCGCCGCTATATTTGCGATCAGCATGGGAATATAGAGAGGAGAAACCCTTGACGCGCCTTTCTCTCCGTTATTCTGATATTTCATAATTTCTGTTTCCAATGTTTCGATACCGCCGATTCCGGAACCGAATATAATCCCGCACCGTCTTTTATCCAAACCGGCGTCGTTTTTGAAATCAATCCCGGACGACGTTACGGCTTCGTGGACTGCGGCAAGCGCATACTGCGCAAACCTGTCAAGCCGTCTTATATCTTTTCTGTCCTCGACAAAAGGCGCAGGGTCAAAATCTTTTATTTCTGCGGCGAGCTTAACTTTAAAATTTGAAGTATCAAATCTTGTGATATTATCAATAGCGGTATCGCCGCTTAAAACTCTTTGCCAGCTTTCATTTACATTTTTTCCGGCGGATGTTATCATGCCTATTCCGGTAACGACAACTCTGCTGCTCATTATTGTATTTTTTCTCCTTTGCGTATAATGTAATTATAAATTGTTATCTAATATTTGTTAAATTTGTTAATTATAGACTCATGCCGCCGTCGACTGAAAGAACATGTCCGCTTATATATGAAGCTTTGTCGCTTATCAAAAATGATACTGCATTTGCGATGTCCTGCGCGGAGCCGAACGATTTCAGAGAGATTCTCGATGTTGCTTCCTCAACAGCCTTTTGAGGCAAATTTGCAGTCATAGGCGTTTCTATGAATCCCGGAGCGACTGCGTTTACGGTTATACCTCTGGCTCCGACTTCTTTGGCGAGCGATTTTGTAAATCCGATAATTCCCGCTTTAGTTGACGAATAATTTGTCTGTCCGGCGTTGCCGTATATTCCCGCGACTGACGAAAGACTTACAATCCTGCCCGCTTTTGCTTTTACCATATGAGGAACGACATGGTGTGACATATTAAAAACACCCTTTAAATTTACTGATATAACATTATCCCATTGTTCTTCAGTCATACGCATTAAAAGAGCGTCTTTTATAATTCCCGCGTTATTTACAAGTCCGTATATCCCGCCGAATTTTTCGACGGATTGTTTCACTGCTTCTTCGCACGAAGAATAAGACGAGACATCGCTTTGTATATACAAAACTTCCGCGCCTTTTTCCTTGCATTTATTTATAGTATTCTCTGCCTTTTCTTCGGGAATTACGTCTGTTATTATTATATTGTATCTTTCGCCCGCAAGAGTTTCCGCGACACACGCGCCGATTCCTCCGGCGGCTCCTGTGATTAAAACAGCTTTTTTATTCATAATTTAAAACACCTCTTTATGTAATTCATTTTATTTTATCGTATAATCTATCCCGTAAATCTTTCAGACAATTTATTTCTTCGGTTTTGCCTATCTCCTCGACAATCCATCCGCCGAAATCATGTATCAATATTCCGTCAAAACAGATGTCAACAAGTTCGCTTGCTTTATATTCGCCGAAATAACCTTGCAAATATGATTTGTCAAACTTAAATAGCACACTTATCAAATAAGCATGTTCATAACTTTGCGGTGCAACAATAGAATCTGCGAAATCTATAATATAAATATTACCTGCATTATCAATCAACATATTATCGTTGCCTAAATCACCGTGAACAAGAACCTTTTCGCCGAAATCGTGAGTGTTGAGATATTCAAGGCGTTCTTTCTTAAAATTTTCAGAATATTCATCCCAGCGTTTATGTCTGCATGGGTCGCGTATAGCATCTATTCCGTTAAAATCTTCACACGGTATATTCATTAAATCCGTAAATTCCCGCAAACGCTTTGCGAACGCGAATTTTTCATCGTCTGTAAATTTTGCCGAGGCTTCGTTGAATTCTACGCCCTCTATATATTTCATAATCATATACAGGAAATGATATTTATCGTCAATTTCTCCGTTTGCAATCACTTTCGGAACCGAAACTCCGTGCGACTGCGCAAAAGATAACGCGTAACTTTCAGATTTATACTCCGCTTCGCCGCCGTAGTCGGCTTCTATGGGAGAAAATATCTTTACAACATATCCGCCGGATTTAAATACGGCGTTTGTTCCGGGCGAAAGGTTTTCGATTTTTGATACGGGCAAATTCTCTTTCTCCAAAATAAAATTAATCAAGGGCTCCCATATCTCAATAGACTGATAAATTTTTGCCCATGAAGCCTTTCCTGAAATTTCGCTTTTAAAAATATATTCCGTCATTATTTATTATCACCGTTTTGTTTATTTAAATTATCTCTTTCGCTGACATACTGCCAATCTTCTATAGTAGAACGCTCTTTTGCGTCTGTATACAGTTCAGCCGTTTCGGCTAAAGCGTTGATTTTATCTTTTAGTATCGGCTGTAAACATACCGGCAGATGTTTCCCGAAATATCTGTGCTGGGCAACACATTCCCTGCATTTGCCGTACCACTCGCAGAATGTATTCGGACATGTGCATCTCAGGTTTTCCGGGTCTTTAACTATTTCCCGTATTTCCTGAATTACTTCGTAAAAATTTTCTTTAGCCATGAATTTTTTCTGTTCCATATGTTGCCCCCTTATTAAAACGATTGAGGAAGCCAAATTATTGAGCGCTTTAAAAATTTTTTATTCAAATAATTACCATTTGACTAAAACCGCACCGTATACGAGACCCGAACCGAATCCTGCAAGGGCGATTAAATCCCCTCGGCGTATTAAATTCTGTTCGTTTAATTCGTGTAAAAGTATAGGCACAGTAGAACTTGAAGTATTGCCATATTTATCTATAGTCAGCGGCACTTTCTCGCGGTCTATCTGGCACTTGTCAACAACATGGTCTATTATTCTCTTGTTTGCCTGATGAAGAATTATATATTTTAAATCAGCCATATTTTTATTCGCTCTTCTTAAAACCTCGTCTAAGGCTTTGGGCACGACCTTTGTCACAAACTGCATGACTTCACGCCCGTTCTGCGTAATATAACTGTTGCGCACTTTATCAACGTTACCCTTGAATAATTTAGTTTCTTTATCGAAAATCTGAGAGGGTTTATATAACTCCGCCTGAATAAAAAACGGCTTTAACCCGTCACATTCGCTCGCCGTATAACTTGCTATGACGCCCCTCTCCGGTTCTTCCGACGCAGAGACAACTGCCGCGCCCGCTCCGTCTCCGAATAAAATACAGTTGCTTCTGTCAAAATAATTGACTGTGCGGGTGAGCACATCGCCGGAAGCAATCAGGATATTCTTCGCCCTGCCGGCTTTTATATATGCGTCGGCCATGTCAAGCACAAATATAAATCCCGCGCATGCCGCCGCAACATCGAATGACGAGGCGTTATCCGCCTGTATATAATTCTGCACAAGACACGCTGTGGATGGGAAGCTGTAATCCGATGTAATTGTGCTGACGATTATCATATCTATCTTATCAGGAGTAAGTCCTGCGTTGTTCAGGGCGCATTTGCACGCTTCGCCTATCATTTCAAAAGTCAGTTTCTCCTGTTCCATTCGTCTTTCTTTTATTCCGGTTCTTGAGACAATCCAGTCGTTGTATGTTTCTACTGTTTGTTCCAGCATTTTGTTGTCCAAAACAAACTCCGGAAGATATGATCCGGTTCCGGTTATGACAGAATTTATGTTTTTCATATGATATGCCCTCAGCCCTTTCTATGATATTTTAATCTTATTATAAACATAATATGTTAGCAAAAATTGAATAAATAACAAATCATATTGCTTAATTTGAAAATATATTGTATAATAATCTACAGACAGAAAAAATTAAATAAAAGGGGAATAAATAATATGAGCGAAAATATATGTAAAACGACGTTTCTGTTTACAGGACAAGGAGCGCAGTATGCGGGAATGGGAAAGGATTTATACGAAAAGTATAATGCTTTTAAACAAATATTTGACGAAGCGAGCGAACATTTAAAAATAAACTTAATAGATATTTGCGGCGATATACAGGAATTATCAAAAACGAACAATGCGCAGTCGGCAATTTTTGCCGTATCTTACGGGATATATAAACTCTTAGCTGACGAATATAATATCAAGCCTGATTTTATCGCGGGATTTTCGCTTGGCGAAATGACCTCTCTATGCGTTTCGGAAATTCTGACTTTCAAAGACACATTGGATTTAATAAAAGTACGCGGCGGAGTTATGCAAGCGGCATGCGAATACAAACCGGGACTGATGTACAGCGTAATCGGAGCGGCGGACGACGCTGTCGAAGAAGTCTGCACAGGCGTATTATCAAGCGGGGGAGGATATGTAATCCCGGCGAATTATAACTGTCCGGGACAGGTTGTGATAAGCGGCGAAACTGAGGCGGTCGAAACGGCTGTCAGGATATTCTCAGAGAAAAAAATAAGAGCAATGAAATTAAATGTCGCAGGAGCCTTTCACAGCAGCCTTATGCAATATAAACAGGACGAACTAATAAAATTTCTCGGGACATTAAATTTCAATGCTCCGAAAATAGATTTGTACTCGAACTTAACAGGAGAAAAATTTATTTTTGACAGAAATATAAAATCATTTATGATAGATTATATACCAAAACAGATGTCAAACCCTGTAAAATTCAGGAAAGAACTTGAAAATTTAGAATCGGACGGCTGTGGGTTATTTATAGAAATCGGAGCGGGGAAGGTGTTATCCGGGCTTGTGAAACGCACATGCAAAAACGCGCGGATCACAAATATTCAGGACGCGGATACACTGGAGTCTGCGATTGAACTGTTTAATATAAAATAATGTTTCACGTGAAACATTTTGTATAAAGAAACAAACAAATAAAACTTGGAGTATAAATAAAAGAATATGAGAATGCGCAAAAAGAAACACGCTGACAAAAGAATACAGGAGTGTATGGATTATATGCGCTGGAACGATATGTTCGAAGACGGCAAACCGGTGTATTTGGAAATCGGGTGCGGCAAAGGGAATTTTATATGCGATATGGCGCAGAAATATCCCGACGCGAATTTTATCGCCGTAGAAAAAATTTCGGACGTTATCGTCATAGCAATGGAAAAAGCAAAAAATCTAAATTTATCCAATGTTAAATTCATGATCGCCGACGCCAAGGAACTTGAAAGTTATATAAACAATTCTTCAATCTCCGGAATATATCTGAATTTCTCCGACCCGTGGAACAAACGCTATCAGCATAATAAACGTTTGACTCACCCGTTATTCCTTGAAGTCTACAAAAAGATTCTTAAACCCAAATCTAAAATTGAATTGAAAACAGACAATCAGGATTTTTTTGACTTCTCAATCAGAAATTTATCGTCGAACGGATTTAATGTGGAAAATTCGACTTACGATTTATATAACAGCGAATTTTTGAACGGAAATGTTCAAACGGAATACGAAAAAAATTTTGTGTCTCAAAAAATACCTATATGTTATCTTTTAGCTTTATATAATTCTTATAATTCCTGAAAAAATTATGCGGATACCTCTGTAAAATTTTATATTTCAGTTGAATTTTTAATTTTTATATGTTATAATAACTATATAATAAATTTAATGATTTGTTATATTTAAAAATAATTATTTTAAATAATAGAAGGAGTAATATAAAATGGCTGCACCTGCTACAACAATAACAAAAGACATGTTAATCGGAGAAATACTCGATATTGATATGGGAATAGCGCAATATCTTTTAGAAATCGGTATGCACTGTTTAGGCTGTCCAGCTTCAAGAGGCGAATCGCTTGAAGAAGCGTGCGAAGTACACGATGTAGACGTCAACGAACTTTTAGAAAAAATAAACGATTATTTGGCATCTGAAAAATAATAATAAAATAATAAGAAATTAAATTATGCGAAACATATAGGGACAGTTTATTATGTCCCTATATTGCTGTATTTTGTTGTTATTATAGCGGATCTTAAAATGGTGAGGAAAGTACAAATAAAATCCGCCGTTAAATAAATTTTCTATAATACAAAAAGCGTAAACGAATGGTGTAAAATGATAAACGAACAGTTTTTAAATCAAGCATTGAAATTTTACGATTTTAAACATCCGCATGCAGAACTTTTGCGCCACAGTGAAAATATGACATACAAAATTACCGACGCAGAAAAAAAGTATATGCTGCGTATACACAAGTCTATTGAAGGATTTTCATATGATTTTTTAAATAAAGGTTACAGCCGTATCGAAATGGTACAAGCTGAACTCGAAATAATTTCGTCTTTGAAAAACGGGACGAATCTACCTATTCAAATGCCTGTGTATGGAATAAATGGCGATCTTGTACAGACTTTTTCGGATAATACCCCTGTTACTCTGCTTGAATGGGTTGAGGGGCAAACTCTTGAAAATATTATAATGACTCCGAAGATACTTATAAAAAGTGGAAAATTAATGGCTGAAATACATTCTTTTTTTTATAAAAAAACAGAATTAAATAAATTGTATAAAAGATATAACTTCGACCAGTCAATATTACCAAAAATTGCAGAACGAATTGAAAACGCCATGCGGATTAGAGCGATAACCGAAAAACAAGCGGATATTATCATTAAATCTCTTTACGAAATACAGCGTCGGTTGGACGAACTTGATAATATGCAGGAAAAGCATATTGTTCATGCTGATTTAGGAAAATCAAATGTAATTATGGGCGTTGACGGACATTTAGCACCGATAGACTTCGGTCTTTGCGGATATAGTCATTTTTATATGGACATAGCCGGTATATACGGTCTCAATCATGTTGACGGCGACAGTAAATCTATGATAGAAGAATATAAAAGAGTTCGAAAATGTGAAATAAATCCTCGTTATATTGAAGCATATTTTGCTTTTATAATTATATTGTTTCTTTCATCTCAATACGAAATGGCAAAAGAATGGGAATGGTTTCCTAATAAAATGGATTGGTGGTGCCGTGATATATTCAAGCCGCTTGTAAATAAAACAAATTTTATTTTTATATAAAAAATTATAAAAAGAGAGTTTCAAAGTCGGAACAAGCAAACTGTGAAATAAAAAATATATGTACAGGCGGGATTTTCCCGCCTGTACTACTGTGTTTTAATTTATATTGTTATATTAACGTCTTCTTTGCGCGCTGTCATTGTCTGAAATTCTGTCGTGGCGAGGACGCATCAAAGCATATATTGCAAGTGCGAGCAAAGCAGCTATTGCGACTAAGAGTATGACGAATGTGATTGTAGCGTTTCTGTTTTCGGTGACTGTGTCTCTGTATCTTGTCGCCGCTGTTCTGTTATTATTTACAACGTTTCTTGTAGCGGGAGCGTTTGTCATTTTTGTTGTTCTGTTCGCAGGCGCAACTTGATTTATATTATTGTTAGCGGTTGCTGAAGGAGTTGCGCTTCTGAAAGTGTTGCCGTAAGCTCCTGCCGTACCTGCTGTACCGTGATTATTGGCTCTGTAATTGCCGGTTTGATAATTGCTTCCGGTTCTGTAATTGGCGTAATTGTCATTTCTGCTATACATAGAATTGTTGTCGTTGTATCTATAGTTTCTGCCGTAATTATTGTTATTATATCCAGTCATATTGTTCGCGCTGTTTACGACATTATTTCTGCCGGTTCTGTTGGATATAGAATTTCTGGTATTATGACCGTAGCTGTTATCCTGTCCTGCCATGTTATTTTTGAAAGCGTATCTTGTAGAGTGCATATCGTTATTCATATTGCTTGAGCTGTTTACAGCGTTATTTCTGCCGCTTCTGTAAGCGTTGCCGTCAGATGCACTGTTATAATAATTATAAACGTAGTTATTGGTAACTTTTGAGCCGGTATCCGCATTTGCATTTGTTCTGTAGCCGTGTCTTGCTGTCGAACCTGTTGCGTGCTGTTGTACGGCTGTATGATTTCTTGTGGTTATTGCTTTATTATGAGTTGCCGCCGCATTGGCTCTTGTCGTATGAGTTTTAGACGGGTTCGCTTTTGTAGCAGTATTTGTATTTGCCGCTGTTGCGGGAGCTGCTTTCATTGTTGATTTAGTGGTAGTTGCTTTACTTGTTGCAGCTTGTGTAGTCGGGTTAATTGAATTAACTTTTGCAGATCTGAATGTTGTTGTTCTTGAATGTCCTGCTGCGGCTGCAGAATTAGCTCTGTTAGTTGCTGCTGGAGTTGAAGTCATCATAGAGCCTCTGTTGGCTGCAGGAGTTTGAGCCGCAGTAGTATTACGATTTACATTGTTAGCTGTTGTGCCGCTTCTGAAAGTGGAATTCATATTTCCGCCGGCAGTGTTGTTCATCATTGTATTATTGTTTCTGCCAAACATATTGTTATTATTTACTGCTGTATTGTTGTTACGCGTAGGAGTTATGCCCTGATTTTGATTCATCGCTGTAGCATTATTAATATTGTTATTAGCGGTGTTTGCGTTATTAAGACTGCCGGAATAATTGTACATACCGGGGGTGTTGGTATTATTGTATCCGTAAGGCATACCTAAAGAATTATTATAATTATTGTTGCTTCTGTACATATTGTATGCGCCGCGTGCATAGTAGTCCGTATTTACAGCCGTACCCAAATTGCTGGGATTATGAGGATAATTGTTTATATTGGGGATATTCATATTGGTGTAAGAATTTGTAGCGTTCATATTAGATCTGTACATTGTGTCGTTTAAACCGATTGTTCCGGTTGTTCCGGTAAAACCTCTATATCCGCCGTAATTATTATTTAAATTGTTGGCAGGATTTACAGTGGTTCCGTAATTTGCAGAATTTGCAGCAAAGTTATTGCCCGGAGGAGTGTATACGCCGCCGCTTCTGTAATTGTTATAATTTGTAGGGACTCCGCTTAATGTTCTGTAATTGTCATATAAACTGCCGCCGCCTGTTCTGTTGTCAATCAAGCCTCTGGTTGTGGCGCTGTTAGAAATTCCGCCGGGTGTCGGCGAAGTGTATGCATATGCCGCAACGCTTGATACAGTAGAAAAGGCAAAAGAAAAAACAGTTATACAGGCTATGAAAGTCAAAATAAACATTGATGGTTTTTTGTTTATTTTCTTATTCATAATTTTTATTTTCTCCTTAAATTTTTAATCCTTGTTTTTTTTATCTTTTATTTTAACTTCCGATTATAAATTTATTTTATATATAAATCATGTAAAAATAAAATTGAGATAATAAAATTTATAACCTGAATGTAGTATCTCCGTAATAATTACTTCATAAACGAAGAATATAATGTAAGTTATGCTATGATTTTTGAAAATTGCTTATTTATGAAAATAAATATTACAGTAAATGTATTAAAATATAAGAGCAGGTAAAAAAAATCTAAAAAAATTGAATAATATTTAATAAATGGTTATTATGGAATGGATATTAATAAATTTAAAAATAAAAGATTTACGAAAAACGACGCCGGATTTACGTGCAAAAATTGCGAGAAAGAAGTTAAACCGTTGAAATATACTTCAAGAAACCATTGTCCGCATTGCCTTTTTTCGCTTCACGTTGATATAATGCCCGGCGACAGGGAAAATTCATGCGGAGGAATGTTGGAGCCAATTTCGTCTGAACCAAGCGCGGATTTAAAAAAAGGGTATGTAATTACGTTCAAATGCAGAAGGTGCGGGACGAAAGTCCGAAATCGCGCGGCAAATGACGACGATGTCAATCTGTTGATAGAACTGACAAATCCGGAAAGGCATAAAATATGAAAAAATGCGGAAAATATTAAGTATATTCAAAACGGTATGCAAATTAAAAAAGGTGATGTTAAAAAATGCGGAATATTAAACCAAAAAAGATTATAAACTTTCTTATTAATATAACAGTTATTATAATATTTATATCATGCCTTTATTCCTGTGAAAAAAAGGAACCGGCGGTTGAAGCTAATCCTGACGACATAATGAAAAAAATACTTGCCGATTTTTCCGATTCGGAACACGATGCAGTAAAATCATCAGATTGTATTGTGTATAAAAGCGGAATAAAAGCAAAAGAATTATCAGAAAAAACTGCGAAAGAATTATATTCGGAGTCAAATAAAAAAAATGATGACAGTGTGATAGATTTGTCTAAAATAGAAAAGTATTCTGTAAGGCAGTCAAAAGAAAATCCTGCTGTCGAAATCGGAATATTTAAATTATATGACAGAGTGAATGCGGATTATATAAAAGACTTTATGAGTAAAAGAATCTCTAAAAAGCAGGAAATGCAAAAAGAAAATGTAAAAAATATGAATAGCAGAAACAACATCAATTTTTTAGAAACTGCAAACAATGCGGAAGTGCGCAGTTACGGGAATTATGTTTATTATGTATCTCATCCGCAAAAAGACAGGATTTTCAAGATAATCGAAAACTCGCTTAGAAAAGCGTAAAATATAGAAAAATTCGTAGGGGACGACCATAGCACGAACACGTTCGTGAAGTCGCCCCCTACGAATAACGAGGTGAATCGGAATATAAATATATCTATAGATAGCAGATTAAAGGCGATCGCAGAAATGATAGCGGGAGACATAATTGCCGACGTAGGAAGCGACCACGCATATTTGCCAATCTGGCTGTGGCAAAATAAAAAGATAAAAAAAGCATATGCGCTTGATATAAGCGTAAATTCGATAACGAAAATAAAAAAGAATTTAAAAAAATATGATATATCCGAAAATATAATTATACCGGTTTTATCTGACGGACTTTTGGGGCTTGCAGAATTGTATGAAGTCACGGATATAGTTATCGCAGGTATAGGCGGGGAAAATATTTCACAGATAATAAAAAATATAGAAACAGACAATATGGAAAATATTAATTTTATTTTACAGCCGAATACAAAAGTTGAATTTCTGCGGGAATTTTTATATAAAAGCGGGTTTGATTTAACAAAAGAGAATGTTGTCGAAGATGAAAACAGGCTGTATAATATAATATGCGCCGTATTTATCGGAAAATATTATGAACCGAAACCAATAGAAATAATCGCCGGGAAAAATATAAAACACCCTGGATATATAAATAAAGTGATTGGGAAATTATATAATATATTAATCGACTTAGACGAAAAATGCGATGAAAAGTTTAATATAAAAACGGAATTCGGATATTACAAAGACATAGAAAATCTTATATCGGAGTTGAAAAATTATGATTGATTTTGATGTATTCAAAGGAAAGTTTACATATTATTTCACAAATTTCGGGATTACATTCGACGAAAAAATACTTCGGGATTTTTATATTTTTACAGAATATCTTATATGCGAAAACGAAAAATATAATCTGACCGCAATAACGGATATAGACGATATGATTCAAAAGCATTATATAGATTCCGTTTCTGTTTTAAAATATTTTGACTTACCGGAAAATTCGTCGCTTATTGATATAGGAGCAGGGGCGGGATTTCCGTCCGTGCCTTTATATATAATGCGCAATGATTTGAGTATAACTTTTCTTGACAGTTCAAATAAAAAGATAAACTTCATAAAAAATGTTTTAAATAAATTAGAATGCAAACATGAAAACGTATTTATTTGCAGCAGGGCAGAAGATACGGGAAAAGATATAGAGTTCAGAGAAAAATATGATTTCGCCGTTTCGCGGGCAGTGGCTAAATTGAATATTCTATGCGAGCTTGCGGTTCCGTTTATAAAATCCGGCGGATATTTTATCTCGTACAAAAGCAAAAATTCCGGTGAAGAAATAAAAGAATCCGAAAATGCCATTAAAGTTTTAGACCTGCATATAACAGAAACTGTAAATTTTAATATTTCACAAGAAGAAGATAATAAAAGAATTTTAATAAAAATAAAAAAATTAAAAAAGACATCGCCAAAATATCCGAGAAGTTTTTCTAATATATCAAAAAATCCCTTATAAACGGGATTTTTTGTGTTTTATATTATTATTTTATGTTTTTTTTATGCGCAATACGACAATAATATGCGAAAAAATATGATAATATACAGACAGTAAATTTATAAAATAATATATAAAGAAAAATGATGTAACGAGAGGGTTGTGGAAATACATATGCTCAATTTATTTAAAACAGATGTAAACAAAAAAGAAAAAACTATCGTCAGCAGCAATACGCGGACAAATACAATTAATACAGTAAACAGGGAAGAAGAACAGTTGACGAAAATTCAAAATATTCAAAACCTGATATACAATATCCCAATTAAAAATATAGCGCCGAATCCCAATCAGCCGAGAAGAGAATTTGACGAACGTTCCCTTTACGGACTTGCGCAGAGTATAAAAGACTATGGTATAATACAGCCGTTGTCGGTCAGATTAGCGAATCGTGAATCCGTGACCGAGAGCGGGGATAATCAACCGGTTTACGAACTCATTTCCGGGGAAAGAAGGTTGAGAGCGGCGGTACTTTTATTTATGGAAACTGTTCCATGCGTTATAATCAATGCAGACAGACAGATTTCCGCCGAAATGGCTATAATAGAAAATCTGCAAAGAGAAGATTTGAATTTTTTCGAGCAGGCGCGAGCGGTGCAGAAATTAATCGAAATGTTCGGTTATACTCAGGAGCAGACCGCGAGAAGATTATCAGTCAGTCAGTCTTATATAGCGAATAAACTCAGGATTTTGAAGCTTTCGAAAGAAGAACAAAATCTAATTACAGAATACGGATTAACAGAAAGGCATGCGCGGTCGGTAATTAGGATACAAGACGACGAAGAACGTAAAAATGTATTAAACACTGTGATAAAACGGGCTATGAACGTATCGTCCACAGATAAATATATAGACAAAATTATCGCCGGAAAAGAAAAAGAAATTACGCGTGAAAAAAATCCGAGACAGACGATTATAGTAAAAGATATACGTTTATTTTTAAATACGATAGATAAAGCCGTGGACACAGTTGCGCAGAGCGGAATAGATATAAAGAGCGAAAAAACAGATAAAGGAGAATATATAGAAATCTGTCTGACTGTTCCGAAAAGGAAAGCATAGAAAAATATAAAAACAGAATGTTTCACGTGAAACAAAAATGGGAGTATGCCAAAAATGTTTCACGTGAAACATTTATATGTTTTAACAAATCGCAAACGAATATAAGATTTAGTATAAAATTTGAAGCAAATATATTGACTTTTTTTGTTTATGTTGGTATAATAAAACACAGTATCAAATATAAATAAAAAAAGGACATTGAATACTATGGTAATATCATTCGCAAACCAAAAAGGCGGGGTCGGCAAAACTACATCGGCAATCAACATTGCGGCGTCTCTCGGAGTTCTTGGTAAAAAAGTCTTGCTGTGCGACCTGGACCCGCAGTCTAATACTACAAGCGGCGTTGGATTTCAGGATAAAAGAAGTTTATCGCTCTCAATATACGACGTGATTATAGGGAGAAGTTCTGTTGATGAAGCAAAATTAAAAACGAAATATGAAAATCTCTGGCTGCTGCCGTCGAATTTAAACTTGGCGGGAGCTGAGATTGAATTTGTCGAGGACGAAACTGTATCTGTCTCTGAAAGACATTTCAGATTTAAGAATACCGTTTTGACTGCGGAAAAAGATTTCGATTATATTATAATAGACTGTCAGCCGTCTCTTGGGGTTCTGACAATAAATGCGCTAGTGGCAAGCGATTATATAGTTGTGCCGCTGCAGTGCGAATTTTTTGCTTTGGAAGGACTTGCGATGCTCACCCAAACAATCAGACGGGTTAAACAGTTATATAATCCCAAGATTGCTATCGCAGGCATATTAATTACGATGTACGACGGCAGATTAAACCTCTCTATACAAATGCTCGAAGAATTGAAAAAAATCTTCCCGGACCAAATATTAAAAACATTAGTGCCGCGAACGGTAAAATTAGGCGAATCGCAAACTCAGGGAATGCCAATTTATTATTACGATAAAGCGTCGAAAGTCAATGACTGTTACATGGATTTGGCAAAAGAAATTGATAGGATATGTATGAAAGGGGTATAAAAATATATGGCTAAAAAGACGGGATTGGGGAACGGAATCGCCGCTTTGTTTGCCGACAATTCTATAGATATGACAATCGATAACAGGGATATAACGGTTATGCGCACTACGCATATAGAACCCAAGAAAACGCAGCCGAGAAAAGATTTTAATAAAGAAGCTCTGGCAGAACTTGCGGATTCTATTGCGAAACACGGCATAATTCAGCCGATAGTCGTCAGAAGTCAACCGAACGGCTATTATCAGATAATAGCGGGGGAGAGACGCTGGCGCGCCGCAAAAATGGCGGGGCTGGACGAAGTGCCTGTAGTTATAAAAAACGTGGACGATTTAACCGCGACCGAAATGACTATGGTAGAAAATTTGCAAAGAGAAGATTTGAATCCTATAGAAGAAGCTATGGGATATAAATATCTTGCCGACCATTACGATATGACGCAGGAAGAAATATCGCGTCAGGTTGCAAAGAGTCGTTCGGTCGTCGCAAACGCTTTAAGATTGCTCTCTTTGCCGGATGAAATATTGAAATATATTGAGAGCAACGAATTGTCGGCGGGGCACGCGAGAGCGTTACTAGCAATAGACAGTCCGGACGAGCAGGTTATGATTTCCCAGCGTATAATTAAAAATGACTTATCTGTAAGAGATACCGAAAAAATTGTCAAAATGAGAAAAAGCTCATCGCTTGAAAGCGTATTCGAATCGTCGGACGAAGATATAAGAGAGAGAAACGACAGCGAAAACGCAAAAAGTCAAGAAGCCGTCTACATAAAAAATCTTCAGCAAAAAATTTCCGAAGTGTTTGGCAGAAAAGTAGTGATAAATAAGGCAAAGAAACAGGGGGCCAATCACGGTAAGCTCGAAATAGAATATAAAGACAACGACGAACTTGAGAGTATAATAAAAGTTTTATGCGGGGAAAATATATTTGAAGAAAATGAGATATAAAACACAGATAAATGTTTCACGTGAAACATTTTTAAGATTGTTTATATAATTTTGGAGGAAAATCATGCTTGACATAAAGTTTATCAAAGACAATACAGATTTTGTTAAAACAAGACTGAACGAACGCAATAGCAAAAATTTCGACAGCGAAATAAATCGGGCTGTCGAATTATATACTAAACGCAACGAACTGATATATAACGCAGAACAAATGAAAGCAAAACAAAATCAGGTGTCAAAAGAAATACCCGCACTCAAAAAAGAGGGAAAAGATACGTCGGACCTTTTAAATCAAATGAAAGAGATTGCGGATAAAATAAAAGAAGCCGATATTATAATCAAAGAAATCGACGGTAAAATAGATAATATACTTTACGGAATCCCAAATCTGCCGCACAAATCAGTGCCGGTTGGCAAAGACGACAAAGAAAATCCGGTCGTCAGAATTATAGGCGAACCGCGAAAATTTGATTTTGCTCCGCTTCCGCACTGGGAAATAGGGGAGAAGCTCGGTATTCTCGACCCCGAAAACGCCGCTAAAGTTACGGGAGCGAGATTTCATTTTTATATAGGCGACGGCGCGAGACTGGAAAGGGCTGTTATTAATTATTTTCTCGACACTCATGCAAAATCGGGATATACGGAAATCCTTCCGCCTTTTATTGTCAACAGAAATTCCATGATTGGCACGGGGCAGCTTCCGAAATTTGAAGAAGACGCGTTTAAGTTAAGCGGCACAGATTATTTTTTGGCGCCGACTGCAGAAGTCCCAGTTACAAATTATCACGCAAATGAGATATTGATGTTTGAAAACGCCGAGCCGATAAAATACTGCGCGTATACGGCGTGTTTCAGATCCGAAGCTGGGAGCGCGGGCAGAGACACAAGGGGTCTTGTAAGACAGCACCAGTTTAATAAAGTCGAGCTTGTAAAATTTGCGCTGCCTGAAAATTCATATGAAGAACACGAAAAGCTCACGGCTGATGCCGAAAAAGTTTTGCAAGGATTGGGATTTGCATACAGGGTTTCGCTGTTATGCACGGGCGATGTCGGTTTCGGCAGCGCAAAGACGTACGACTTGGAAGTCTATATGCCGTCATATGAGCGTTACGTGGAAATTTCGTCATGTTCCAACTACGAAGATTTTCAGGCGCGGCGGGCAAATATCAGATATAAAAGAAACCAGAAAGACAAGGCGCAGTTTATCCACACATTGAACGGCTCCGGTGTAGCTGTCGGGAGAACAACAGCGTGTATTCTTGAAAATTATCAAAATGCGGACGGTACGGTCACGATTCCGGAAGTCTTGAGACCGTATATGGGCGGTCAGACTTTAATCGAAAAAAGGAAAAAATGATGCGGTAAAATGTTTCACGTGAAACATTTTTAGATTTGTTAAGTTTGATTATTATATATTATAATTTATGATAGAAAGGACCGGTGTGTGTATAAATGCTTTCTCTCGATTACATTTTACAGGGAATATTCGCAGGGGTTATAGTCGCAGTCTTAGTTGTCGGATATAATAAACTTGTTATAGGCAGATTTGTTAAAGCTCTTATAAAAGCCGAAGCGGTTCATCCTGCGTTTGCTAAGACTTTTGAAGATTTAAAAATCAGGAAAAATATATTTATTTCTTTTGCTCTGAGAAATAGAGGAACTTTGCGTAAAATCGTTTTGGAGCGCAAAGACAATGTTTTAGACGTAGACAGCGATGGGCAAATAATAGGCAATACCCATAATAATATTGCCGGCGCATATTATATTCCCGAAGATAAATTATACAGGGCAGGCAGAATGTACGGCGGAAAAGATGTAGATGTATTAATGCTTGCCGCTGTAATCATAGTTTTTTTTATATTCTCTGCGTTAGTATTGCTTTATTTGCCGTCTCTTTTAAATTACGCGTCTACAGTTTTCAGCAATATGTTCGGCACTAATAACGGCGGCTGAGTTTAATAAATTAATAAGGGTGTTAAAATATTTATATGAAAAGAAAATATCACAGAACGGGCGCGATAATACTTTCAATATTTATTGCCGCCATTATTTGTATAATAGCGGTTGTGATTATAATATATCAATCCGGTTTAAGATACATGAAAACTGCGGATACCGGAATAAAATATTTCGGCAGCGTAGACAAAAGCGGCAATATAGCAAACGGCAGTATGTGGTTTGAAGATACCGTTGCGAGTATCGGTCTGCAGAAATTTTATACGGTAGAAATCAAAGACAAGAATCTTGCCGGGCAGCTTAAAATTCTGAATCTTACGCCCGCAGACGACGTTTTAAAAATTATAAACGATACTTTGCCGAAAGAAATGACGGATTATTTTCCGATGAACAATTTTATATTTAACACTTCGGACGACAGAATAATGTTTCATAAAGAAGATTTCGGCACTTTGATAAAAAATTATCAATCCGATAAGAATAACATAAAATACGGCGAAATTCACACGTCTGACGGAAAAGTGTGGATTTTAGTGGCTACAAAAACAAATACATCGTCATATGTGGATTTTGACGTGTCGCAGCAGGACGATAAATCAAAAGTGTACAAAGGCGACGTTTTGCAGTTTGTAAACAGCGAACAGATAACTTTTGCGACTTTCACGCTTGCCAGCGGCAATATAATAAATTTATACCCTGCGTATGACATATACAGAATATATTACGAAAAAGGCGGCCACGCGGAAGATTTGTATATCGGAGCGATAAACAGCAATATTCAGAAAGACGGCAAAGGCTTGTATTATTATAAAAGCGGAGATATATATTACGGCGATTTTGCCGCGGACGAAAAAACCGGGAAGTGCGAATTTTTATTTGCTCAGGGCGACAGTTATGTCGGAAACATATTAAACGGTCAAAAAGAAGGCGACGGTGTATTCACATGGAGCGACGGTACTTCTTATACCGGGAGTTTTAAAAATAATATGAAAAACGGACATGGAGTGAATGTTTTCGCAGACGGGTCCGTATATGACGGAAACTATGTGAACGATGTAAAACAGGGCGAAGGCAAGTACGCATGGGCGAACGGAGACGTGTACGAGGGCAATTTTGAAAATGATTCGTATAACGGGACAGGCAAATATACATGGGCTTCGGGCGAATACTATGAGGGGGATTTTATGCACAACACCATGCACGGGTGGGGGACATATTACTGGACAAGCGGCAGAACATATTCGGGATGGTTCGACAACGGGAAAATGGTTCTTGAAAAACCCGCCGATGTGCCGGATACTACAGATACGTCAAATTCGGCGGATACGACCGGAATGGCAAATATTCCAGACACAACAGAGGTTCCAGATACAACTGTTGCCGTGCCGGGGAATTAATAATACAAGATAATAAGCGCAGTGAAAGGGCGTGATAAAATAATGACAGATTATAAAAAAATGACGTCCGCGGCAAAAAAAGTACGCGATTTTTACGCGATAAAGCCGGATTCGGGAATAATCCAGACAGAATTCGGATTTTACTGCCTTGATAAGTGGAAAAGTCAGGGATATATATCCGACGGCACGAATTTAAACGAATTATTTATGTATGAAGATGCCGGGTGCACCACGCTAGGAGGGCTCGGCGGGTGCGAAGCTGCGTTCTGTCCGTATTTTGAGGAAAAAATTTTGGAAGACAGAGGCGATTACGAATTAGTTCAGGATTTCGCGGGTCGGCGCGTGCTGTATTTTAAAGGTCGCAGAAACGGATTTATGCCCGAATATGTCGATCACCCTGTCAAAGATATGAAATCGTGGGAAGAAAACTGCAAATGGCGTATGAACCCTAATTCGCCGGAAAGATATGCGAATTTTGAAAAAAATATAAAACCTGCAATAGACAGGGAAGAAGAAGGGTGCGTAATCCAGCAGTATTTAGTGGGCGGTTACATGTATCTGCGAAGCCTCATGGGACCCGAGGGTGTTTTATATAAATTCTACGACGAGCCGGAGCTTATACATGACTGTATGAAAACATGGTTCGAACTTGCGGACAGAATTATAGCCGAACAGCAGAAATATGTTGTATTAGATGAACTTATATTTGATGAAGATATATGTTATAAAAACGGACCGCTTATTTCGTCCGATATGATTCATGAATTTTTGTTTCCCTATTATCGGCAGTTGATAAACAATACAAAATCGCGGCAGACAGACAAATCGCGGCATTTATTTTTTCATCTCGCAACCGACGGATTTGTTTACCCGATTATAGATTTGTACGAGGAAATCGGACTTGATCATATGTCGCCGTTTGAAGTCGCGGCTGGCTGCGATGTTGTGGAAGTCGGGAAAAAGTACCCGGATTTGAAAATACGCGGCGGAATAGACAAGCGTATTTTGGCGGCGGGAAAAGACGCAATCGACCGCGAAATCGACAGGATTATGCCGGTTATGAAGAAGCGCGGGGGATATATTCCGGTATGCGACCATGGTGTGCCGGAGGAAGTGGATTTTAACGACTATATGCATTTCAGAAAAAGAATGGTTGAATTTAAAGATTAAAACGACGGCGGCTTTCGGTTTGCGGACTGAAAGCTGTCGATTAGATAATTAAGCATTACAAATAAAACTCCAAAAAGACGGCTGTCGCGCCGTCTTTTACTGTGTATTTGTTAAATTCATCACAAAAAAGTTTATATTATACAAATATTAGTTTAAATTTAGTTTATATTAAAAGCATATAATAAAAAAATATATAGTTTTATATAGTTAAAAAGGCAAAAGTTATAAAAGTTAAAAGGAGATTTTCATATTAAATGTTATTGTTGAAAAATATCGTCAAACACTATGTCACAGGCGATACTGTCGTTCAGGCACTCAGAGGAATAAATTTAGAGTTCAGAAAAAGCGAGTTTGTTTCCGTTCTCGGACCGTCGGGATGCGGAAAAACGACTATGCTCAATATAATCGGCGGTCTTGACAGATATACAAGCGGCGATTTGTCTGTGGACGGAATTTCCACAAAAGAATTCAAAGACGGCGACTGGGATGCTTACAGAAATAATTCTATAGGATTTGTGTTTCAGACATATAATTTAATATCCCACCAGACTGTTCTTGCAAACGTTGAACTCGCCATGACATTATCCGGCGTATCGAAGTCAAAACGCCGCCAGCACGCCGTAGAAGTGTTAAATCAGGTAGGTCTCGGCGACCAGATACACAAAAAGCCAAATCAGTTATCCGGCGGGCAAATGCAGAGAGTCGCAATCGCCAGAGCTCTTGTCAACGACCCCGAGATAGTTCTCGCAGACGAGCCTACAGGGGCTTTGGATTCCGAAACGAGCGTGCAGATTATGGAGATACTTAAAGAAATCGCAAAAGACAGGCTCGTTATCATGGTTACTCACAATCCAGATTTAGCCGAAAAATATTCCACCAGAATTATCAGATTATTGGATGGCACAGTCATAAGCGATTCGAATCCCTATTCCGAAGAAGAACAGAAAAAAGAAGAAAAGACCGGTAAGAAAAAAAAGACTTATATGTCGTTCTTTACGGCTTTATCTCTGAGCCTTACGAATCTTATGACAAAAAAGGCGAGAACTATCCTTACGTCTTTTGCCGGAAGCATAGGAATTATCGGAATTGCCTTGATTATGTCGCTGTCCAACGGGGCGCAGAATTATATTACCAGAGTCGAGCATGACACCCTTTCAAGCTACCCGATTACAATACAGCAGAGCGCAGTTGACGTAAGCGCGCTTGTTAGTGCGTCTATGGGAATGAGCAAATCCCAGACAGACCACCCTCTCGATAAAATATACTCAAATAACGTGATGGAAAAAATGCTTAATACAATGATATCGCAGGTTTCCACAAACGATTTGCAAAATTTTAAAAATTATATAGAGACGGAAAGTCAGCAGGACAAAGATAGCATTAAAAGTCTTTCTAGCGATATTCAGTACGGCTACGGCACTACTTTAAATATATATAAAACCGATACGTCTGCAGATATTGTGCAGGTAAATCCAAGTAATTTACTGCGCTCGCTCGGCGTGAGAGGCATGGGCGGCGGTATCATGAGCAGCGGCATGACAAACACAGATATTTGGCAGCAGCTTTTGGATAATCCCGATGTATTGAAAGAGCAGTACAATATAATCGCCGGACGGTTCCCTGAAGCGTATGACGAAGTCATGTTAGTCGTAAATGATAAAAACGAAATTACAGATTACACTTTATATTCTCTCGGATTGAAAGACACGACGGCTTTAACCGACGCCGTAAACAATATAGGCTCCGACCAGAAAATCATGCTCAACGAAGATCAGTCCGTATATACTTATGACGACTTGCTGTCCCTCACTTTTAAACTTGTGCTGAATACAGCTTTTTACCAAAAAGACAGCGATACAAAATGGGAAAGTAAAAAAGACGACGATATATTTATGAAACAGGTTGTAGACAACGGTGAAATGCTAAAAGTAGTCGGCATTGTAAAACCGGCGGACACCTCCGCCACAAATATGAATCAGACCGGCGGGTATATAGGTTATACGACCGCATTAATGAATCACCTGATAGATGAAGTAAACAACAGCGAAATAGTAAAGGCTCAGGAAGCTAACCCGAACGCGGATATATTCACCGGTCTGCCTTTTTCCGATAGCACTCAGCCGGTTGACCCGTCCACTTTCGACTACAGCGTTCTTCCTGCAGACCAGCAGGCATATTTGGCGACGCTCACAGACGACGAACGTTCGGCATTAATACAAAATTACTTGGCGAATAACAAATCTGACGCGACATACGACGGAAATATGACAACTCTGGGAGTTTCAGACTTGAACAATCCGACGAGCATAAGCATATATCCGGCGGATTTTGCGTCAAAAGATAAAATAATAAAAATAATAGACGATTATAATAACAGCATGACTGCGGCGGGAAATGACAAATACGTTATACATTACACAGATTATGTAGGGCTGATGATGTCGTCGGTAAGCAATATAATCAAAACAATAAGTTATATTTTAATCGCGTTTGTAGCAATATCGCTTGTGGTTTCTTCAATTATGATTGGAATTATCACATACATTTCAGTTCTCGAACGCACAAAAGAAATCGGAATCCTGCGCAGTATCGGAGCGGCAAAGGGAGATATATCGAGAGTGTTCAACGCGGAGACTTTAATTGTCGGATTTGTTGCCGGATTAATCGGGATAGGTGTGACGCTGCTGTTATGTATTCCGGCGAATATTATAATAAAAGCTCTGACGAAAATATCGGGAGTTGCGGCTCTCCCGCTGCTCGGCGGGATTGCGCTGATAATAATCAGCATGATTTTGACGTTTATCGCAGGTCTTATACCGTCTAAAATGGCGGCGAAGAAAGACCCTGTCGTCGCACTCAGAACAGAATAATAAAAATAAAGACTTCAAATCCCCATTACATTTTGAACTATCAGCGAGACGGCGGCAACCGCAAACCAACAGGAAAGTCCGAGTAAAATCGGTTTTATTCCGTTTGAGACAAGTTTTTTCAGGTTTGTGTTCAGTCCGATTGCGCCCATAGCCATTATAATCACAAATTTGCCTATTTCTGTCAATACAGACGACCATTGCGCTGGAATCCCGGCAAATGTGTTTAATACGGCGGCAATGACGAAAAAAATTACAAACCACGGAAAGACTTTTACAAAACTAAAATTCCCGCCTCCGTCCTGTTCGATTTTACGGTCGCGTTTGCGCGTGGTATAGACAGCCAGAGCAAGCGTAACCGGGACTATCATAAGCGTCCGCGTGAGTTTCACGATTGTCGCAAACTGGAGCGCGGTATTGTTGCCGACGGCGTTGCTCCATGACGTGCCTGCCGCAACGACGGACGATGTATCATTGACGGCGGTTCCAGCCCACATACCGAATCCGATGTCGCTCATGTGCATTAGTCTGCCCAATATGGGGAAAATAAAGACGGCGATTATATTGAACAGAAATATTGTGGAAATCGCCTGGCTTACGTCTTCGTCCTTAGCGCGGATTATCGGAGCGGTTGCGGCGATCGCCGAACCGCCGCATATGGACGTCCCGACCCCAATTAGAGTGGTGGCGTCGCCCGGAAGTTTTAACGCTTTGCCTACGAAAAACGCTGTCA
Source organism: Oscillospiraceae bacterium (assembly GCA_009780985.1). GTDB lineage: Bacteria > Bacillota > Clostridia > Oscillospirales > WRJC01 > WRJC01. Next base: position 4,135 of record WQYZ01000003.1, on the reverse strand, counting down.
GAAACGCCGCGGAAAGCGTAAAAAGCATTACAAGCAAAGACTGTCCCCCCACGTTTATAACGTTGTAGAGATTCATTTCAAATCCTAAAAGGACAATAGAGTATTGAAGTAATTTTTTTGACGTATACTTGACGCCGTGTTCAAATGTCAGCGTTTTCTTAAACTTATAAACAGTTAGCTTTGGGAAAAACAAGGAAATTAATATACCGATGACAATCGCAAAAACAGGACCTCCTATAATCGGGAACGTTTTGCCGAGAAGCCATGACGGCACAGCCAGCACGAAACACAGCATTATACCCGGTATAATATGATACCACTTTGAGGCAGCCATTGTAATAACCAATCCTTTCGTAATATATTTATTGCGTGTTTAAATTATAGCACACAATATATTATAAGTCAAATATTATAATCTTATTATATACATAAGTTAAAACTAATTTATAAAAGGTGATTGTTTTGACGCTCCGTTATTTTGAAATCTTTGTCGCCGTCTGTAATACTATGCGCATGACTGCAGCGGCAGAACAGCTTTTCATATCGCAGTCCGCAATCAGTCAGGCGGTAAACGACCTCGAAAAATATTATGACGTCCGTCTGTTTGAACGCCTTTCGCGCAAACTTTATCTCACGCCGGCTGGGGAAAAACTGTACAGTTATGCGCAGCACATCATAGGAATGAACGCGGACATCGAGAAAGAAATGAAGGCTTTGAAAGAAAGCGGTTCAATAAGGCTCGGCGCGAGCGTCACGGTAGGCGCGAATGTCCTGCCCGCCCTTGTTGCGTCTTTCAAACAGTCCAATCCTCAGATTGACATAACGGTTTTTGAAGACAATACGGTAAAGATTGAAGAACGGTTATTGTCGGATAAAACAGATTTAGGATTAGTGGAGGGCGAAATCATATCGCCTGATATTATAACTATGTCTTTTGCGGACGACGAACTGACGCTTATTTGCGGCGTAAAACACAGATTTGCCTCGATGCCTGTTATAGAATCTCACGAGCTCGAAAAAGAAGATTTTATTATCCGCGAACCCGGAAGCGGAACCAGAAAAACATTTGAGGATGTTATGTCGGCTTATCAAATTTCTTGGAACGCCAAATGGGTATGCAATAATACGGATACTATTAAAGAAGCGGTTATGGCTGGATTAGGCGTATCTGTCATATCAAAAATCGCGGTTCGGAAAGAAGTTGATTTTGAGAAACTGTGTGCAAAAACTATCGAAGGAATGCGTTTTTGCCGCACTTTTAAAATTGCTTATCATAAAAATAAATATCTTACTCCGTCAATGAAAAAATTTATAGATTTATGTATGAACCCTAAGTAAAATATTATAAAATATAAACAAGAGGTGCCAAAATATGAATAATACGGATTTCAAAGAAAGAGCAAAAGAACTTGTGTCGAAAATGACGCTCGCGGAAAAAATTTCGCAGATGACGCATGAATCAATGGCAATCGAACGGTTGGGCGTCCCCGCGTACAACTGGTGGAACGAATGTCTGCACGGAGTTGCACGGGCGGGTACCGCGACTGTATTTCCGCAGGCGATAGCTATGGCGGCGAGTTTCGACGAAGAATTGATGTATGAAGTCGCGACCGCCATATCCGACGAAGCTAGGGCAAAATACAACGAGTACAAAAAGTTCGGGAATACCCTGATTTATCAGGGACTCACATACTGGTCGCCAAATATAAATATTTTCAGAGACCCGCGCTGGGGCAGGGGTCACGAAACTTATGGGGAAGACCCGTATCTTACGGGGAAAATGGGAACGGCGTTTATAAGAGGACTTCAGGGCAGCGGCAAATACAGGAAACTTGACGCAACAATCAAGCATTACGCAGTACACAGCGGTCCGGAGTCCGAACGTCACAGTTTCGACGCGGTCGTAAGTAAAAAAGATTTGTACGAAACATATCTCGCAGCGTTTAAATATTGCGTCGAAAACGCCGACCCGTCGGCGGTCATGGGCGCATACAACCGCGTAAACGGCGAGGCGTGCTGCGCGAGCAAAACTTTGCTGACAGATATTCTGCGCGGCGAATTCGCTTTCGACGGTTATGTCGTATCCGACTGCGGTGCGATCAACGACATCAACAGCGGACACAAAATAACGAAAAACGAAGCGGAAAGCGCGGCTCTCGCAGTCAACAACGGTTGCGATTTGAATTGCGGCTGTTCGTATCCGTATCTGAAAGTTGCAGTTGCCGAGGGTTATATAACTGAAGAAAAAATAACCGAGACGGTTGAGCGTTTGTTCACAGCACGGTTCAGACTTGGAATGTTCGATAATGACTGCGAATACGACAAGATATCTTACGACGTTGTGGACTGTGAAAAACATCACGGTCTCAGCAGAAAAATGGCGCGTGAAAGTATCGTTTTGCTCAAAAACAACAATATTCTGCCGATTAAAAGCGATAAAATCAAAAAAATCGCCGTCATCGGTCCAAATGCAGACGATAAATCCGTACTGCTCGGAAATTACAACGGAACGCCGTCGTCATATACGACGCTTTTACGCGGGATTCAGGAAGCCGCAAAAGAAAATAATCAAAAAGTTTATTATGCCAGAGGGTGCGATATATTCGGCGATGCGGCGCACGATTGGGCGGAACAGCCGACGCGCGAAGCGATTATCGCGGCAGACAAATCTGACGCTGTAATTATGATTATGGGGTTAAACCCGTCAATGGAAGGCGAAGAAGGCGACGCGTATAACGGTTCAATCAGCGGCGACAAACGAGATATCGAACTTCCTGAAATACAGAAAAAATTGTTTGACGAGATAATAAAAACCGGTAAACCTGTGATTTTTATAAACGTCAGCGGCAGCTGCGTAAATCTGACGGCACAGGACGAAAAATGCGCGGCTGTCGTCCAGTGTTTTTATCCCGGCGCGGAGGGCGGCGGAGCGTTGGCAGACATTATTTTCGGCAAAGAATCCCCATGCGGCAGGCTCCCCGTGACATTTTATAGAAGTACAGCGGATTTGCCGCCGTTCAACGATTATTCCATGGAAAACCGCACATACAAATTTTTCCATGGAAAACCTTTATATGAATTTGGTTACGGACTTACGTACTGCGACATAAAAGAAAACTGGATTGATGCGAATATTGTAGAACTTACGAATACTGGCGATTATGACGTCAATTATACTGTTTTGCGCTATGAATATATCCCAATACTGAACGGCGTTCAGTGCAAAAATCTCGCGGGCTTTAAAAAAGTATTTCTAAAAAAAGGCAGTATTGTTACGGTTTCGATAAAATAAAGAAATGACAGAGATGAAAAATATAAAAAAGATAATAACCGGAGTTTTGCTGACTGCAATTTTGTTCACGATTATAAACTGCGGCGGAACTTCGGGAACTCTGGCGCAGAGCAGTAAAAGCGAGCAACCGACCGATGTGGTTGTTTTAACTCAAACTCATTATAAAAAATTTTTATATTTATAATTAAAACACGATAATTTAAATTGGGAATAAAATATTCATAATATTGCGGTAAGGGAGGGCATGAATGAACGTAAAACTTACCCGCGACGAAGATTCGATCGAAATGCTTAACATAATATACGCCGGCGGCGTATACGATTTGGATATAACCTACGAAATCAATATCGTATGAGAAAAAAAGCACTGCCGCGCAGACAAAACTCGATAAGATATACAATCAGGTATCAGCTAACGATTAAATCACATAATTATAAATATTATAATAATTTTAATTAAATCATAAAGGAGTCAGCAAAAATGGCAAAAGAAATAATACCGATGAAAAAGCCCTGGAAAGGCACAATGACGCAGCGCGACCGTTTTAACGCGCAGATGCACTATAAACCGTTTGACCGGACGGTTAATATAGAATTCGGCTACTGGGACGAAAATTATACGCAATGGGATTTGTTCGTCAACAACGGCATAACAAACGAATGGGAGGCAAACCAGTTTTTCTCTTTCGACGTTTTCGGCGGTCTTGGCGGAAATTACTGGATGAATCCGTCTTTTCCGTATCAGGTAATACGCGAAGAAGGCGACACCGTCATAATCCAGAACGGAGACGGTCTTACCGCTGAGGTACCCAAGAACAATCACAGCACAATTCCGCACTTTAT
>WQYZ01000002.1 GCA_009780985.1 Oscillospiraceae bacterium | reverse complement strand
TGGCGTCACTGCGCGAGTGCGGGTCGTCCCTGTAAGCCTCGTTCAGCCTTTTCAGTATAAGTGCGGCGCCCTCTGAGATATGGTCTTCGTATGTAGCGGAGTTTTCGTATACGAAGGAGTCGAGCCCCTGGTCGAAGGCGAAGTTTCTGATTTGGCGCAAATCCATGCGGTTCATTATTTTTTTCACTTTGATTTCCATGTTTTTTTCTCCTTTATTAGATCTGTCCGGAAACTGTAGGGGACGATGGTAATCGTCCCGTAAAATCACGGGCGGATTACCATCCGCCCCTACAGTTTCCGGACACATCTATTATTGTTATTTTTTCGCAATATGGTATTTGCATACTATATTTACATTATAGTACGTTATTTACGTATTGTCAAGAGGTTTTTATGAAAAATTTAAATTTTTTTTCAGAACGAGTAAAACAATTAAGAATAGATAATAATCTAAGTCAACCTGTATTAGGCAAAGCGGTTGGACTATCCAAACAAGCAATAAATGATATGGAACACGGAAGAAGCAAAACTACATTAGATAAAGCCATGATAATTGCCGATTATTTTAATGTATCAATTGATTATCTCGTCGGCAGGACAAATACCCCGGAGGTTAATAAATAACATGAATTTCGAAGAAAAAATAAAAAAATTGTCTGAATATATCGACAAATCAAACAATATCGTGTTTTTCGGCGGAGCCGGAGTTTCGACCGAAAGCGGCATACCGGATTTCAGAAGTGCGGGCGGACTGTACAACGAACAGGGTAAAAAGTATAATGCACCGCCGGAAGTCATGCTGTCGCGCACTTATTTTTTCGCTCACACCAAAGAATTTTATGAATTTTACAAATCCAAAATGCTGTATCTTGACGCAAAACCCAATAATGCGCATAAAGTTCTTGCGAAGCTCGAAGAAAAAGGCAAACTTAAAGCGGTTATTACGCAAAATATAGACAATTTACATCAGCAGGCGGGGTCAAAAAATGTTATAGAGCTTCACGGAAACGTAACCAGAAATTTCTGTATTAAATGTCATAAGAAATTTGATTTGGCTTATATTGCAGAAGCCGTTGGAGTTCCATGCTGCGACGGTTGCGGCGGAATAGTAAAACCGGACGTTGTGCTTTATGAAGAACAGTTAAATCAGGATTGCGTAAATTCCGCTATAGAATATATGCTAAACGCCGATATGCTTATTGTGGGAGGAACGTCTCTCTCAGTTTATCCGGCGGCATATTATGTAAGATACTTCTTTTCGGATAATAAAAATAATAAAGAAGATAAAAAAAGCGTTATTATTAATAAATCCGAAACGGATTTTGATTATAAATTCGATATTGCAATACATGAAGACAGAATAGGCAATGTTCTGAGCAGAATAAGTATATAAATTAAAGGCTGGGGAAACATATGTTTCCCCAGCCTTGATTTTATTATTTCGCAATTCTGAATATATCAAGGCTTGCGCCGGTGCCGGGCTGTAAAGATATTCCTTTTTCTTCCCCGAGCAATACTAACGATACATAATCGTCTTTATGCAGGAATACAATAGTTGAAACAGTAAACTGGTCGCCGTTGAGTCTCGGTATACAAATCGTTGTTTCTATAACATGGTCGTTGTCAAATACCGCCGATGATATATGACTTGGATCTGAAGTATAAATTTCGTAGGTGATGAAATAATGCCCGCTTTCGTGCACTTTAAATTTGCGGAAACATTCGTCGGGAGTAAACCCGTTGCTGTACGTTATTTCAGGCAGCGGAATATGAGCGCCGCATTCGTCGACGCAGATTTCCTGTTCGCACAGATTGTGCGCGGATAAAGCCAGAGTTTCCAAATTTTCGCCTTTTTCTCCGCGCTCTCCTCTTTCCCCGCGTTCTCCGCGCTCTCCTCTTTCACCACGCTCGCCACGTTCACCGTTTCTACCATTTTCGCCTCTTTCGCCGCGCTCTCCTCTAGGTCCCTGAGGACCGCGTTCGCCTTTCTCGCCACGTTCACCGCGCTCACCATGTCGTCCATTCTCTCCTCTTTCGCCGCGCTCACCTTTTTCGCCACGCTCTCCGCGCTCTCCTTTTTCGCCGTCGCAGACAGTAACGCATCTGCGTCTGTCGCAATCGTCTTTGCCGTGATCACGGCATTTGCAATCATCATCTTTGTCATGGCATTTGCAGTCGTTATCTCTGTTGTGGTTTTTATCACATTTATTGTTTTTATTTTTACAATCGCAGTCGCGGTCGAAACCGCTCGCTCTGCGCATTAAATCGTTAATTTCAGTAGGAGTAAGATTTGAAGCCATATATATTCCCTCTTCTTATATTCATACTTATTTTATTGTTGGTTTAGCAAAAACTTATCAATTTAAGTCATATTTGCCAACATTATTATTGTATGAAAAAGAGGGAAAAAAGGTATTATTAAAGCAAAAAAGAGCCGCCGGTTTTGAGGGACTCTTTCTTTATTTTAGGCATATTATTTAAAACTTTGCGTTATTCCGTATATACGCTTACGCATTTTTTATCTTTTTTAAAATATTCGAATTTTACTTTACCGCCGGCTAATGCGAACAGAGTGTCATCCGAACCTTTTTTTACATTTAATCCCGGATGTATTCTTGTGCCTCTCTGTCTGACTAATATATTTCCGGCTAAGACTATCTGCCCGTCTGATTTTTTCACGCCGAGACGTTTCGATTCGGAGTCGCGTCCGTTTTTGGTTGAGCCCACGCCCTTTTTATGTGCCATTTAATTATTGCACCTCCTAAACGCTAAATAATAAATATTATTAATGTATTGAATTATTTTTAGATTTGTGATATAATTTTAAACAGTGATTGTCTGTATCTGTAATTTTGTATAAGGCTGTCTGTGACCGATTTTCTTTTTCTCGTTCTTTTTGGATTTGTATTTCATAACATAGATTTTTTTGTTTTTGCCGTGTTTAACCACATTCGCGCTGACTGACGCTCCGGCAACCGTAGGGGTTCCGACGACAAATCCGTCTGCGTTTGAAACTGCGAAAACATCGTTAAACGTTACGGATTCATTTTCCGCCGCGGTCAATTTTTCGACGAAGATGATGTCGCCTTCCTGGACTTTGTATTGCTTTCCGCCTATCTGGACTACTGCAAACACGAAAAGCACCTCACTTTCAATTATAGACTCGCTATGCTCAATTAACAATTAATAAATAGTAATTAATATTATGGCAAATTTGTTTTGCAAAATTTTTACAGCCATACATAAGCGGCATATTATTATAACATAACAGCATACATAATGTCAAGAGATTTTTTATAAATTACATAAAATAATCAAGAATATTTAAAATTTTGTTTAAAATTATAAAATAAAGTCACAGGAGATGATAAAATTATGCGGGTATTTTATGCCGTAAAATTTGCGGATTACGTTAAACAGGCTCTGACTGACAGTCTTGAAGAGATACGGAAACATACTTTAAGAGGAAGTTTCACAGCGAGAGACAACTTTCATATAACCTTGGTTTTTGTCGGGGAATGTGAGGTAAGCGAACTTGATTCGCTGAGAAAAGCCGCCGCCGAAACTGTTAAAAAACTGGATTTGTCTAAAATATTGCCTATAAAGGGCACGATAGACGGACTTGGGACTTTTGCGCGTCCGGGCGAGGAATTATTATGGGCGGGAGTAAAAACAAATCCGGAAAATATACTGGGCAATATCAATAAAACGCTTCTCGGCGAATTGTCAAACTGCGGAATTAATGTTAAAGAAGAACACAATAAATTTTCGCCGCATGTGACAATCGCGCGAAAAGTCGAATTTTGGCGCATTTCCAGCAAAGATATAAATCAGATAAAATTCCCGCCGATTAATTTTAATATAAATGCTATAACCCTTATGGAAAGCATACAGGACGTTACAGTCGTGAAAGATTCCGGCGGGGAAAGACGATATACAAAAATTATATATAAGCCGCTTTATGAGAGTAAATTTTAGAAAATAAGAAAGTTTCTATTGACATTCTGTCATAATTATGATATTATTATGACATAAAGGAGTTGATTATATGCCTAAAATTATGCCTATCACGGTTTTACGTGATACAAACGAAATTTCCGATACCTGCCGCAAATTAAACGAGCCTATCTTTATCACCAAAAACGGACACGGCGATATGGTTGTGATGAGTATTGAAGCCTATGAGCGTGATTTTGCTTTGGTTGAGGTGTACCGTAAATTAATAGTTGCCGAAAATCAGATTGCGAACGGCGAAGCGGTTAATGCCGAAACTGCATTTGACGCGTTGAGGAAAAAATATGGCTATTAATAATTTCAAAGAAATTAAATATACAGTAAATATTTCGCTTGCGGCTAACAACGATTTAGATGAAATTTTTTCATATATTGCCAATACTTTATACGCCGAGCAAAGTGCGGCTAAACTTATGCGCGAAATTCAGGATATGATATTATCTCTGAATGAAATGCCGGAGCGGTTTAGTCTATCGCTTGATTCGGCGCTTGCCAGCCGGGGGTACAGGCGGGCAACTGTGAAAAAGTATGTTATCTTATATACAATCGACAAGAAAAATAAAATCGTAAATGTGATGCGGGTTTTTCATGGAAGTATGGATTATAGTAAATATATTTAATATTTCTAATTTGCTATTATAGATATGCAAGGTGAATTGAACAAAGTATTGAAACGTGTGGAAAATTTATACTTTTGTATGGGAGGGAAAGATGTACTACCTATATCATTATTTTGAAAAAGAACACGGACCTTTTGTGAATTTATCAGACTTAAACGATGACGAAGCAATACAAGTTCAAATTGATTTAGCCGCCAAAAGTGAAGTATATGCAAAACGTTATTCTAAGCGTCTTGCTAATGGAAAATATATATTTGTCCGCCGGATTGTAGAGAAACGCGCTTACTCCATGTTTATCAGAAAGGGCGGTAAACCACAACGGCAAGTTCCTTACTATGGGATATTATCAGAAAATGAGTTGGAAGAATGTTATGAGTGGTTTATTGATTGCGGCGTGATAAAAATTCCCATCGACGAATTTGATAAAAGCACGCTTTCATTCACATACGGCGACTCATTCCCCACGTTTAAGCCATGGACTGAGGAAGAACCGGAGTACAATTTATACACTTATGATGAAATCATAGATATTTAAAAAAAGCAGGGCATGCCACCGATACGCACCGAATATATGTCTTTTTGGACAAACCATACTTATATTGAAGCGCAGGTATGGAGCGATGAAACGATAAACAGATACCGCTAATAAGTATTTTCTGCATTAACCCAATAACAAAATTAATAAAACGAAAAAGGTGATTTATTTATGAAATTTTCTTTCACAAACCTTGCGTGTCCTAACTGGAATCTTGAAGAAATTGCCGCAAAAGCGGCAGAATACGGGTATGACGGCATAGAACTGCGCTCTCACAGTGACAGTACGTGCCTGTATCCCAATCCGCCGCTCTCCCACCGCAAATATGTCAGAGATGTATTTGCAAAGCATGGGATAGAAATATGCGGGATTTGCGCTTACAGCCAGTTCGCCTCCTCAGATGAAAAAAATCTTGAACAAAACAGACAAATTCTTATTGACGACATAATTCTCGCCCGCGATCTGAACGTTCCCGTAGTTCGGTCATTTCTGGGTGAAAATCCCAATCTGACAAACGAACAGGTTATAGACTACGCCGCGCCGTATCTGAATTACTGCGCCGATTTTGCCGATTTACTGGGTATAAAAGTCGCGTTTGAAACTCACGACGCATGGTGCGGCGGCGAACTTATGAAACTTGCTTTCAGCAAAATCACGTCAAAAGGAGCGGCTGTTTTATGGGACGTGGGCAATAATTATGAGCGCGGCGAATCAGTCAAAGGCTTTTTTGACGCGGTCGGGACTAAATGCGCCCATATACATATGAAAGATTTATACAAAGATAAAGACGGCAAAACTAAGCTGTGCCTTATGGGAGAGGGAGAAGTGCCGGTAAAAGAATGTCTTGAAGCTCTGCGCAGTATAGATTATCAGGGTTATATCAGTTTTGAATGGGAAAAGCGGTGGCATCCCGATATAGAAGAACCGGAAATCGCACTGCCGCAGTTTATTGAATATATGAAAAATTTATAGAAAGATATAGTTAAAAATGTAGGTTATTTATATTATCGGTTATCTAATATAAATAAACAGGAGAAATTGTATGAAGGATTTTAGTGAATTATTGGAAATTATATCTGAAAAGTATAATAAATTATTAGACAAAAATTTAGTTGGGATATATGTGCATGGGTCTATTGCATTTGGTTGCTTTAATTGGGATAAGAGCGACATTGATTTTATTGTAGTAATAAATGAACCCATACCGCAGCAAACAAAACTACAACTTTTGCAAGTGTTAAAAGACCTCGGAGAGCAAGCTCCGCGCAGAGGGTTTGAGATGAGCATAGTGCTTGAAAAATATTGTAAAGCATTTGTTTATCCGACTCCGTGTGAACTGCATTTTCAAAGTTGTTGGAATGAATGGTATTTGAAAAAACAGCTTTCGTTATACGATGACGACCGAACCGATGAGGGTTTAGCCGCTGATTTTACGGTCATAAAAAGTGTCGGAATTGTGATATGCGGCGTACAAATAGAAAATGTTTTTGGCGTTGTGCCGCACGAGGCTTATTTAGACAGCATTTGCAAAGATGTAGTAGGCTCAAGCACTAAGGAAGACATCGCTTTTGACCCTGTATATATCATCTTGAATTCATGCCGTGTTTATGCGTACATAAAAGACGGGTTGGTTTTATCTAAGGAACAGGGCGGGAAATGGGGGCTGGCAAACCTTCCCGAAAAATATCATAATCTTATTTCAGCAATGTTAAACAACTATGTCAAAGGCTCGGCGTTTTCCAATGATGAAACCCAACAAATCCAATTTGTCGATTATATGTTAGAATTGATATTCAAAACGACAAAGTAAGTATTTTCTTCGGTAATCGCTATATTTATTTTCAAAGTTAAAAGAAAAGCATAGAATTTATTTATGTAAATCAAAATTTAAATTAAGGAAAGTTGGGGATAAAATTATGTCAGACATATCAACGGATATTGTGTTGCGCGAAAAGTTTTACGGCTGTATATGCGGAGCGCATATAGGCTCGTCAATGGGGGCGGTTGTAGAAGGCTGGTCTTATGAATCTGTGGAAAACAAGTACGGAACGCTTGATGAGCTTCTTCCGTATGAGCATTACAACAACGGCTGGGTACGCGACGCCGGAACGACAGAAGACGGCATAGAACGTCAAAAATTGATGATTACGGCAATTATGCGTAAAGGCGGCAGAATAAACGCCGAAGACGTCAGAGCCGTATGGCGCACGGAAATAAATCCGAAAGCTCCGGGCAACGTTTCCGAACCGTTCGAGGGGGAACTGCTCGCTATTGCAAAATCGAAAATCCCCGCGAGGGATATAGGTAAATACTGTGATTATGCAGGTCTTAACAGTTTTGCCCGCGCTTGTCACCCGATAGGATTAATCAACGCCGGCGACCCAGCGTCCGCAGTTGACGATATATTTGAAGTGGGACAGTTATATCAGACGTCCAACAGCAGAGGTTTGCAGTGGGCGTGCGTCACAGCGGCGGGAATCGCGTCCGCAACGAAACCTAATTCGACAGTAGACAGCGTGATTGCCGATATATACAAATACTGCGACCGACGTTCTGTTGTGGACGGGCGTGAAAACTGGTACGCAGACTATGCGGGAGTTAATATCGCGGACGAAATAGACGCAGGGCTTAAACTCACGGCAAAATGCAAAGATTTCAGGGATTTGCGCAAAGCGTTCGATTCTGTATATAACGGAGTGGGTATGCCGTACTGTATGAGTTACGCAAACGAAGTCGTCACAAAAGCCGTATGTATATTCAAATTGGTAAACGGCGACGTAAAACAGGCGATAATTTCCGGCGTAAATCTCGGTCGCGATACGGACTGCGTCACGGCGATTGCGGCGGGTTTATCAGGCGCGCTTACCGGAGCGGATTCTGTGCCTGCGAAATGGATTGAGCAGGTGGATTCGGCGACAAAAATAAACCCGTTCACAAATACCAAACGCACAATGCGCGAAAATGCCGACGGGTTATATGACGCTTTCAAAAACCGTTTAGAGAAGATGAAAGAATTTTATGATATAATGTATAATATATAAAATTGCGGGGTGAAATATAAATTATGCAAATATTTACGGGTAGTGCATTCGGGAAAGTTCATGTCCTGCGGATTGACAGGGGAGAATATCTTCTGGAGAGCATAGAGAATTTTATCGCAAGCAAAAACATACGCAACGCCGCCGTTGTTTCCGCGATAGGCACGCTTGACTACTGCGTTATGCACATGGTTGGGACGACGACTCTGCCTCCGGTTGACGAATTTGTAAAATGGGAGGATAAACCGCTTGAAATCACTTCGATAGACGGCGTTATCGCAGACGGTTCGCCTCATCTGCATATGACTGTGGGCGATCGTGAACACGCGTATGCCGGTCATTTGGAACACGGGTGCAGGGTTTTGTATCTGGCAGAAGTTGTTATCGGCGAACTGGACGGCTTCGATTTTTACAGAATCAGAACTGAAGATAAGATTCTGAAACTGACGGATATAAATTCTATATAGGGTTTTAATGGGGGATTTATTATGGAAAAGAGCAGATTGGGAATTTCAATAGGTTTATTCGCCGCAATACTTTATTTTATCTGCGCGGCGGACAATATATTTATTGTCGCGCTTATAACCGGATATATTTTATTTTTTGAAACAAATGTATGGCTGAAAAAAACGGCAGTTAAAGTGTTAATACTTTCAATATTTTTCACAATAATTGTACAGTTAATAACTCATTTGACATTGGGGATACCATATGCGGTAAGTATAATTTTCAGCAAAAGTTCAAACTATGATTTTAACCTTTATTATTTTTTATCGCAGTCATTGCCCGGAATTATCAATCAAGTCGTATATATTCTGCAGATAATAATTTTTGTAATATTCGGATTTAAAGCGTATAAACAAAAAGATATTAAAATAAAAGTGATTGATAATATAATCAATAAACATTTTTGATTTGTTATCAACTTTAATATTAAAGAAATTTTAGAAGGAGATTTTTTATGAACAAACAAGAAATTTTAGAAATGTACAAGGATTTTCGCGTGACAGACGTCCGTGACGGCATGGATTGGTGCGGCTATCATCATTACGGTACGGTGCATCACAGCATAAAGCCGCTCTGGAGAACCCGCGCTATAGGATTTGCGCGCACGGCGCGTTATCTGCCTTATGAGGGACCTGTCCCGATGGTTACGGGCGAAGAATATACCAAATGGGTCGGCTGGTATTACGGCAATATTTGCACTGACAAATGGGGAGAGGATATTGTCCCGGGAGATTTTGTCTGTCTGGATATATGCGGTCTTGACGTTGGATTGTTGGGGTCGAACAACACTTTAAGCCATATGAACAAAGGCGCGGTAGGGTTTCTTCTGAACGGCGGCGGAATCAGGGACACTGACGAAGTTATACTTGAGAAAGTTCCTGTATTTTCAAAGCATGTGTCACAGCCTATGGATCAGGCGCGCATACGCTATTATGAGAAAAACATACCCATAGCAATAGGCGGCGTCGCGATATATCCCGACGATTTAGTCGTCGCGGACGGCGACGGCGTAATCGTTGTGCCGAACAAACTTATCTACGACGTTTACAAATATGCGTATCAGGAGATGAAAAACGACAAAATCGCAAGACGCGGTTTATATGAAACGGGAGGTCGCGAATTTGACGATACGGTGGAAACATCGGGATTGAAATAGAAATTATAATAATCCGTAGGGGCGCGCATTGCGCGTCCGTGATTGAGTCTCATTTACGACACGGACACGCAATGCGCGCCCCTACGGATTTCCAAACATATCAAATATAATTAACGGAGATTTAGAAATATGTATTACGCGAATCAAAATTCAAAGGGCGAAACTTTTTATACAAGCATAGAACAAATGAAAGCGTTATTCAGAAAAGGCTGTAAAAACAGATTTACAGGTAATACCGAAAGCGAATTGAAGTCATGGCAGAAAGAAAACAGAAAACTTTTTTCGCAGTTATTGGGTTTTGACACGTTTGAACCGTGCAAAAACGAGTATGTAGAGCTTGAACGCGTCGAACTTGATAAATATACCAGAGTAAAATATCTGCTACAAACTGAAGAAATGGTGTATGTGCCGTCGTATCTTCTGCTCCCGAACGATATTAAACCCGGCGAAAAGCGTCCGGTAATTATAGCTGCGCAAGGGCACTTTAAAAATTTCAAAGACAGCGTCGCGGGCGTTACCGAACATCCCGGAGTTGTTGACGATATGACGGAATTTAATATAACATACGGCGTAAAATTTGCGGAAATGGGATATATAGTATTCTGCCCCGACGCGAGGGGGTTCGGAGAACGCGCGGAATATAATGCGCAGGAAGACGGCAGATGGAGATGTACCTGCAAAGCCATAAATTATATGGGTATACCGTTGGGCAGGTGCGCTATCGGCATGAGCGTATGGGATTTGACTAAACTTATCGACTACATACATACACGTCCCGACTGCGACGTCAGCCGTATCGGCGCGGCGGGATTATCCGGCGGAGGTTTGCAGTCGCTGTATCTCGCGGCTGTGGACGAGAGAATAAAATGCACGTGCACAAGCGGATATTTTTACGGCGCATTGGAATCGCTACTTGTGATGAACGATAACTGCGACTGCAATTATGTGCCGGATTTATGGACGCATTTTGACATGGGCGATATAGCGTCGCTGATAGCCCCTCGCGCGCTTATTATCGAAACAGGCACAAAAGATGGTTTAAACGGCGCGTCGGGCGTTGCGAACGTCACGGCGCAGCTTGACATAGCGAAAAAAGCGTATGATGTATGCAATAGCGGCGACAAAGTCAAACATACAACTTTCGACGACGGTCACAAATGGAACGGAACCGATGTTTATCCGTTCTTTGAAAAGAATTTGTAAAGTTCTATAAATATTAAATCTGCTCGAGAAAACACCCCACGGGCGAATTAATATCACCTAACGATATATTGTTTTTACAAAAAATCTCTGTTATAATGTAATTACAAAAACGTTTTTGAATATTTAAAATAATTATAACAGGAGAAATTGATATGAAAGATTTTGGTGAAACTTTAAAAAGAATACGCAAACAAAAAGACATGACGCAGGAACAGCTTGCCGAATACCTGAATATATCCCCGCAGTCCGTTTCAAAATGGGAAACTAATCTAACGCTTCCCGATATAACGATGATACCCATACTCGCGAATATGTTTGACGTAACAACTGATATGCTTCTCGGCGTTGACATTGACGCTAAAGAAAAACGGATAGACACAATCAGAAAAGAGGCAAGTAACTATTTATCTAATAAGCAGTACGATGAAGCCGAAAAATTGCTTCGCGCCGGATTGAAAGAATATCCAAACAGCCACATTCTAATGTATAGCCTTGTGTCAGCCCTTTCTTCAAATGAAAGTCACTACTACAGAGATTTTAATGATGAAGAAAAAAAAATAATTGAAAAAGAGGGAAAAATATTTCCTTTAGGGAGTAAAGTACTTCTGGAAGAAGGTAAAATAGTTCGGGAAGAGGTTATTACACTCAGCGAAAGAATTCTTGCTGAGTGTACGGATGATATACTCAGGCATTTGGCAATACAACATCTGTGCGGTACATACGCCTCTATGGGCGAATTAGAAAAAGCCAAATCTTTTGCGGAAAAAATGCCGTCTAAAATTTTTTCAAGAAATAATTTAATTACCCAAACACTTATGGGTACGGAAAGATATAACCACCTACAGAATGAGATTTTGACTGACATACTTTCTGCTCTGAACTACATTGACGGCTTAATGTACACCACCCTTGACGACGGAACAGAGCCGTACAATTCTGATGAGCTTATAGAGTTGCATCACAAAATTATTGATATAATAAATATTCTTACAGAAAAAGGCAGTTTAGGTGATTTTAATTATCGGCTTTTTGAAGCCCACCAAAACCTTACGTTCCTTTACGCTCAGAAAAATGATGCCGCCGCCGCACTGAATCATTTTAAACTTGCCGCTAAATACGCCGTCCTGCATGATTCTATACTCCCAGTCAACGATGACTCAAGGGAGGAGTATACTAATCTGCTGTTCAAAGGCATTAAGTTCCCGGTTATTACGATTGCGCGCTCATATACCATGACGGAGTATTTGCTTGAAAAAAGCCGCAGGCTTGATTCGGTTCTACCCGCTTCGGAGCTTGAAGAAATAAGGAATGAATTACGCAAGCACACAGCAATAAATTAATAGACATGTCCGAGAACTGTGGAACAACATAAATGTGTCGCACCAAAAGCCCTCTTTCGCAAAGAGGGTGGCACGCGAGAACCTGCGTAACCCACTGTAAAACAGCGTGTAATCCGCGTGACAGGTGTTTTGCCTCCCCGCACAACATCAAAATTGACAAAGCACCCGCCGCCTGCAGGCGGCACCCTCTTTAATAAAGAGGGCAAAAGAAACAGTTTTCGGACAGGTCTAATAATTATTTTTTTCAGCGCAAATGTTCGATGTTTGCAAAGTTATACATTTAAAACTTAGGTTAATTATACGAGGTACAACCATATGAAAATAAACACAGTAAAATTAAGCGGTTCTGACGTCAATATCAGCAGAATGATAATAGGCGGCAATATATTCAGCGGAACGTCGCATATGTCGTCTGAAGCGGACAATGAAATGGAAGATTACTACACAACTGCAAATATAAAAAAAGCTCTGTTCCGCGCTGAAGAATGCGGCATAAACACAATGACTTTGCGCGGAGACAAGCATATTTTCAGAATTATAAGGGAATTCCGTCAGGACGGCGGCTCGCTGCAGTGGATAGCGCAGACCGCTTCGGAGATGTCGTCTTTTGAGGGTAATATTTACCAGATAATGAATTATAAGCCGGTTTCGATATATCATCACGGGACAATAACAGACGCTCTTTTTAAAGAAAAAAAGTATGACGAATTGAAAACCCGTCTAAAAATAATGCGAGATACGGGCGTATCTGTAGGACTGTGCACTCATATGCCGCAGGTTGTGGAGTATGCCGAGGAACATAATTTTGACGTGGATTTCTATATGACGTGTCTGTACAATCTCAGCAGAATAGAAAGGGTCAGTTCCGCCGTTACCGGAAAAATCAACAACGGCGAGCCGTTTTACAGGGAAGACCGGGAACTGATGTATAAAACGATAAAATCCGTATCCAAACAGTGCCATGAATTTAAAATTTTAGGCGCGGGCAGGCTTTGCGAAACTCCCGGACAGATTCAAGGAGCGTTTGAGGAGACATTCGCCAATATAAAAGATATTGACGTAGTCGTAGTCGGCATGTTTCAAAAATATATGGATCAGATCGCCGTAAATTCGGAGATTGTCAAAAAGATTCTGGAACGGAAATAATGTTTTCAAATATATAAAATATAACAGTGGACAAAATATATATTCCCGTGATATAATTAATTATATAGACTGTCTGAATATAAAATAAAGTAAGTTAAATTGTTATATTATGGGGATTACATATGATTATGAATATTAAAAAGATTTTGAGAAACAAAAACAGATTATTGAGCGTTTTTCTGGCGTTTTTATTAATGCTTGCGCTTGTACCCGCTGTTTCTTCCGTCGGCTCAATTAAAGCGTACGCAGTCGGGGATTCGTTCTCGTCGATAAGCGCAGGAGGAAATCACTCGGCTTTTATTAAATCTGACGGCAGCCTGTGGCTTTGGGGCTGGAATAACTACGGGCAAATCGGCGACGGCACGACCGTTTACAGACAACAGCCCGTCAAAGTCATGGACGACGTCGTTCAGGTTTCAGCCGGAGGGTGGCATACTCTCGCGCTCAAATCGGACGGCAGTCTGTGGGCTTGGGGTGATAACGACAAAGGTCAGATTGGCAACGGTTTTACGATAAACAGAACGTCCCCCGTCAAGATTATGGACGGTGTGATTCAAATATCGGCGGGCGGTTCTTTTTCCATGGCAATAAAATCGGACGGCAGTCTGTGGGCTTGGGGTGACAATTATTATGGGCAGAGCGGCGACGGCACGAAACTCGAGCATTTGACCCCGATTAAAATAATGAATAACGTCATAAAGATTTCTCTCGGAGCCGATTTTTCCATGGCAATAAAATCGGACGGCAGTCTGTGGGCTTGGGGTGATAACAGCACAGGTCAGCTCGGCGACAATACAACGGTAAATAAACTCACTCCGGTTAAAATCATGGATAACGTCATGCAGGTTTCAGCCGGACAATGGCATACGGCGGCGGTAAAAACAGACGGCAGTCTGTGGATTTGGGGAGACAACAGTCTCGGTCAGCTTGGGACAGGGCGCGTTAATTCGTACAGCCCCACGCCTTATAAACTTATGGATAATGTTGTTCAGGCTTCTGCTGGAGGTCTGCACACCGTTGCGATAAAATCTGACGGAAGCCTGTGGGCTTGGGGTGATAACAGCGACGGTCAGTTCGGCGACGGAACATTTGCGCCGCAATCGGCGCCGGTTAAAATCAAAAATATCAGCACAAGGATAATACAGATTTCGGCGGGATATGCAAGTACAATAGCAGTGGAATTCGACAGCATAAGCGCAGGCACTTTGTGGAGCTGGGGATACGACCGGCAAGGCAATACAGGCTACGGCAACGGAGTATATACGCAAAAGCCCATATCAGGTGAAATTACCGGCGATGTAATGCTTTTCGCGAAGAGTTTATCAAATTCCGTTTATATTTATGATTCCAGTATAAATTCCGACACAGAGGGTAAATATGAGGAAAAATTTACGGATATATCAAAAAAACCGCAGGAAATGCAAAATGCGATACATTTTCTCGAATCAAAAAACATAATAAAAGGCGAATCGGACAATCTGTTTGCGCCGGATAAACCCGTCACACAAGCCGAAGTTGCGGCGTTTACCGTACGGCTTCTTGAATATTTCGGAATATCTATGGACTTGAACAATGCAAAGTTAGATTACTTTACAGATGTAAAAAAATCGGATTGGTTTTACAACGAAGCGTATAAAGCAGATCAATTTAATATAATTAATGGAACTTCTTCGACATCGTTTGCGCCGAACGCGGAAATGTCAAGAGAGGTAATATTTGATATTGCCACGCATATTCTGACAACATATGCGAACTGCAAATTTCCCGACGGCGGGGAAAGTATAGATTATATAAGAGGTTTTGCAGACGGGTATGAATTTTTATTTGCGGCAAGTACGGAAGAAAGCAGGGCGGAGATTGCCTTCCCGATAAAAGAGGGGCTTATTTTAAAACGTATAGACAACAGGCTCGCATTCGACGAAACAATGACGCGCGGCGATTTTGCGATTTTGCTGTACAGAATGTTTGAAAAATTTGAAGGATAGGAGAATAACGCAGAGACACGATATATCGTGTCTCTGCGTTAAATAGATTTAAGACATATTTATTATTTATTCTTTCGCAAATACGAGAAAAATTCACTGAGCAGAGCGCCTGTTTCATTTTCGCATATGCCGCTTATTATTTCGGGTTTGTGATTAAACGGATAATCGTTTAAATTTATCACGCCGCCGAACGCTCCGGCTTTTTTATCGGATGCGCCGAATATTACGCGTCTTATTCGCGAATTTATAATCGCTCCCGCGCACATTACGCAGGGTTCAAGCGTCACGTATAAATCACAGCCGTCGAGCCGCCAGAATCCCGTTTTATCGCACGCTGTTTTTATAGCCGCAATCTCTGCGTGAGCCAAAGCGTTCTGGTCGCTTTCCCTGCGGTTATATCCCGACGCGATTATTTTGCCGTCTTTTACAATGACGCATCCTACCGGGACTTCGTCTATATTTTTCGCCGTTTCCGCATGTTCCAGAGCTTTTTTCATATAGAAATAATCGTCAGTATTATACTCCATATCTGTCCATATCCCATATATTTATATCATATCTCTGATTCATAGGTTCAGGGATAACGCTCAGACTTTGGGAAGAACCCGATGATCCCGAACTTCCGGTCGATATACTGTAATCCTGCGAAGCTTGATATATTGCCAGGCATAAAAATATTATTGTTGCAATATTGAAAAATAACAAAATTTTTCTGCTTCTTCTTATATATACATAGTTTATGTGTTTTGTAAGCGTCAAATTCTTTTTCTTTATTATAAATGTGATTATTAAATAAACAATGGAAAATATAAATATTGCGCACGAAAACAAAAGATATATTATGTCCAGATGGTCGGACGACAAGGATTTCAGTTCCGATATGTAGCCCCAGACTAATGTCATTGCATTTACAAATGCATGAAGTATTATCGAAAACCATATTGATTTTGTCTTGACTGCGATATACGCGCTGTAGAGCCCTATAGCAGTGGCATACAAGAACGCGTCTGTGCGTCCGTGGAGCATGCCGAACAGGATTGCGCTTGTTATAATCGCAAATCCGCCTCCGTATTTACGGAGAGAATTCAGTATCAGAAATCTGCAGAAAATTTCCTCGAAAAACGCAGGTGTTAATACAATAGCGATAAAATAAAGCACAAATCCATACCAGGTTTTAGGAAGCAGGGGAGTGTCGTAATAAATCTTATCTATGCCGAAAAATCTGAAAAAGTAGTCTAAAACATTGGAAATCATACCGCAAAGATAAACAATCGAAAGACCAAGTATCAATAAAGCCCAGGTGTTTTTCGGCAGTCTGAATTTAAATGAAACCCTGTTTTGGACGTACATGTCCGTTTTCGCAGCCGCTTTGCGCAGGAAAAATATAAGTACGGTAAATACTACCGCAAAAGAAATAATATAAACGATTATTTCCGATATGCTGCTTATAAAATTATTAAATTCGTCCGAATCCATTGACATAAAAAATTTATAAAATATGCTTCTTGGATTGAAAGTATATTGAAAATAACTGTTCCATGCATTGTATATCAACTCGCTAAGTTTTCCCAGGAGAATAAACTGAATTAAAACGGCAAAGGAAATCAAAAGCATAGTGAAAATAAACTGCCTCTTATCATAGTTTGTAGTGTAAACCCACCGGTTTGCATTATTTTTCTTGTTTATATTATTTTTGTTGTTATCATAACTGTTATAATTATCGGACAATGAATCACCCACTTTTAATTTCATTTAAATTAATTATACCAGTTAAATCGAAAATTGTCAAATAAAATAATATATTTTTTCTATTTACAAACGATTTTTGTTGATGTATAATAGATCTGTCCGGAAACTGTAGGGGACACAAATTAAACTTCGTTGAATTTAAGTAATCGTCCCGTAAAATCACGGGCGGATTACCATCCGCCCCTACGTAAATCGGGGTTTCCGGACACATCTAATTATAACAATAAAAAATTAGTTTTAATTAATGTAAACATGGAGGCATTATTATAAAAATAAAATTTAGATATCTATATATTATTCTCTCCGGACTTTTATTTGCCGTTCCTTTTATTTTCCCGCAGCTGAGCATATTGTCGTTTGCGGCGGGCATCCCGTTTTTTCTGATTTTATTCAACGAGATATTAAATAATAAAAACAAAAGATATAAATTAATAAGATATACTGTCGTCTTTGGAATGAGTTTTTATCTTCCGGTATATATCTGGTTTTTATGGATGTATCCTATGGAGCAGACGGGAGTCACGCCTCTGCAAAGTCTTTTTATAGTGATTGCGGCGTGGGTCGGATTTCCTGTTCTGCAGACTTTTGTTATGCTTATTCTGCCTCTGGGCCTTAAACTTTTCGGGAGAGTATGGGTCCGCGAAAAAATAAATACGACTGTATTTAATATATTTTATCTTCCGATCCTTACGGCGTGCCTGTATGTGATTGTCGAATGGGCGCAGTCATGGTTTTTGTCGGGGCTTACGTGGGCGAAACTGTCTTTGACACAGTACACAAACTTATTTTTTATACAGAGTTTATCTTTGTTCGGTACATATTTTGTGAGTTTTATAATTATTTTCATAAACTCGGCAATAGCGTTGTATATATTAAATAAACTGAACAAATCGGAGCTCATAATTCCTGTAAGTAAAAATAATCTGCTGATTTTATGCGTTATTTTATTATATTTCGCAAATTCATATTTCGGGTATTTCAGGATTGAGTATTACGATTATATCGATAAACCATCGGAAACGCAGAAGATAAACGCTCAGATTGTGCAGGGAAATGTATCATCGTACGAAAAATGGGCTGACGATGCAATTACTGTCTCGCTGAATAAATACAAATCTCTATCGGAAAAATACAAAGATGAAAATACTAATATTACCGTTTGGCCCGAAACGGCAATTCCGACAAATATAGATTACGGAAGTTCTTTATACAGCAATATATGCGAGTTCGCGGAAAAAAATAATTTAACTGTGTTTACGGGGGCTTTTTATGATTCCGGAGACAGCGAATATAACGCGATTATGGCGTTTGATAAAAACTACGATTTTATACAGCCGTACTGTAAACGTCATCTTGTGCCGTTCGGGGAATATCTGCCGATGGAAAATGTTCTGAAATCCATTTTCCCGTTTGTCGCAAATATATCGCTGTTTGATTCGCTGCTGACCCCGGGAGAGAACTCCAATATTATGAGCGTAAACGGGATAAATTACGGCGGTCTTGTGTGTTTTGACTCTATTTTCCCAGAGCTTGCGAGAAAATCAGTCAACGACGGCGCGGATATACTGATTATAACAACAAACGACTCATGGTTCAGGGATTCCCCGGCGGTCTATCAGCACAACGCACAGGCTGTACTGCGCGCAGTCGAGAACAACAGATATGTAGTTAGGTCGGCAAACACCGGAATTTCCTCGTTTATTTCACCTACGGGGGATATAATAAAACAGTCGGATGCCTTGCAGACTGAGGTTTTGAGTGCGGAAGTCGGAGTTGTAAAAGACAAAACAGTTTATACTGTTTTCGGCGATTTTATGTTATATCTGGCATGGATATTTATCGTAATATGCATAATTTGGTTAATCAGGATTAGAATAAATAAAAAAATTTAATTGACTTTTGATCATACATAGTATATAATATACATATGAATTTATGAAATAAAAAATATAAAAGGAGAACGTATTTATGCCTGCGCAAATGACGCCCAAAGAGCGCGCGATCGCCGCTTTGACGTGCAAAATACCGGACCAAATCCCGACTTTTGAACTTGAATTCCAGCTTACAAGGGAATATATGGGTAAAGATTATTTAAGACAGCATGAACTCGACGGATTATCCAAATCCGAAACAGATAAAAAACTTCGCGAAAACGCAGAATTTATGCTTGAACTTTTTGAGAAACTCGAATATTCCATAATTCCCATACACCATCTGAACTTTGAAAATCAGCTTGAAACCGCAAGAATAATCAGAAAAATCTCCGGGGACAAATATATGCTTACAAAACACGGCGACGGAACGTTCAGTATTCCCGACGGAAACGGTATGTACGACTTCGCGTACAGAATTGCGGACGACCCGGACGGGGTTAAACAACAGGCTGAGGATTGGGCAAACTGGGCGATAGAATCCAATAAAAAGGCTGTTGACGCCGGTTTTGACTCGTTTATTTTATGCTCCGATTACTGTTATAATTCCGGTCCGTTCCTCTCTCCCGTTATGTTTAGGGAATACATAACCCCGTATCTGAAAAGAATAATAAAAAGCATACGGGATTCCGGCGCATATGCAATCAAGCACACCGACGGCGATATTATGCCTATCCTCGACCAGCTCGCAGAGTGCGAGCCTCACGGCATACATTCCCTCGACCCTATGGCAAGAGTTGACATAAAAGAAGTAAAAAGATTAATCGGCGATAAAATCTGCCTTTGCGGAAACGTCAACTGCGCTCTCATGCAGACCGGCACGAATGAGGAAGTAATCGCCAGCGCGGAATATGCAATCGAAAACGGTAAACCGAACGGCGGTTATATTTTCTGCACAAGCAACGTACCTTTTCACGGTCTCCCGCTCGAAAGATATTTGCTGGTTCTTGACGTCTGGAAAAAATACAGGGATTATGCCTGACTATGCCGGAACGGAGGTGTTTTATTACATATGGAAAGATGCTGTATATGCAAATCAAAAATTACAGACGAAAAAAATAAATATTTTTTATTCACGGACAAAACCGGAAATAAAAGATTAATCTGCAATATATGCAAAGAACATATAAATCATACAGGAAATATTTTCGGAGAAACCAATTATCGCGAATCGATTTCGCACTTTAGAAATCTATGCGATATTAAAAAATTAAAAGACCCCGAAGTTATAGATTATCTGAACGAAAATGTTATGATGTTTGAAGAAATAAAACTGACTGTCGGTAAAACCGATATGTACGACATAATAACAGTTGCGGTAAAAGTCGTAAAATGGGCGATTTCGGCAGCATTTGTTTTTGTCGGACTGGCTATGGGAATTATCGCTATACTGCGGCTGTGGTCAACGAACGACGCGTTTATAGGCATTATTATAGGAACGGCAATACCTATAGGCGGAGGAATTATAGGTTTTACATTTTTCAGCGTTTTCAAATTGTTTGAAGATTGGCTGTTCTATCGCGGAACGATAAAATATTTAAAACATAAAAACTAAAAACCGTTAAAATAAAACCAAATCGAAGGGAAAATACATATGATTTACAAAACTATACCGTTATATCCAGATAGACCGCACATCACTCTTACAACCTATGTGTCTGAAAATTCGCCCGAACTGCGCAACCTGAAGAAAAAAGCCGTGCTCGTTTTACCCGGCGGAGGTTATTATATCACAAGCGACAGGGAAGCCGAACCTGTCGCAAAAGCGTTTTTCGCGGCTGGCATGAATGCGTTTATTTTAAGATATTCCGTAAAAGAAGAAGCGGTTGGATATACTCCGCTTTTGGACGCGGCGACGGCAATGAAATATATCCGCGACCATGCCGGCGAATGGAATATCGACAAAGATAAAATTGTCGTCTGCGGATTTTCCGCTGGCGGACATCTTGCTGCAACTATCGGTACACTGTGGAAACTTGACGTTATATCAAAAACTTTGGGTTGTGAAAACTCCTATATCAGACCCAATGGTATGATTTTGGGTTATCCCGTAATCACGTCGGGAGAGAAAGGACACAGAGGGTCCATATTGAAATTAGCCGACGCGGAAAACAGACCCGCAACACATGAAGAATTGGACAGATTTTCTCTTGAAAAGCATGTGGATTCTGACACATGTCCGGCATTTGTATGGCATACATCCGAGGATTCCGGAGTTCCCGTAGAAAACTCGCTTTATATGTGCGAAGCTCTCGCGGCGCATAAAATCCCGTTTGAACTGCATGTATTTCCGTACGGCGAACACGGCTTGTCGCTCGCAAATGAAGAAGTCGCGCCGAATGAGAACATGGTTATGCCGTATGTGGCGCGCTGGATTGATATGGCAATCAAATGGATTGACGAGATATTATTTAGATAAGATACAAGAAAGGCGCGCCTTGTGCGACGCTGCCTTTCTATGCTGAATTTAATTCTTAAATAAATATCTTGCAACGAACGCAAGTATTTTATTGGCTTTTTTTTCAACGAGTATATTTTTATATTTTTAAATTGATTAGAGCGATAAGTTCGCCACCTAAAATATTTATACTGACATTGTTCCCAAATTTAAAAGGGAGATATATAATTACGAAGTAATAAATTACAAGCGTAATTATTGTACGCCGAATTTTGTCTTAGTCTGCTGAATTTTCTGCGGTTCTGCAGGAGTGACCTGATACCAGCCTCTTTTTTGCATTTCTGTAAAAATTTCATTCTGCATATCGTGTTCTTCTTTCAATATAGACATGAAAACTCCGCGGACTTCGGGTGTTACGCATTCATTTGTGAAAGTGTTGTAATTTCCTGTGATAAGTTTCTGAGATGCAAGAGCGTCCTGCAATCTGTCTTTATCCGAAAACATTGTGCTTGTGCTGTTCATTTTTATTTTCCTCCGTCTTCAACTTTTTTGTTTTTCGACATCCTGTTTTTTATTCTTCTTCCGGCTTATTAGCATAATTAGGAAATATTAGCCTTTCAACTGGCTTATCAGCGTATCATAATGCTTTTGGTGTTTGTTTGCAAAACAGTCGCATTTGTTTTTAATATCGCTGTCTATAGCAGTCTGAGAATACATTCTGTACTTGCTTATAACGTTTTGTTCCATTGTAAGCTGGTCTTCTAAAGCTGTAAGCTCTTTTGAAGTTAATGAAGCCATACTTTTTAACCTCCTGAATTTTTTGTATCCTTTTTATTATCGAATCTTATATAAAAAACATCTGTATTTTTTTCGTCTTTTATATTATTTTATTTTTTATATCTTTTATATTTTTACTGAAATTTCAGTTTATCTTTTTTCTCAAAATAGTATTTTTAAATTGTCTGATTATATTTTGTCCCATAAATTTATTTATATGTTGCAAAACATATTCCATTTGAAACAATATAAACAAAATAAAACGGTTTTCCTGAATCGTTTTAAAATTGTGAATTTAAAATAAATATTTTAACCAAATATTGGAGGAATTTTTTATGTCAAAAATCAGAGTCGGAATCATAGGCACCGGGGGAATAAGCTATGTTCATATGCACGGTTATAAACAACTTGGCGATAAAGTCGAAGTTGCGGCAGTCTGCGATATAGACGAGAATAAAGTCAAAAATTACGCAAGCCGTCACGGAGTATCCAAATATTATCTTGACTACAACGAAATGCTCGCAAAAGAACATCTCGACGCAGTCAGTGTGACAACATGGAACAGCGTTCACAAACCCGCGACAATCGCCGCATTGAACGCCGGAGTGAACGTCTTGTGCGAAAAGCCTATGGCGTTAAACGCAAAAGAAGCGATGGAAATGGAAGACGCGGCAAAAAAGAACAACAAAATACTTATGATAGGTTTTGTGCGCCGTTACGGCGGCGATACGGAAATCGTCAAAGATTTTATCGACGGCGGATTTTTCGGCGATATATATTACGCAAAAGCTGTATATGTGAGAAGAAACGGCTGTCCGGGCGGCTGGTTCGGCGATAAGAGTTATTCCGGCGGCGGTCCGCTGATTGATCTTGGCGTGCATGTCATGGATTTGACCCGCTATCTTGCAGGATGTCCGCTTCCAGTCTCGGCATACGGGACGACATTCTCCAATATGGGACCGAACAGAGTCAAGGACGCTCCTGTAAGCTGGGCTGTGTCGAGTTATGACGCCTCGAAATTTGTTCACAGCGTCGAAGATTTTACCACGGCTTTGGTCAGATTTGACAACGGGTTTACATTATCAGTGGAAGCGTCGTTTAATCTCAACGTCAAGCAGGATTACGCCGACGTCGAGGTTTTCGGCACAAAAGCGGGTGTAAGAATCGACCCGGAAATAGAGATATATTCCGATATGCACAAACATTTCGTAAATATTCAGCCGGCATTAACCGCGCCGAATCACGACGAGGTTATATTCGACAAAGAAATGGCGCACTTTATATACTGCGTGGAAAATAATAAACAGCCGCGCAGCACGGCTCACGACGGCGTTGTTCTGATGAAGATGATAGACGCGATTTACGAATCCGCAAGAATCGGCGGCGAAGTTAAAATAAGCTGGTAAAATAACAAAAAACATAAAATATCTTTGACAAATTCATACAGATAGTTTATAATATAGCATATATAACAAACTGCTGCCAGTACAAACAATCGCGCCAGAGTAAAATCTGAGTGAGGAAAGTCCGAGCTTTTAGGGCAAAGGATAACGGATAACGTCCGCCGAAGGCAACTTTAGGGAAAGTGCAACAGAAAATTACCGCATGTAGGGACGAACTGTGTTCGTCCGCAATACACCGCTATTAACGGACGAACACAGTTCGTCCCTACATGTAAGGATGAAAAGGCGAGGTAAGAGCTCACCGGCGCAATGGCAACTTTGCGCAAATATCTGTGATTCTTGTAATCGCAGACTAAATGTGTAAACCCTATCCGAAGCAACGCCGATGTAAGACGGAATTATGCGGGATTTAAAAGTCCTGCAGAACGCGCCCTGTTTTTCCGCATGAGGCGGCAAAGAACCGCCAGGCAACCGGCGGTCAAGATAGATGATTGTTCAAGACAGAACTCGGCTTACGGATTGACAGCAGTTTTTTATTATATTGAAATGTAGAAATATAAATTTTCGGAGGGTAATTGAAAATGGATTTACCTAAATATGTGCGGATACAGGGGCGTGAAACAGCATGGGTAACAAAAAAACCTGTAGGCATTTTTGCGCTTGGCTGGCGTAAAGTCAAAAACGACATATTCAGCGAAGAAGATAAAGAAAAATTTATGGAGACTGAGAATTGGTTTGTGGAAAATTTACCGTATCCTCCTTTTTACGGAGAAAACAATGACGATCCCAATGCCAATACCATCGGCGCAATTACCTTTTTCAAAAATAATGATAATGCAAAAATTATGTTTGAGCGTTTAGCTCCCATATTTAAATTATTAGACAAGTATCAAATCCCTTATGATATTGTTTATACAAATTATGCAGGTAGAATAATTTATGAGGATGAATATCAAATTGGAGTGATAAACGGCGAATAGTAAAAGCATTTTCTATATTCAAATAAATACTTTACATATTAATTTACACAACTTTCACAAAACACAAATAAAATTTAATTTATATAAACCAAAAAGAGGCGAATGTTTTTAAGTGAAGATTTTAAATTTAAACAATGTTTCATCAGATATTCATAGTATAGTTTCCAACAGTTCTGAACTTGTGAATAAAATAGGGATTTTCGGTTCGCTCGCACGCGGAAATTATAACGCTGACAGCGACATAGATATATTAATAGAATATGCTTCTACTCCTGATTTCCAGTTTGAACGGTTCACCCGGTTTTGTGAATTATGCAACAAGATAAATGAAACATTAATTAATATATATGGAAGAGAAGTTGATTTGATTCATTTTGAAAACGACCCTTTAAATCATTTAAACGATATTGCCGTAAAAGATGAGGTCATATGGTTATGACCAGAAAAGACCTGTATTTATTAAAGAAAATTTATGAAAATCAAATGGCACTATCTTCTGCAATAAAAGAATTAAAAATATCATGTCCCAACGACCTAAATAACTTACATATTATGATGCGCCGCGGAATGGTGCAAACGGTAGCTGATATTTTTGAATTAACTGTTCCGATGAGCGAGGATGTATTAGCGCAAATCCCGTTGAAAAAGCCGATAATAAAAGAATTCAGAAATACGGCGAGCCACGCTTACGGCACAATAACCAATGTCCTTGCGTATGCCTGTATAGTTCATTGCGCGGATAAAAAGTTGATAAAAGTAGTTAAAGACTTAATGAATACGGAAATAACATGATAAAAAATTAATTTATATAAATCAAAAATAAAAAAGGAGAGTATACAAATGTCAGAAAAAATTAGAGTTACAATGTATAATGAATATCTTGAGGAACTGCACGACGCGAACTGCGCGAAAGTTTATCCCAAAGGGCTTCACGGCGCAATAGGGGATTATCTGGCTAAAAACCCGGAAATCGAGTTTACAGCCGTCACAATGGAAATGCCGAACTGCGGATTCACGGACGAGCTTTTGAACAACACCGACGTTTTACTGTGGTGGGGACACGGACATCACGGCGAAGTGCCCGACGAAGTCGCGAATAAAGTCCAGAGGAGAGTTTTGAACGGAATGGGATTTGTCCCGTTACATTCGGCACATATGTCAAAACCGTTTATGCGCCTCATGGGAACAAGCTGCCGCCTCCACTGGTGCGACGACGAAAAAGAAGTCATGTGGACTGTGACTCCGTCGCATCCGATTGCGAAAGACGTTCCGGAATATTTTGTCATTGATTCAGAGGAAATGTACGGCGAGCCGTTCGGGATACCCAATCCCGATGAAGTTGTATTTATCGGCTGGTTCAATCACGGCAGCGTATTCAGGAGCGGAGTAACGTTCAGACGCGGCAACGGGAAAATATTCTATTTCCAGCCGGGGCATAATTCAAATCCGGGATACTATAATCCGCATGTTCTGAAAATCATCGAAAACGCGATTTATTGGGCGAAACCAGATTTTATTGTCCCTAACCGCGAGGATTATTTCGGAAAAGATGTAATTAAAATATAGGGAATAGTAAAGTTGTAGGGGCGGCTAAAATTCGCCGTAGGCGAATTTATTGCCGCCCGTCATCAAATAGAAAGAGAGGCGCGATTTTATGAGCAATATTGCGGTAAAACCTTATAATGAAAGAGAAAGATTCTATGAAATAATAGGAGGAAAGAAATATATGCCGCCAGCTCCAGTTATAGACCATCATGATACTGTTTATACATTACAAACTTTATTTAAAAGTATTTTAAACAGCAAAAAATTTAGTGTTTACGGCGAACTTGTTGACGTTGTATTTGATAACGAAAATACAGTACAGCCGGATTTAAAAATCATCAGTGATTTTTCTATGGTTGCAGACGGCAAAAACATAAAAGGCGCACCGGATTTCGTCGTCGAAGTATTAAGTCCGAGCAATTTGTCGCATGATTTGGTTGTCAAAAAAAATCTGTACCAAAAACATGGAGTAAAAGAATATTGGATTGTAGATATTTACACTAAAAATATTAATGTTTATATTTTGGAAAACGGCGGATATAATGACCCTGTTATCTATCACTATTATTCTGACAAGGAAATTAAAGAAATCGAAAACGGAATCGACGATATAGACAAAGAGCAAATAAAAATAAAAGAAATCGTCACGCATACGTTCGGCGAAGAACTGCATGTGCCGATAAATAAGATTTTTGAGAATATATAAAAATATAATAAAAATTGTTGGAGGATTAAATTGATGTTCAAAACTTTTTTCCCTGACTATTATAAAAGACTCGACGTTTTACATTACAACTGCGAAGAACCCAGAGCGTATTTTATACCGTATGCCTGCGAATACAAGGCAAAAAGGGCAATACGAGGCACATCGCCGAACTTTAAAACTTTATGCGGTGACTGGAATTTCAACTATTTCAGGTCAATCGCGGATATAGACGACTTCGCGGACATAAATTTTGACGCGTTTTTTATGGAAACTATACAGGTTCCCATGAACTGGCAAATGGCTGGAAATGCAGTCACGGGCGACGACGACCCAAATAAAAATCATTACGACGTGCCCAATTACACAAACGTAAACTACCCAGTACCAAACGACCCGCCGTTTGTTCCCGACGAAAATCCATGCGGAGCATATTACAGGGACTTTTATCTTGAGGACGATTTTATAAATAACAGCGATATTATGCTGAACTTCGAGGGTGTGGATTCCTGTTTTTATGTCTGGATAAACGGACGGTTTGCCGCGTATTCTCAGGTTTCGCATATGACGAGCGAAATAAATATTACTGAATTTGTAAAAAAAGGCAGAAACAGAATAGCGGTTCTTGTATTGAAATGGTGCGACGGCACATATCTCGAAGACCAGGATATGTGGAGAATGTCGGGTATTTTCAGGGAAGTATATCTGTTAAAACGCGAAAAAGTGAGAATCTCGGACTTCTTTATAAAAACAGAACTTTCCGACGATTTCAAATCCGGCAGAGTAATTGCCGAAATCAACACTACTGCAAACACGACGGTATCATATAAATTGGTATGCCCTGTCGGTGAAACAATAACTGAGGGCGATATTTCGGTTGATAAATCCGGCAGAGTGCCGATTGACGTCAAAGACATAAAATTATGGAGCGACGAGTCGCCGGCTTTATACGGACTGTTTTTGAAATGCGGCGAAGAAGTTATATATCAGAACGTCGGGTTCAGAAAAGTCGAAATTATAGGCAATATCGTGTATATAAACGGACAGAAAGTCAAAATCAAAGGCGTGAACCGCCACGATTCACACCCGATTCTGGGACACGCCACGCCGTATGAGCATTTTCTTGAAGATTTATATATCATGAAACGGCATAACGTCAACGCTGTCAGAACGTCGCATTATCCCAACGACCCGCGTTTTACGGAGTTATGCGATAAACTCGGATTTTATGTCATAGACGAAACAGACTTGGAAGGACACGGAATGTGGACGAGCGACAGGACAGTCCCGTCGCATTTGCCCGAATGGGAAGCGGCTTATGTTGACAGGGTTAAGCGCATGCTTGAACGCGACAAAAATCACCCGTCGATTATCGCGTGGTCACTCGGCAACGAGACGCCGTACGGCGTAAATCACAAAAAAATGACGGAATGTATACGTTCCCGCGACAAGTCAAGATTTGTGCATTACGAGGGCGCGTATATGGACTGGGAAAACGCCGTGCAGCATACCGACACAGTCGATATAAACAGCAATATGTATCCGCACCCGGAACATGTAGTCAAATATCTTGAAGACGAAAGATTTAAGCAGCCGTATTTTATGTGCGAATACAGCCACGCAATGGGCAACGGTCCCGGTTGCCTTGAAGATTACTGGGAACTTATCTATAAGTACGACAATTTCTTAGGCGGATGCGTCTGGGAATTCACAGACCATAGTGTTGCATTGCGTGACGAAAAAGGCAAACCGACTAAATTCACGTACGGAGGCGATTTCGGCGATAAACCCAACGACGGCAATTTCTGCGTGGACGGGCTTGTATATCCAGACAGACGACCGCACACGGGACTGCTTGAATTAAAACAGGTTATCAGACCCATACGCGCGCACTCGCAATATACTTCTGGAAAAACCGTAACAATAACGTTAAAGAGCCACAGATATTTCACCGATGCTACGGATATAAATATGCTTTATAACATTGAACGCGACGGCGTTGTTGTATATGAGGGCAGAATTGTCGCTTTGGATTTGAAACCGCAGGAAGAAAAAATATTTGACTTGAATATACCAGTTGATTCTGGCATATTTTCACAACCCGGCGAATATTTCCTGAACTTGTCTTATCGTTCAAACAAAAACACGCCGTACTGGGAAGCAGGTCACGAAATCGGTATAGAGCAATTTAAAATTGCATATACGAACAGTGAAGCAAACGGATTTATATGGGCGGAAGTCAAAAAGACAAAAAAACTTAGAGTTGAAACGTCCGAAGACGAAAGAAGTATAGTCGCATACGCCGGCGATACTGTTTACACATACGACAATTATTACGGCAAAATCGTCTCGATTAACAGCAACGGCAAAGAGATGATAGAAAATCCCATAGAGTTTAATTTATGGCGCGCTCCGACGGATAACGACAGGAATGTTCAGTGGAAATGGCGTCATGCTGGATTTGACAAAACCGTTCAGAAACATTATTTAAGCGAGATTGTATCGTCCGACGACCAGAAACTCTCGATAAAATCCAAAATATCACTCGGCGCGTACACGACCGCTCCGATTATGTATCTTGACGTTTTATATAATATCTACGCGAGCGGCGATTTAGTCATAAACGTTGACGCGAAAGTAAGCGATAAAATCATAAATGATAAGAACGATAAAAACGACAGAGAAAAAACGTTTATCCCGAGATTCGGCATAATACTCGAAATGCCCGAAAACAGCGAAAAGATGAAGTATTTCGGCTACGGACCTATGGAATCGTATCTTGATAAACGCAGGGCGGCAAGAGTGGGACTGTTCGGCAATAACGTTACGGACAATTTTGAACCGTATGTATTCCCTCAGGAAAACAGCTCGCATTTCGGCACGCGCTGGGCGACTGTAGCAAACTATGCGGGTCACGGGTTGTTATTCTCTCTTGAAAGCGACGCTACCGAAAATACGTTTATGTTTAACGCGCAGCATTATTCGCCGAAAATGCTCGACGAAGCAAAACATAATTACGAGCTTCAGCCGTCAAAATCAACTTTTGTCACAGTCGATTATAAGCAGAGCGGCATAGGCTCCAATTCATGCGGTCCCGAGCTGTTTGAAAAATACAAATTCAACGAGAAAGAATTCAAATGCGCGTTCAGAATCAAACCGGTTATAACGTCGGAAATCGACGCGTTTGAAGAAAGCAGAATCGCGTTTGAATAAGGATTTAATATGTAGGGGCGGGGTTTTCCCGCCCTAAAAACGAGGTTGAATTAATATGCCCAAAATCACAAGCCGGGAAAGATTTTTAAACGCGGCGGCGCATAAAACGGTTGACCGCGCCGTATTTGATTTATACGGGTGCCCGCAGACTATGATTATGAGTTCAAAAACAGTCGAAGATATAAAGAAAGTACTGAACATAAGCGGGGAATATTTGGGTCCGGGATACACGGACGAGCGGATACTTGAGAAACTGCATATCGACACGCGAATGACCGGCGGTATGCCTTCGCCGAAAAACGACGCGTTATATAAATACATAGATTACGCCGGCAAATATGTCGGAGTGGATATATGGGGAATAGGTTACGCCGACGTTGGCGGTCGCTGGGAAATAGCGAAAAATCCGTTGAAAGATATGACGCTTGACGAAGTGAAAAAATTCCCGTTTCCCAAAGCGTCCGACATAGATAAAAATGTGTTTGAACAGTACAGAATCCGCGCAAAAAATCTGTATGAAAACACGGATTACGCCGTAGTCGGGGAACACCCGTGTTTCGGGATATTTGAAATCGGCTGCTGGATGTTCGGGTTCGACGACTTTTTGTACAGGCTTGCGGGAGAACCCGAAACAGTTCACTGGTTTTTTGAAAAAATTCTGGAATATCAGAAAGAAGTCATAAAAATGTATTACGGGGCAATCGGCGAATATATTCACTGCACGACGAGCGGCGACGATTTCGGCACACAGCGCGGATTATTTATGTCTGTGAATATGTTTGACGAGTTTGTCGCGCCGTATATGAAAGAGCGGATAAGATACACAAAAACTTTCACAAAAGCGTATTATCAGCACCATACGTGCGGGTCTGTATTCAGGCTGATTCCGTCGCTGATTGACTGCGGCGTGGATATTCTCAACCCGATTCAGCCCAACGCATTTGAAATGGAACCGGAGCGGTTAAAATCCGAATACGGGAAACAGATGTCGTTTTGGGGAGGGATAGACACGCAGGATTTGCTTGTCAACAGTTCTCCCAAACAGGTCAGGGAAGAAGCGGAGAGGATACTGTCGATTTTCGGCACGGACGGGGGATATATACTTTCTCCGGCGCACTGTATTCAGGAAGACGTTCCTGCGGAGAACGTCGTCGCGATTTATATGTGATGGGTAGAATGGAGATAAAACTATGGTGACAGTGAAAATAATATCGCCCGGCGAAGATTATTCGGAGGCTTTAAAAATAAGGTTTTCGGTATTCGTGAAAGAACAAAATATACCCGAGGAAAATGAATATGACGAACACGATAAAGTCTCTCATCACGCCGTATTGTTTGAAAATGAAATCCCTGTCGCCTGCGGACGGTTATATTATACGGACGAAATCGCCCATATAGGCAGGGTTGCCGTTTTAACACAATACAGGCGAAAGGGTTACGCCACGACTGTTTGCAAGAAATTTATGGATATAGCAATCGCATCCAAAAAATCGGATATAATTATGCTTGACGCGCAGAAATATGTCGTTGATTTGTATAAAAAATTAGGATTTAAAGTCGTCGGCAAAGAATTTTTAGAAGAAAATATCCCTCACTTGAAAATGGAATTGAAACTTTAAAATTAATTTGATTATTCAAAGGAAAATATAGCTATGATAATAAAATACAAAGAAAACTGGGAAGAAACGAAAAAGCGTATGGACGCTTTTTGGAATAAAGAATATATCGACAGGTGCTGTCTGTCGATAAAATTGCGTAAAGATAAATCGGATTTATCGTATAATTCGGATCCGCTGGTTCTATCGAAATCTGAATACACTCTGGAAGAAACCCGCACGGATTCGGACTATATTTTCAGACATTTTGACCATTACACGAAAAACACAATTCATCTGGCGGAAGCGATACCGAGTTTGATGCCCGGATTCGGCGTGGCGGCGCAGGCGTGTTACTTCGGCGCAAAACAAATACACGCGCCCGATACAATATGGTTTGAATCGGTTATAGATGAACCGGATATAAATAAACTTGTATATGATAAAGACGAGGTCGCGCTTAATGCTCACAAAAAGCTTACGTCGGATTTATCCGAACGCGCAAAAGGATTGTTTATGGTCGGCATGAACGACAACTGCGGCATAATAGACGCGCTCTCGAATCTCAGAGACAACGCCGCGCTTCTGGTCGATATGGTGGACAATCCCGAATTTGTAGAAGCTGCCCGCGATAAAATCACGGACGTCTGGAAAAAGACGCAGAAACAGTTTTACGATTTATCGAAAGGCAGCAACGACGGCGGGTCATCGCACAGCTGGATGCAGACGTGGTCGAGAGGGATACACGGACAGTTGCAGTGCGATTTTTCAGTTATGATTTCGCCTGCGTTTTATGAAAGATTTGTCCTGCCCGAACTCGAAGCTTGCACGTCGTTTTACGACAACAGCACATATCATCTTGATGGTCAGGAGCAGATACGCCATTTAGATTTGATTTTGTCTGTAAAAAGATTGGATAATATCCAGTGGACGGCTGTCGCGGGACAGCCGAGGATGTCAAATTTTATCGATGTTTTTCATAAAATACAAAAAGCCGGAAAGGGGCTTGTGTTAGCCCCCGACTTGGACGAAGTGCCGTTTTTGCTCAAAAATCTGTCGCATAAAGGACTGATTATAGTGGTTTCGGGGATAAAGGATATTGACGAAGCGAACGATTTAATAAAATTGGCGGAAAAATGCGCGCATTTATGACACGATGGGGGCAAAAATCTGTAGGGGCGAACACAGTTCGCCCCTACATTTCTATGCAAACACAGCCGCTGTTTTCTGCAAAAGTCTTATTTCATCTTTCGTCAACGTTCTCGTCAGCGTTTTTGTCTCAATTTCGTCAGGCAAAGCAAGAGGGTCAACCGCAAAAATTGTCTTGGCAAGCACGCAGGCGTTGAGATACGCGCCGCACGAGTTCTGATGTAAGCCGTCAGTATCATATAAATCTATAATCCCGCGCAGTGAATGCCACGCCGGACCGCACCTCGCAATCAGGCAGCCGTCAAACAGCTCGCAAAACATGTTATGTGCGTCGTCAATAATTTTTTGTCCGTCCGGATTGTTTTTCTCCGACCATGTATTAAACAATACGGCTTTCGTTTTAACAGCCTGTATTTCCATGATTAACGGGCTCCCCTGTTCAATCAGCATTTCCGCGCCGTCAAACGGGTGCGCTTTTTGCTGAATTACCGTAAAATCATAATTTCCATACCGCAGGTTCGGCAGCGCGCAGTGTGAAGTAAGATGCCATTGCCAGTCGCAGCCGCCTTGCGCGCACATTACCGCGTAAACTTCAACGCCGCCCTGCCTACAGACGTCGGCGAACAGCCACGGCAGGTTCTCCCCATATGTGTGGCTGTTGCCTAT
Source organism: Oscillospiraceae bacterium (assembly GCA_009780985.1). Lineage (GTDB taxonomy): Bacteria > Bacillota > Clostridia > Oscillospirales > WRJC01 > WRJC01. The sequence continues at coordinate 29,038 of WQYZ01000002.1, read as the reverse complement.
AAATGACACTTTTTTCATATTATATTATCACCTTTCTTCCTGTTTATGTGTTTCCCTGTTCCATAATTCTTTGAAATATCCGTCCTGTTGCAATAAACCGTCAAATTTGCCCTGCTCGACAATACAGCCGTTTTTTAAGGCGAAGATATTGCCGGCTTTTTTTATACTGCTTAACCTGTGCGCAATGATAATAACAGTTCTGTCGCGAAAGGCTTCCATCACATTGTTCATCACAATTTCTTCGGTTATGTTATCCATCGCGGACGTGGCTTCGTCCAATATAATAATTTTGGCTTTCTGAAAGAATATCCTCGCAAGCGCAAGACGCTGTCTCTCGCCTCCTGAAAGCAAAATCCCTCTTTCGCCCACTTCCGTTGAAAGTCCGTTCTCCAAACCCTGATAAAACTCGTCTAAATTTACAAGTCGTAATACCCGTATGATTTGCTCCTCGGGAACTTGCCGGTCAAATACTATGTTTTCATATAGCGTTCCATTGAATACGGGCGAATCCTGCGACGTGTAAGATATATAGTCATAGAAATGATTTAAATCCATACTCGACAAGTTATATCCATCTATAAAAATATTGCCTTCGCACGGTTTTATCAGCCCTGTAATCTGTTTGATAACAGTCGATTTCCCCGCGCCGCTCTCGCCGACAAATGCGACGGAGGAATTCGGCTGAATAACAAACGAAAGATTTTTCATGACTGTTTTACTGTCGTAAGAAAATCCGACGTTTTTAAACTCAATTTTACCCTGTTCTACATCGATTTTTTCGCCCTGACTCAGAGCTATATCGTCGGGCGAACACAATATGTCTTTGTACCGTTCAAAAGCGACTTTATCCAATTTATACTGCACATAACCCACGTTAAAAATCGCTATAGGCTGATACGCTTTATCCAAAAAAGTCATCAGAGCTACAATTTCGCCGATTGACAACGCTTTTGACAACAGTCCGTATAAAATCACAGCGATTCTTAACATGATAACCATCAAATAGAAAAAAGTAAAAAAGAACTCGTGTGTCAGCTCAATTTTTGTTTTATTCGAAACGATCGCGTTTGACGCTTCTTCCGTCTTTTTAATTTCCGTCGCGTATCTTTTGTTTGTTCTGAAAACGACAAGCTCCATTAATCCGCGCACAAGATAATGATTCATAAATTCTTCGTTTATCAATATACGGTTCTTATATTTGTACAAGTATTTCAAAACAATATTCGTAATAATAAAAATTACAATATAACCGATAAAAATAAACCAGACAAGATTTATATTTATCAACGCAATGAAAATTATGCTTATAATTATATTCGGCAGGTGTTCTCCGAATATACGGAAATAAAATTCAACTAATATATTCTTTCCGGCTGTTGCTCCGTTTTCAATCATCTGAATCAGCTTGCCTACGCCAAACTTCTGATAGTCTGCGTAGTTTATCACGCTCATTTTTTTCAACGCCATTACTTTTAAGTCAAGATAAATACCGTTCGGCAATTTTGTATTGGGGATATTGCTTAGATACCACAGGATGGCAACCGTCGTTATAATAACTCCGTATAACAAAACAGTCGAAACAGTAAGCGTATGGTCCGTAAACCTATCTATCACCTTTTGAAAAATATTGACGCCCAATGCTTCCAAAATAATAGTAGTAATGCTTAATCCAATAGAAAATATAACAACTTTTTTGTGCTTTTTTATTAATTCTTTAAATATCATCATTCATGCTCCTGTTTTTAATTTTATAATTTATAAATTGATTTTATTAAAAATTAAAAAGGCGCGGATGATGAACTGACAGCAAATTCAGAATTATTAATCTCGGTGCAATCTGCCGGCAGATTATCTCAACCGCACCGAGAAGTTAACTCGTTTATCAAGTCTCAAACTTTTCACCTTCTTCCTGAATATATTTTCTTACCACTCGGCGATAACCGGGCGGACTTTATACCACCACAACTCATTGTCGTCGATAAATCTTGTTGAAACTTCGTAATCCTTAGGGGGCTGATATTGAATAAAGTTTAATATAGTCTCCACAAAATCTTTCGCCGCCTCGCCGCTCATGGTTTTTAACAGACATTCGCCTTTTTCGACGATATTGTTCGGCTTGTTTGGCAATTTAGCGACAGCGTCGCCGAGACTTTTCTGACATGGAAACAGAACGTGATTATCCTGCAGTAACAGGCGGTATCCAAACAATATTAAATCGCAGGCGCTGCGCATACGGAGATAAAGATTATTTGTCGGTACTGATACCGGAAAAAAGTAGTTGTAATTTAACATGAGCGCACTGTAAAACGAGTCCATTTTTTCTTTCTTTTCAGATTCCTGAAACACTCCGATTTTTGGAATGATTTCGTCGATTTCGCCGTCTCTGCTGAAAAGGCAGCGGCATTTTATAAACGCGTTTCTTGCGGGTTCGCTTCCCTTAACTGCGGCTGTTTTTAGAAAATCTTTCGTGTAATATTTTATATCAAAATACCCGTTTTCATATGTACAATATCCCCAGACACATTCCGACACTTTGTTTTCTTTGCGCAATTCGTCATAGTATTTATCAGTTACAATAATTTCCCCGTCTATATCTGAATCGGGTCTCTCCAATCCTTTGGCGACGGAGCCGCCCAGAATAACAGCCAATACCTCCGGGTTGCCAGAAAAATAATCAATTAATTTTTGTATGGATTCTTCGTGATGTTTAAGCATATTTATTCCCCCAAATATTTCTATAATAACTCTATTCCCGCCTCTTTACAGTCGGAGATTGTATCGCTGTCCCATACGGAAACCTGCACTTCGCCTATATGGGCTTTTTCCATTAAAAGCATACACAGTCTCGACTGCCCTATGCCGCCGCCGATTGTAAGTGGCAGCTGTCCGTCAAGCAGCATTTTATGGTAAGGCAGTTGACGGCGGTTATCGCATTTAGCTTTTGTAAGCTGTTCGTCGAGCGATTTTTCGTCTACGCGGATACCCATCGACGAAACCTCAACAGCGCGGTTTAATATATCGCTCCAGAACATAATATCTCCGTTGAGTTTCCAGTCGTCGTAATCGGGAGCTCTGCCGTCGTGCTTTTTGCCTGATTTCAGAATATCGCCGATTTGCATTATAAACGCAGTCTTTCTTTCTTTCACATATGCATCCTCGCGTTCTTTAGTCGAAATCGAAGGGTACATATCCTCAAGTTCCTGCGAAGTGATAAAAGATACTTCTCTTGACAGATTCGGGCTTAATTTCGGATATACAGATTTTATTTTATCCTGCGTATCGCATACGGCGTTTACAATATTTTTGACCGTTTTTTTCAGATAATCAATATTGCGATCGGAATGGGTGATGATTTTTTCCCAATCCCATTGGTCGTGATAAATCGAGTGGAGATTATCCAATTCCTCGTCGCGCCGGATAGCATTCATATCCGTATAGAGACCTTCCCCGACAGGGAAGCCGTATTTATGCAAAGCCATACGCTTCCATTTGGCGAGCGAATGAACAACCTGCGCGGTTGATTTTGTTTCAGGAATGTCAAATTCCACCGGACGTTCAATTCCGTTTAAATCGTCGTTCAATCCTGTCTGAGGTTCGACAATAAGCGGCGCGGACACTCTTTTCAGGTTAAGCGCGGCTGATAAATTATCCTCAAACGTTCTCTTTATTATTCCGATAGCTTTCTGTGTTTCATACACTGACAATACGGATTTATAATCCGAAGGTTTTATTAGTTTGCTCATAATTTCAATCAATACCTTTCATAAATAATTTATTGTTTATAATCCAAAGCGGATTTTATATATTCTTCATAAACTGAATACATATCTCTCTTAGGGTCTACCCCAAGCTGTATGGCGGTGACTATTCCGTCCGGGTCAATGATTACCGTGTAGGGTATGCCCGTTGACGGGTATTTTTCCTGTAACTTTAAATTTTCGTCAATCCCTATGTTGAAAGTATAGCTGTTTTTCTTGATAAAATCGTCAACCGTATTTTTCTTTTCTCCGCAGTTTACCCCTATTACTACCAAATCGTCGGGATACGCTTCGGAAAGTTTCTGAATATCCGGCATTTCGCCGACGCAGGGCGGACACCATGAAGCCCAGAAGTTGAGAAGCACTGCTTTACCCCGATAATCCGAAAGTTTCACGGTTTCGCCGCTCAGCAAGTCAATACTGATATCGGGAGCCATGTAGCCTTCCGCAACCTTTTCTTCAATTTGAGTTGGATTTGAACTATTGTCTGAAAGGCTGGGAGCGTTTGAAGCGCCGGAAAAATTTGAAGTATTATTAACGTTACAGCTGAAATTCGCAGCTGAAACAAATAGAATAATAAAAATTACGGCAGTTATCTGTATTATAATTTTAAGTTTCTTTCTCATGGGTTTTCTCCTTGTTAATCTTAATAATTTTATTTGTTTTAATCGCGCCGACGGGGCATACATGCCGGCATTCGCCGCAGCGTATACATTCCCGGTCGTTTATATAAACTGTATCAAGTTTGCAGGAGCGTACGCACTTCCCGCAATTTGTACACTTTGAGGCATCGACGGAAATACCAATCATCGCATGGCGGTTGAAAAACGAGTATATCGCTCCGAGAGGGCAGAGAAACCGACAGAAAAATCTGTATATAAAAACCGACAGAATAACAATTATAATCAATAAAAATATTTTCCAGTTAAATAATACACCGGCAATCTTTTGCAGACCGGAATTTGCGGAAACAAGAGGGATACCGGCTTCCAATGTTCCGGCGGGGCATATATACTTGCAAAAAGTCGGGACAGCCGCTCCTGCGCTGATATAATAATATATGGGAAGCGCGAACACGAATAAAAACAGTACCGCGTATTTTGTCAGCGATAATCTGCGCGTCCACATGCTTTTTTTCACTTTCGGCGACGGTATTTTATGCAGGAGTTCCTGTATCATGCCGAACGGGCAGAGAAACGCACATATTGCGCGTCCGAGGAGTATGCCGAAAACTATGAGAATACCGACGATATAAAGCGGCAGTTTGAATTTAAGCGACGACATCGAGGATTGCAGACTTCCCAAAGGGCAGGCGGCTATTGCTCCCGGGCAGGAATAACAGTTCAAACCCGGAACGCAGACGCCTTTAATATTTCCCCTGTAAATTTTGCCTTCGGCAAATCCCTTAAAATTTAAGTTATATATAACCGCCGACATAAGCTGTATAATTCTGCGTCTGCTTATTTTTATTTTCTTTATTATATTACCCAATCCCGATACACTCCAAGCAAATTGTTACCGCTTTTATTAAAGTATCATGATAATCATTCTGAATTATTCCCGCAACAATCAACAAAATTCCCAACGGCAGCAATACAGCCCATAATTTTTTTGCTTTCTTATTTTGCGTATTATTCATTATACAGTTACCTTTTGTTATAAAATAATGGCTAAGGTCTTTTCACGATTTTTTCGTGTGTCCTTAGCCGCTTTGCGTTCTTATTGTAAGTTATTTTTTACGCTAACTTTTATAAAAATCAAAAGGGACTAAAAGCCTGTCTCCAATTATTAGGCGCAGACTTATTATTATTGTTATTATTACTGTTGTAAATAATATAAACTGTTGCCTTAAACACAGTAAAATTAGCCCCTTTCAAATTATTGATTAATTAAATAATATACTATATCTAAATAAAAAATGCAAGATGTCTATGTTAAATTTCTGTAAATTCAGTTTGAGTCATTTGACTTTATAAGTCTGACCATAGCCCATATATATCTGTTATCTCCGGGGTTTTCTATCACGTTGCCGTTGTTGTCCGCACATCTCATCTGTGAAGAGCCGTCCCCGTCCAGATATATGGCGTCGGAACAGCCAAGAGATATAAACAAATCCCTTAAATCTTTCAATGTTTTAGGTTTTCCCTCGCCGTTTGTCCCTGACGTTACAAGATATACATACCATGCGCCGTTTTCTTTTTTTATCCCGATTCCGCTTCTGCCGGTTTTCCCATTTTCACTTACAAGCGGACCTTCTGTAAGATATTTTTCTTCTCTCCATTTATCCCAGTCGTCTATATTCGGATATTCGTTTAAATAGAAATTACCTCCGCCAACCATATATATGTAATCGTAATCCCGACCTGTGCGCAGTTTCATCTGATTTTCTACATCGTCGCAGTTTTCCGCCGATATTACGCCGGCTTCATATACGCCGTTTGTATCGTCCTCGTAAAGAAATAAAGTCCCTCTCGAAATATAAGGTCCCTCGCCGAGTGCGACTTTCTCCGGATCTCTCACGCTGAACTCGCATACTTCCAAGTCTTTTTCCGCATCTTCTTTGCTCCATGCAATCGACATACTGATAAAATCTGCATCTGCGGGTTTCGCTCCTCTGTACACTGTATTAAAAAATCCCGCGTTTATGCCATAATATCCGAGATTCCGTATATAATCCGAACATATTGGAGATCTTATTGTCTCCGGCTTTATATTTTCCGCCTTTGTTTTTATTACTGTAAAATCATCTTGTTCAAATAAAAGATAATTTACAGGTTTATTATTATATTTTAAAATTGAATTGTCATCACTGTGAGCGGTGCACCCCGATAAAATAAAAAGCAAAATTAATAATAAAAATAACTTTTTCACAAAATGTTTCCTCTGTTTATGACATGGGATGAATGTTTTTGATTTCTTCCAAAACAATATTTCTATATTCGCAGGGACGATAATCCATATTCCTGATCATATCTGTCATTTCTTTTCCCGCGATTTTCTTTACCGCAATAACCTCGTCTTTTTGCAATATGATTTTATCAAGGTCATATTCTTTTCTGATGAAATATATATCGACTATATGGCGGTCTTTCTCATCCCAGAAAAATCGTTTAACCGCACAAATATCATTACAATTTATATTCAATCCGATTTCTTCTTTTACTTCCCTAATCATACACTCTACAGATGATTCGCCTGCAATCATATGACCTAAATGTATGTCCCATATGCCGGGCGCAAAACTTTTATTATATGATCGCCGCTGTATTAAAAATTCAAAGCCGGAATTAAAGATATAAGCGTGTATGCCAAGATAATATTGCCCGTCTTTCAGAGTCGCGCCTTTTTCCAATACAATCCCTGTGGGGTTGCCGTTAATATCAAGAAAATCAAATAATTCCATTTTTGTCTCCTGAAAATATAAAATTAACAAAAATCTGTTTACTTTGTTTTGTATTTTAAGTATAATAATGTCAAATATTACAAAAGGAGAATAGAAATAAAGTCTTTTATGAAATCAAATATAAAAATCAAACTTATACTTTTAACCGCACTTACCGTCATTTTCTTCAATTTCACTGGTTGTAAAACGACAAATACAACAAATCCAAACGATACAGAAAGCGGGGCGAGCAAAAATATGTCAGAACCCATTCAAACAACCGCCGGACAAACTGCAGATATTTTCGGTCCAAGGACTATAACAGCCGACGATAAAAGCTACTTTTTCGGGATTTCACCGACTGACAGCAATTATATTTCCGACGACGAATGGGCAAATTATAAACTCATCGGCATAAAAAGTCTGCGTATTCATCTGCAGGCTTCCCATTCATGGGACGATTACGACAAAGTTGTGCAGAGAGCGGCTAAAGAAGGCATCGAAGTAATGATGCTGGTAAGTTACGAATCGTATGCCAGCAAAAGTGAAAGCATTGATTTAGGCTGGGGTCCGATAATGCACTTCACAAACTCGCTTGACCTGATTGATGTGCTTGCGCAGGCAATACCGCATTTCAAAGACGAGGGTGTCACCGCGTGGGAAATCTGGAATGAAGAAGACGGCATGTGGAATCTGACGCCGGACGAATACGCCGCGCTTATCACGCAGGTGTATGAAAGATGTAAATATACGGACAAATGGGACGAAGACGCCGTTATTGTGTTTGGGGGTCTCGACGCTGTGAACGTCGGGTTTCCACAGGGGATAAACGGCACTGCGCAGCAGTGGTTAGCGAAATTTTATAAAACGGACGCATATACGGCATTTAAAGCAAAATACAACCGTTCGCCGTTTGACGTAATGGCAATTCACCCGTACAACACAGTAGATGTGGATACAAATCTTGACGTTACAGAGAATGATTTAGAATCAGCGATAAAAGGCGTCGCGCTGAATACAATGAGAAAATACGGCGATGAAAATATGCCGGTTTGGCTTACCGAACTCGGCGATCAGAATGCAGACGACGTCAAAAATGCTAAAATACTGGAACTTTATATGAAAACTGCATATGACATTCCGCAAATAACAAGATTCCACTGGTTTAAATATTATTACGCAGGTTCAAATTACAGCATTGTAAAACCGGACGGAACACCCCGTCAGTCATTATACTCATATGAACAGGTCGTTAAAGATTTGACCGGAAAGTAGCGTAAACAGCATATTATTACATAATCCTCTCCATTTCAAGCGCGAGTCTGAGGCATTCCTCCATATCGCCGTAATCCGCGACGCACGACGGGGAATGTATATATCGTGTCGGTAAAGAAATTGCGAGAATTTCTACGCCTTTACCAGACCTTTGAACCGCTCCGGCGTCGTTGCCGCCCGCGACTGCTTGTTTTACCTGTGCTTTTATATTCTTGCTTTTAGCCGTATCAAGTGCAAGATTTATGAGATTTCTGTCGTATATAGTCGAGTTGTCCATTATGGATATAACCGCGCCGTTTCCAAGAGAGCACACTTTGTTTTTCTCTTTTCTGTCGTAAATATCGCCCGCCGTTGTCGCCTCAAAAATCACCGCCGTATCGGCTTTCACTATATTCGACGCAGTCCGCGCCCCGCGAAGCCCGATTTCTTCGCAGATTGTGAAAGCAAAATAAGAATCGCATTCAAGTTTTGATTTTAGCATCTCTATTAAAATACAGCACCCGAAACGGTCGTCAATAGCCTTGCATTTGACTTTGTTTTGCCCCAATTCCAGAAACTCAGACTTAAACACTGCAAATTCGCCGACTTCAACGGGTTTCTGATCTTCTTTGTCCTCTTTAACTTCTTTTTTATTTTTCTCTTTATCGTCGTCTTTCTCTTTTTTCTCATCTTTTTTGCGCGCGCCTATGTCAAGATAAATACTGTCGGCGGGACGCGCTTTATTTTCTTCGCCGCTTTTTAATAAATGTATGGGTTTGCCGCCAAAAACCGCGGCAAATCTTTTTTCGCCGACTATTGCCTGTTTGCCGAGTATAACGGAACTTTCGATTCCGCCGAGACTTTTAAACCTTAAATACCCGTCGCTATCGACAGATGAAATCATAAACCCGACTTCGTCCATATGAGCCGCGAAAAGTCGCTTTTTCATTGGAGTTTTTGCGCCTTTTTTGAACGCGATTAAATTGCCGACTTTGTCAGTATAATAATCGTCGGCGCAGTTTTTGATTTCATCAATAATTATATTTCGTACTTCGCACTCGTTTCCGCTCGGACCGAACGCGAGACATAATTTTTTCAACAAATCTTTATTTATCATGCTGGTTATTTCACCTCTTAAATCAATTTCCCTGCGTTTTCTATAATCTCAGCCACAAGTTTTGCCGTACTCTCTACGTCCTGCACGGAACATATCTCGTTAAACGTGTGCATATTTTTTACTGGAACAGAGATAAGTACGCATGGTATTCCTTCGCCTGTTATCTGAATTTCGTCGGCGTTTGTGCCGGTGCTTCGCGGCTCGGCGATAGGCTGTATGGGAATTTTTTTCTCTTTGGCAATAGCTATAACTTTTTTCGTCAGATTCATATTGGTCGCCGCAGAATACGATATGCCCGCGCCTTTGCATATCTCAAACGCCCCCGCGTCAACTTCGGGGACTTTTGCAAATCCCACATCCAGAACGGCGGCAAAATCCGGCTGTATGTCAAACGCCGCAGTTGCCGCGCCGGGACCGCCGGTTTCTTCGCTCACGCTCAAAACTATATGAACATCGGCGTCGGGCAGGCTTTTCAGCGATTTCACCGCGAGCATGAGAGTTAAGGCGCACAGTCTGTCGTCAAGACCGACGGACGAGACAAGATTGTTTTCAAGGCTCAGAAAGTCGGACTTAAAACTCACCGGACAGCCGACTTTCACGATTTTTTCAAGGTCTTTCTTTGAATCGTAACCCGTGTCAAGATACAAATCCTCAATTTTGGGTAGTTCGTCGCCTTTTGTCTTTTTCAGATGAGGCGGTACGCTTACGGCTATTGCTGGTATTCTGTTTTCAGCCGAAAATATAAACGGATTTTCGTCGTCGAAACTTTTGGTGTAAACGTAAAATTCAGATGCAATCAGGATGTTGTTGTCAATGCCGCCGAGCTGTTTAACTCTCAGAAATCCGCCGTCCAAGATTTCTGTCACAACAAGACCGATTTGGTCGATATGCGCGTCGAGCATGATTTTTTTTACGCCGCCGATTTTTCTCACGCCTTTTTTCACCAAACGGCAGCTGCCAAGTTTATCGAAAGAAACTTCGTCGAAAACTCCTTGAAAATCTTCGTCTATTATTTTTTTTATTGCCGTTTCCGCCATGTATTCGTATCCTGTAACAGATACGACATGCGAAAACTTTTCAATCAACGATTTTATTTCCATAATAATAACTCCTTATAAATTTTCACAATTTAGAATCCCCTCACCAACTCCTTAAACCTGTTCCCGCGTTCCTCGAAGTTTTTGAAGCAGTCAAACGATGTACATGCGGGGGACAACAGGACTATATCGCCCGCACATGCCAATTCTTTCGCCGTCATTACGGCGGAATCAAAACTGTCGGCTATACGCAAATCCAAATCTTCGCAATCCGGATTGTTTTCGCTGTAATCGTCCAAGCACTTTTTTATTGTTTCTCTCGTCGCGCCGTATAAAACTGCGGCTTTTGCCTTTTTATAAACAACAGGGGCAAGCGGGTCAAACGATACTTTTTTATCCTTGCCGCCGAGTATGACTATTATTTTCTTATCTTCGCCGGGTCTGTCAAAATAATTCAGCGCGGCGATTGTTCTTGTCGGCGCTGAATCTATCGACGAATTATAATAAGATATACCGTCGGCATCGCGCACAAACTCTATTCTGTGCTCGACCCCGCCGAATGTATTCGCGGTCGCTTTAATCGCGTCCGCACTGACAATATCATATGTAACGCCGATTGCCGCCATGAAATTTTTGACATTATGCCCGCCCCTGATAAAAATATCGCTTTTGTCCATGATTTTTTTCTCAACGCCGTTTTCGCGCACAAAAATAGAATTGTCTTTGCAGTAAATCCCGTTTTTGTATTCTTCCGGCAGTAAATCCATTGAAAATAAATACGCCGTCGCATTAACGTCGTTTTTAAAGCTCCTTGTCAAATCGTCGTCGTAACTCAAAATAATTCTGTCGGATGCTTGTTGATTCTTAAATATGACTTTTTTCGCCTCTGCGTATTCCGTCATATCTTTATGCCAGTCCAGATGATTCGGCGTTATATTGGTTATAATTGCATAGTTCGGCGCAAAGCTGCTATTATTCAGGTCAAATAACTGAAACGACGAGAGTTCGACGACAACATAATCATCTTTTGTTATATTTTCGATTTCGCCTAAAAGCGGCACGCCTATATTCCCGCCGACATAAACTTTTTTACCGCCGTTTTTCAAAATTTCGCCGATAATTGTCGTCGTAGTCGTTTTACCCGCGCTTCCGGTTACCGCGACTGTTTTTGCCGGACACAGCATAAAAAACAGTTCCATTTCGCTCGTGACAGTTTGTCCGTTTTTCTCTGCGTCAATAAACGGCTGTAAGTCGCGCCGTATTGCGGGGGTTTTGAAGATTAAATCTTCCGTTAAGTTATCCAAATAATTTTCGCCCAAAATATAGTTTATTTCGACATTTTCTTTTCCCAATTCGTCCAACTCAGGGATATTGCCGTCCGCAAAAATATCTTTTCTGTCTCTTGCCGTTATTTTTTTAACTCCGCATTTGCATAGAAATTTCATGAGTGAAATATTGCTTATTGCTATTCCGACTACCGATACGCTTTTATCTTTTATAAAATCCCTGAAATTTTGCAGCGTCCTGATATTTCCGTAATTATTTCTCATGTTTAAATAATGCTCCTAATTCTCCCGTTTTTATTGTTTTTGGATATTAAAACAGACCACCCCGTCAAACGCTACACAAACTGCGTTTGTGGCGTTTGCCACCCCTCCCCAGAGGGGAATTTTGTCTAACATTTGGAAGTTGTACCAAATTCCCCTCTGGGGAGGGGTGGCGTCGTCGAGCCATTTATGGCGAGGAAAACGACGACGGGGTGGTCTAATATATTATATGATAACTATACTTTCAAAAATTCCCTTATCTTCTCAACTGCTTCCGATATATACTGCGCCATAGGTTTATCTGTCACTCCCATTATATTTATATTGCATTTCGATATAGGAATCAAAATCTTAACGGCGTCGCTTTCGCATACTGCGTTTGCTATATTGGGGCTTATTTCCCCGTGCATAGAGTACGCGAAGCATATCCCAACTGCGCCGGTTATTATATCCGATTTTTTTGAATTGTAAACGACGGCATTTTCGCCCGATGCGGCAATATCCGCTCCCGCTTTGAGCATTGATGACGCCGCGACAGAATTTGTCCCTGCGGCGGTTATCTCAAAATCTTTTAATTCATTCATTTTTTTTGACTGTTTTATCTGCGCTATCTGTTCGACAATACTCTTTCCAAGCCCGCCGCCCTGACCGTCTATAACCAATATGCGTATTTTATCTTTCTCCATTCTTAATTCTCCATTTTAAATATTAATTTCGAATCCCGCTTTCCACATTCTGAATTATTCTTCCGTCCAATCTATTTGTATTACGCTCAAAATATCTTTGCCGTCTTTTTTGCCGTAGATTATAAGATTTTTTTCGTTCGGCGAAAATGAGTAGTCATAAATATCATCGTACAGTGAAGAATATATCAGTTTTTTAGTGTGTATATCTATGATGCTTATTTTTACCATGTTTCCGTTATGAGATAATGCCGCAAGATGTGTTCCGTTTGAACTGACGTTTATATCAAAATAATAAACCTGCGATTTCATAATGTCGGTCATCTTTTTATCGGAAACGGTAAAATATCCGCATCTGAACAGATTTTCAGGGCTCGTTTCGCTGTTTGTGGAAAAATAATAGAATATAAAATCATTGTTTAAAAACAGGAAATCAGTACATTCAAGCGAAGTAAGCTGTTCGTTTCCGCCGAGGACACCGGTCGTCATTCCGGCGTTTTTGACATAATTGTCCGCGCACATTTTATAATATATATATTGATCTCCGTTTGACCAAAACGGGTATCTTGCCGAATTTTTTACGCCGCCCGCGTTTACATATGTCGAAATAAGCTCTTTGATGTCCGCCGGATTGGGGCTTGATGTAATCAACGCATTTGACGCGCATACAAAAAAACCTTCTTCCGCCGCGATTGCAATTCTGTCTTTGGCGTTCGATAAAGCGGTCTGATATATGTGGTAATTTGACGGCAGGTTGTAACTCGAAGTTATCCTCATCTGATTCATGTCAAATAAAAAAGCGGTTTTATCGTTGGAAAAAAAGAAAGTTCCGTCGCTGTAATCTTTATACGTATAATCCTTGGCGGATACGCTTTGATATAAATTATATTTAAGCGCGGACTGATATATAGCAATACTGTGTGCGTCACCGCCTGTTTCAGCCGGATTAATTACGGCTATTTTAAAAACGCTGTTTGCCGCGCCGCAAAATAAAATATCTCTCCCGTCGTCTGTCACTTTAGCTGCGATTAAATTCAAGTCCCCGTATACTGTGTTTTTTAATCCTGAAATATCTAATTCATTTTCAGTAACCGTATATTTTCGGGTTTTGGAAATTCCGCCGTTTGAATTATCGTTACTGTTCTGCGCGGAAATATTACTGCTTGAATAATTGCTTGCAAACATATATATCAAAGGACAAAACATAACCATAGTTATAATTACAATAAGATAAATGGCGGCGTCCAATATTTTATCCTGTTTTTTACCGGCGGTTGATTTAGCAGGGGTTTGCAGATCATAGTTTTTCATAAATAAATTTTTCTCTCTGGATAGTTTTTTTATATTATTTTAACACAAAAAAATATTTTTTTCCACATATTTTATGTATTTTTTTGTAAAACTGAAAATTTTTTATTTTATTGCCAAAATTTCATATTTTAGCTTGATTTTGTATAATCTTTCTGGTAAAATAATCTTGAATCTTAAATTTTTGCTGGTAATTTAATTTGAATTATAAAAATTTTGAGGAGGATTTTAATTATGGCATTATCTCTTACTGATAAACTTGTTTTATTAAAGAATTTATCCCACGGCAATTATCATGCGTCCCGAATTTCAAGCCAAATCGGATACGCTCTCAAACTCTCGGCGGCACACGGAAATAAATACGACGTAAAAATTGAGCCCGTCGTCGATTCTTTGATTGCCGATATGAACAAAAACGGCGCAATAACCGCTCCGGCGGCGCAGGAAGCAGAAAAGAAACTTGAATTTATGGCAAAGCTGGCAAAAGAAACGACGGTCATATGCGTGTCGCACGCGCACATCGACATGAACTGGATGTGGGGATTTCAGGAAACCGCGGCTGTCACAGTCGACACGTTCAGGACCATGCTTGATTTGATGAACGAATATCCGCAATTTACATTCTCGCAGTCTCAGGCATCGGTTTATAAAATAATTGAAGAAAATGACCCTGATATGCTCGAAGAAATCAAAGCTCGCATAAAAGAGGGCAGATGGGAAATAGCGGCTTCGACTTGGGTCGAGACGGACAAAAATATGCCAAACGGCGAATCGCTGGCAAGGCATATTCTCTATACAAAAAGATATTTATCAAAATTATTGGACGTAAAACCCGATTCTATGCAGCTTGATTTTGAGCCCGATACTTTCGGTCACAACTGGAGCATCCCCGAAATATTAAATAAAGGCGGGGTGAAATACTATTATCACTGCCGCGCATTCGACGACGAGACTATATACAGATGGCGGTCCCGCAACGGCGCGGAAGTATTGGTATATAAGGACCCATGGTGGTACGGCGGTTCTATAGAATACGATATGTTCTTCGACGTTCCCAATTTCTGTAAAAAATACGGCACGGACGTTATGCTCAAAGTTTACGGCGTCGGAGATCACGGCGGCGGTCCGACGAGGCGCGATGTCGAGATAATCGCGGATATGATGACTTGGACTGTTATGCCGACAATAAAATTCGGCACATATCACGAGTTCTTCAAAAAACTCGAAGCACACAAAGACAATTTCCCGGTAATAAATCAGGAATTGAACTTTGTATTCACAGGCTGTTATACTTCGCAGTCGAGAATAAAAATGTCAAACAGAATATCGGAGGATAAACTGTTCGAAGCCGAAACAATCGGCGCATTTGCCTCTCTGTTCAGCGGCAAACCGTACTCCAAGAATTTTGCAGAAGCATGGAAAAAAGTTTTGTTCAACCATTTCCACGATATACTTCCGGGCTCCGGCATAGTTGACACAAGGGAATACGCTCTCGGCGAATTCCAGAAAGTTCTTGCGACTGCCAATACAAACGTCACAAACGCGCTGCGCGCAATAACGTCGAAAATTGACACGTCCGCAATTCCTGTCGAAATCGACAAACACGCAATCGCAGAGGGCGGCGGAGTAGGATATGCGGTAGAATACGGTCAGGGATTCAAGTTCCCGCAAGCGGAAAGAGGCAACGGGAAAATCAGGATATTCCATTTGTTTAATTCCACAGAATTTGACCGTGAATATCCGGTTGAAATAACCGTCTGGGACTGGAATTACGATATTGGACAGCTTAGTGTAAAGGGTTCTGACGATACACCAGTCGAATGGAAACTCACTCAGGGTCAAAGCGGCTACTGGGGGCATAACAATTTTAAAATCGCGTTTATGGCAAAAATTCCGGCTCTTGGATATGCGACGTATGTCCTGACGGAAGAACCGCGTCAAGGCTTATCCCTTGACACATTCAGGGGCGGACGCAAAGACGATTTCTCGGACGATGATATAGTTCTCGAAAACGATAAAATTAAAGCAGTATTCGCCCGTAATAGTATGTATTTAATCTCAATATTAGACAAGAAAACCGGCAAAGAGTTACTTATGGTTGGTTCAGGGGGATTGCGTTATATTCAGGAGGACGATGTAAACGGCATGACTGCCTGGAGAGTAGGTCCATATATGGAAGTCGAAAATCTTAATCAAAATAAAGTGCGAGTATATGACCAAAATCTGTGGGGAATAAAAAAATGGGTTCAGTATGATATGAAATTCAAGAACTCAAAAGTAAATGTCAAAATATCTCTTGATAATAACAGTAGTACGTTAAGATTTGATATTACGGCAGATTGGCACGAAGTCGGCAGACCCGGAGAAGGAGTGCCGCAGTTGAATTTCTTAACCCGGTGGGATTTTGACAGCAATAAATACAGATATGACATACCGTTCGGCAGTATTGACAGAGATGAACATAAGCATGATATGCCCGGCAACAGTTACGCAGTCGCAATTCCGGCGACAAACGAAGGTTTGCCGGTAATGGTTGTCACTGATACGAAGTACGGATTCAGAACCGTTGACAATTCAATTTCGGTCAATTTGATCCGTTCGTCATACGACCCCGACCCGTACCCGGAATACGGCGTACATCACATATCAATCGGCGTAGCGATACCCGGTGATTTGCAAAATCAGACGCTGAAAAAAATCAGAGACGAGTTTGTACACCCAATCGCCTTTATATCCGGCACAAAACACGGCGGCGATTTGCCTCTTGACGGAAGTTTCTTCAAGCTGTCCGGCGACGTTATACTTTCTGCCATCAAGACGGCGGAAGATTCAAAAGACGGCAAGACTGTGATAATCCGTTTGTACGACGCAAACGGCAAAGGCTCAACCGCAACTCTCGACTTCAAGCGCGACGTGGTAAAAGCGATCGTCGTGGACTTGAATGAGACGTACAAAAGACCTCTCAAAGTCAGCGATAATTCTGTATCGGTCGAAGTTCCGGCATATGAAGTCGTGACGATAGCCGTAGATTTTAAATAAAATTCTTCATAATTCAGAAAATTTGAATCGTAGGGCGCGGATTAATCCGTGCCCTACAAAATTTATTTCTGATATTGTACGGTTTTCGCATACGGTTGCAATTTCTCTACAACCGCCTTAAATCTTGCGTGTTCGCGTATGGGAGCGAAAATCTCTTTTTTGAGAAGATATTCGTTAATAAACTGATAGCTCATAGTTTCGGGAGAACTGTGCCAGAATCCGGCAACGTTTGTATAACCGCGAATCAAAAACGATGTATATGGATATTCTCCCTCGTCATTTTCAAAAGCAATCAAATAATCCGCAGATTTTTCAAGACAGTCAAGGGCTTTGTCGTAATCTTCAAGATATAAATATTCCTCTGTAATGTCGCTGTAATTTTCTTTAAATCTGAGATTATAGAATCCGTAATCTCCGTCGCTGAAAATCAATTCGTAAAGTTTAAGGGCTCTTTCAAGCATATCTATGCGTTCTTTCGCACCGGATTTATAATCACCTCCGCAGAAATCACGGTTCCTCACAACCAAATGATTAATTTCACTTCCTAAATATTCCATTAACCAGTATATTACGTTCCTCATTTGAAAGAGCTTTTCTTCGCCCTGCAAAACCCGCGCAAGCCATAGTTCCTGCGACATACCTATTCCGCCTGATATATCAGGCAGTTTTTCCGCGGTTGATTTCGCTTTATCATAATCATTTATGGCGTTATAAAACATTGTTAAATCGCGCAGAGTGCGTATTTTCGTTTGATTGTCGTCGCAGTCGTTTAAAATCCGTTCGCAAAGTTCTATAATTTCATCTTTATTTTTTTTTGCGTCGTTCTTTAATAAACCGATTAAAGTGCTCATAATATCGTAATTGTTCGGGAACTCCTTCAGCGCGTTCCTGCACAATTCTATAGCTTCAAGAGGATAACCATGTACATCTTTTTTATATATTTCATCTTTTATTTTCTTTATTTTTTCTTCTTTTTTGTCAGCCTCGAAAAGCTCGTCCAGCGATATATTGAAATAGTTAGCAATCGCGGGGAACAGCTCGACGTCGGGATAACAAATTCCGCTCTCCCAGCGCGATACGGCTTGCGCGGTGACGTCGAGATATTCCGCAAATTTTTCCTGCGTAACGTTTAATTTTTTGCGCAGTTCTTTTATTTTTTCGCCTATTTTCAGCATGGTATAAACAACCTCTCTATAAAATTTATTCTTTAACAAGCTTGCTGACTATATTATATTTGAATAAAGGCGATAAGTCAATTATCAATTTGTTGTTTGCCTTTAAACAGTTTGTTTAGGTAGGATATTTATAAATATTTTTGCAAACCGCTTGACAAAAACAAAATATATTGATATAATATATCTATACGATATATCGGAGGTTTATATGCTTGAATTTATTATCATCGGAATGGTTCTCGACGAGTCGCTTACAGGTTATGACATTAAGAAATATATTGAAAAAGGAATCGGCAGTTTTTACAAAGCGAGTTACGGCAGTTTATATCCGTCGTTAAAAAAACTGACTGAAAAAGATTATTTGATAATGACTGAACAGCCGCAATCCGGCAGACAGAAAAAATACTATAAAATTACCGAAAAAGGAAAGGAGGCATTTTTTGAATGGCTTTCAAATCCGGCAGATTTAAATGATAACATGAATAATCATTTGGTAAAAGTGTATTTTTTTGACAAACTGCCCGAGGATATCCGTAACAGGCATTTACAGGAATACGAATTGAAAAATTTAAATTATCTGCGTAAACTGCAGGCGTTGGAAAAACATTTCAGCAAAATGGAAAACAAAGAGTGTTTTTACTACAAATTATCTACTCTTTATTACGGAATTTGCATTGTTCAGGATAATATTAAATGGTGCCGGCATATACGCGAACGAAAACCTTTAACAGAATTAATAACTATAGAGAGGGAAAAATAAACATGGAAATCAGCAGAATCGATCTGAACGGCGTAAACTGTTGTCTCGGCAAACAGGACGGGAAATTTATCTTATTTGACACTGGCGGGCATTTGACTTTGGATAAAAAGTTTGACAACCGCTATGACGAATTATTGAAGTGGCTTGAAACATACGGGTGTACTCCCGAAAATCTGAAACTCATTGTATTGACGCACGGCGATAACGATCATGTCGCCAACGCTTTGACGCTGAGAGAACAATTCGGCGCAAAAATAGCGATACATGAAAACGACAGGGATTTGGTGGAAAATCCCAATATAGATATGATGATGAAATCTTTCAAGTACAGGAGTATTTTATTCAAACTCGTATTTTTAGTTATGAATAAACAGATAAGAAAAATCACGTTAAAAGCTCTCGACGAATATAACAAGCATGGGAAATTCACTCCCGATATTTATCTGTCAGACGGCGACAGCCTGAGCGAATACGGTTTTGACGCGCAGGTGATTCATCTGCCCGGACATACGGCGGGGTCGATAGGAATATGGACGGACGGACACGATTTAATCGCGGGAGATATTTTCACAGATATAAGAAAACCCGAAACCGCGCCGAATGCCGTGAACTTCAAGCAGTTGTCCGAAAGCGTTCGCAAGATAAAAACGTATCAGATTAACAAAGTCTATCCCGGACACGGTATTCCGTTTACTTTTGACAGGTTTTATAAAAAATAATGCTTATTTCGTTGATGAATGATACGCAATATTCTATATTACACAATAATATCATAATATGTTTAAGGCATTCTCGTTTTGTGCCATAGAAAATGAAATGGTTTTGTGATATAATCGGCTTGTAACGTTACAAATTACAAATTCAAATCAGGAGTAATAAACATGGATATTGGGACAACGATCAAAAAATTAAGAATAAAAAGCGGCATAACGCAACATCAGCTTGCAGAATATCTAAATGTCAGTATGCAAACGGTATCAAGATGGGAAACGTCGGTAACATATCCCGATATTGTTATGCTGCCGATTTTAGCAAAACATTTCCATGTTACTGTTGATTACTTATTAAATATCGGAGGGAATGTTATGAAAACCATTGAATCTGACAGATTATTAATCAGAGAATGGAGCGAAAGCGACGCAACCGGATTACTTGAAGTAAAACAAAAATCACCTCACTTTATGCATTATATCAAAATCACCACATTGAATGAGAGCTTAGATACTATCAAAATATGGAAAGAGTATCAGGAAATGTACCCTGTTATTTTAAAGGAAACAGGCAGACTTATCGGAGTTGTCGGGCTTGTTGACATAGACAGATATAAGGGGTACAGAGAATTGGAGGTTCATATTTGCGACGAGTATAACAACGTAGACTATGTCACAGAGGCGCATAAACTAATATTAAATTACGGGTTTAATGAACTTGGGATATTGGTTGCTTTTGCTTTGTGCTACTGCGATGATGAAATATTAAAGCAGGCAATGATAAATACCGGGTTTGTTTATGAAGGAACTTTGCGGAAATTCGGCAGGGATATGCGCGATAGTATGAGATATTCTATTCTTAAAGACGAATATCGTCCTTAAGAAACGTTTTTTCACAAATAACCATCAGACTTTCATGCCGGCAATGATGCCTTGCAAAAAATTATTTTGCAGGGCATTTAAATTTTTAATAATTGCAACACTTTATATGTTTCAATCGTTTAATATATATGCGCGCAAAAAAATATGAAACTTATAAAACGGAGAAGGTGATACTATATTTGATTAACGATTTTATCATGCGGCATTTCGATTTTATAAAACTGAAATCAAGGCGTTTGGCGCGTGATGCTGTCGAAGCGGACGAACTGATCCAAAAGTCCCAAATAATCCTATGGGAACAATATGACAGATTGTCAGTTTTGCCTGACCAGTCTGTAAAGGCATTTTTGAGCAAGTCGATAATAAATACTCTGATTGATTTGCGCAGGCATGAAAAGCGTATAGTTTCTTATGACTCACTGACTATGCCGCCGCAGTGTTCCGATAACGGTTTTGAAAACGCCGTGTTGGATAATATTATGGTAATGTCAGTGATTTATAAACTCTCTACATTGGAACAGGATATTGTTTTCAAAACATATTTTATGGGTATGGACAGCACAATTATCGGCGAACAGCTAAATATGCCGCCGTCTTCAATCCGCAGCATACGAATGCGCGCAAACAAAAAAATGAAAAAATTATTGCAAAGAGAGGAATGAATTAAATGAAAAAACTTATTAAAAATGTTGTCATATTAGATATGACATCCACAACGCCTGAAGCGGTCGAAGGGTTGACGATTCAAAATGCGGTAAATGTTTTCGTAACAACGTCTACGCGTCCGTTATTGGGAAAAGTAAATTTTGGTAATATTGTCAATATAACCGAAATTGCGGACGGCGCGACATTTTCTTTTATGAATGGAAACAGTATCTTTGATGGAAATATCAATGCTTCTTTAGGAGAAAAAAAGGTATACACCTATATTAATGGCAGCGGGTTTGTTAATAATAATATTACAGCTGATACATTTGCTTGTCTTTTTTCAGCCGGAGGAAAAGTAAACGGAAATATCACCCTGCCCAATACGCTTGCGGCGATGCTGCCTTTGCTGAACGTGAATATAAATGGCAACACAACAGTTTATCCGGCAGACACGCTTTTATACGGGCAGAACATCACCATAAATGACGGTTTTATAAACGGCTTGGACGAAAGTTCAAAAATAACCGTATTCGGAACGGTTTACGTATCGCATGATACAAATACAGAGCTATTTAATAAATATATCTCGGAACTGACAATTTTCGGGAATGCAATAATCTATCAAAAGCATAGAGATATTTTTTACAAGGCTGCGCATAAATATTCAGAAGTTTCAGTTATTCCCGACGACTACGAATATTTTGATACACCGTTGCTTGTCGGCGCTGCCAATATATATACCATTAAAGGAAAATCTTTGTACACCCGCAACGATGTGCATTTTAAAGACGAGATAGATAAAAATCTAATCAATAATATCGACTTTAGACTTATAACTGAGGGAGCAGTTATTGTCCCCGAAACTATTGCAGAAAGTATTTTCGACAGGGTAAAAACAAACAGTTTTAATACCTACAAAGGTAAGTTAGTGATAGTCGGCGATGAAATGCCTTTAAGAAAACCTAAATCAATGCAAAGTTATATTATTAAGAACGACGCGGCATTGACTGTTCCCGGTGATATTTCCTCCGACGATATACAAGAGTATATCGGGAATATTTTCTTGTATGGAACGATTTATCTGCGCGATTTTCAAATGGAAGCTATAATGGAAAAGATAGTTATAAATGAAGGCGGCATTGAAATCATTGATGACACGCCGCCGCAGGAAGAAACCGATACCCAAAACAATGAGACTGAAGAATATGACATCATAATCGGCAATGCAGTCAATTATATACTTTAATAAACCTTTGGGCATCAACATCGTGTTATAGCTTATACTATATTATAAATTTAAATAACTTCCGAAAAAATAAGCATTTTCTAATCAGCGGGGTGTGCGAATCGCACACCTCGTTTTTTACAAATTTTACAAATTTTACAAAATTCGCAAATAAACGCAAAATTTACAAAAATATATTGCATTTAACTGAAATATCATGTATAATAGAAAAATAAAAATTATAAATAAAATTACGGGAGAAAATAATATATGGCAGGAAACAGAACAATTTGCGATAAAAACAATGTGGATTATATGACGGTGCGCAAGGCAATGAGCAGCGGCGCGAGAACAAAAAGAGAATTAAAAGAAATGGCAAATACATGCCTTGAATGCGAGGGCTGTATGCGCGAACTCGACGGGATATTAAGCTCGGTCTGCGGGTGTAAAGGCGTTTCGCTTGAAACGGTGGTGAATGCGGTCAGAAACGGCGCGGACACTGTGGAAAAAGTCGGCGAAACCACAGGCGCGGGCACGGAATGCGGCAGATGCAAAATTCTTATTGAAAATGTGATAAAACTCAAAAGATAAAATTAAGACAGAAAGCTGAATAAAATATTTATGATTGATATATTGAAAAAATTAGTAAACGCCGTATCTGTATCAGGCGCGGAAGAAGCCGTATCTGACGAGATACGCGAATTGATAGCGGGCTGCTCGGACGAGATTAAATCGGACGCATTGGGCAATCTTATCGCCGTAAAGAAAAGCAGCGAAGGGAACGTGAACGCAAAAAAAATTATGACAGCGGCGCATATGGACGAAATAGGATTTATCGTGACGTTTATCGAAGACAGCGGGTTTATAAGAGTAAGCCGCGTCGGTGGGATAAACTGGATTTCTGCGGCGTACGGCGAGATTCTGTTCAAGAACGGGCTTCACGGCGTTATCGTACCGGAAGGAAATGTAAAACCGAACGAGTATGATGCTTCCAAAATGTATATTGATATAGGCGCCAAAGATAAGGCAGATGCCGAGATAAAAGTAAAAATCGGAGATACATGCACTATCGCGCCCAAAATAATAACTCTTATGAACAACAGAATAGCCGCGGCAAAACTCGACAATAAAATTTCGTGCGCTGTTTTGATTCAGACGCTGTTAAACATGAAAAATACAAAACTCGAAAGCGATTTGTATTTTGTGTTTACAGCGCAGGAAGAAGTCGGGCTGAGAGGCGCGAGGACAGCCGCGCAGTTTATTATGCCGGATTACTCTATAGCAGTGGACGTCACAAGAACAGGGGACACTCCGGAATGTCTGCCTATGGCGACAAAAATCGGGGACGGAGCGGCAATAAAATTAATGGACAGCTCCGTTATATGCCATAAAGATATGGTAAATCTTCTTATGCAGACGGCAAAAGAAAATAATATAAAATACCAGTCCGAGATTTTGGCTGCGGGCGGAACCGATACGGCTGTTATGCAGTCCGCGGGAGCAGGGAGCATCGCGGGGGCAATATCCGTTCCGACGAGATATATGCACAGCGGCGCGGAATTGTGCAGTATGGACGACGTTCAGGCGTGCGTTGATTTGCTTGGAAAAGTCTTGAAAAAAATTTAACATATATTGCTTGAATTTATAATTAAAAAAATGTAGAATTATAAAATATAATGCGAAAAAGCGATAAAATGTCAAATAGAAAAGAAAATAATTTATGAAATGGTCTAACGAATACAAAATTCACTATTATTACACAGATTATAACAATATCCTAAAGCCGGGTTATATCGGCAGATATATGCAGGAAACCGCGTGGTACGCCCTGAAAAACTGGGGACCTACCCCGCAGTTTTTAGCCGAAAATAATCTTGCGTTTATATTGTCGAAAATCAGCTTCAGATATTATTCCGAAATTCACGAGGACGACATAATAAAAGCCGAGACATGGGCAAATCCACCTAAAACCGTTATATTCCCGAGAAATTACAGAATCTACAATCAAAGTAAAAACGGAGAAATCGCCGCCGAAGCTGTTTCGGCGTGGGCTTTGATGGATATGAAAGAAAAAACTATACTTAAACCCGATATGATAGAAGAAAATTTCAGGAACGGATTTGACGGCGAAGAACTGGATTTCGCCGTTCAGCGGCGGTTTAAGAGCCCCGAAAATTCGGTTAATTCAAGCACGGTTGAGTATAAAGTCGCGTATTCCGATATTGATACAAATCTGCATATGAACAACGCGGCTTATATAGATTTGATATGCGACAATTTATATTACGACGGCGAAAAACTCTCTCCCGATTTGAAAAAGAGAATTTTATCTCTCGATTTAAATTATAATTCGCAGGCGGTATTCGGCGATATTATCGAAATATACAGAACTGTCGCTCTTAACGGACAAACAGAGGAGCACTATATAAATGCGAAAATAAAATCAAGCGGTCAGAACTGTTTTGAATCTAAAGTCGTAATAAAAAAATAAATTTGGAAAGGAAAATGTTAAATGCTGTCGAGTTTGAGGAATTTTTTTCTCGCTTTGTTTATTTCTTTATTACTTTTCGGGACGATCGGATATTTTATAGTAAAATATGTAAACACCAATATAACACCTGACATAACAGGGACCACTACTGAAACTTCGGATAATAATACTGATACCACGCCAGACAACAATCTTGAAACCACAACAATAGACAATACGGATATTCCGGACGGAGACAGCACTGTGTTTTCGGCTCTGCTTGTAGGGGTGGACGCCGGAGAATCGCAGGACAATGCAAAAAGTGAAGCCGACACTATTATTATGCTCAATATAAACGCAATCACAAAAACGATTATGATTTCGCCGCTTTCATGCGATATGAAAGTGGACGCAAAGGGTTATACATTAAGATTGGGCGCAGTTTACGCGGAATACGGCATTAATACCCTGCTTGCGGCAGTCAAGTCGTATACGGGGCTTAAAATGGATTATTACTGCGTTGTAAACTATGATACCATAAAGAGTGTTTTTGACATTCTGGGCGATATTAATTACAACGTGCCGATGGATATGTATTATAAGCCGCTGCCGTACGACGATGCAAAAGAAAAAAGCAAACCTCCTTTCGATCCTGACGATCCCGACAATCCCAAGAATCAAAGTAAACCCGAAATAGATTTAAAAGCAGGTCAGCAGCTTATAGACGGGGAAGAAGCCATAGAGCTTCTCCGGTATAAAGGTTATGCCGCCGGAAACGAAGAGAGAACCTCAGTACAGATAGATTTTATAAAAGAATTTCTCAGGCAGAAAATAACGCTTGAAAATTTATCTAAGGCGCAGGATATTTATAATGCGATTCAAAGCAGCGCGGTTAATACAAATATAGACGCAAAAACGTTTAACAGTTATACCGATTTGATTTTTTCGCTGTCTACGGCGTATCAAACGCCTGAAGTGCTGCAGTATCCGGGAGATTACATGGAAGAAAACGGCGTGATGTTTTATGTTCCAAGGTATACGGATGCGCTGACGCTGTACAGCGCCTACAGAAAGCAGGTTGTTCCGGCGGCAGGTACGACGACTACTGCAGCAGCCGCGCAGAATACTGCTCGGGCGACTAACGCAAATACCGATACGACGGGCGCGACGTCTTAAAGACATATAATAAAAATACGAGACGGAAAATAATTCCGCCTCTGTTTTTGTTATTTTTATATTAATATATTAACTTTGCAGTACGTAAAGAACAAGAACGGCGATAACAAATACGACAGCCACTATTGATGTTACAGTCGAGAGCATTTTATCCATTGTTCTGCCTTTTTCTTTGCCAAAGAAAGTCTCCGCTCCGCCGGCGATTGTGCCGGACAGATAGTGGGTTTTACCGTGCTGCAATAATACAGCAACTACGAGAAATACTGCGAAGAATAAAAGTATTCCTCCGAAAATCCATTCAACTATGCTCATATTACAATTACAACCTCCTGAAAATTAAACACATAATCTTATTTAAATACTATATAAAAGTTATTATATCATAAATAAATAAAAAATGCAAGTTAAATTTCTATTATTTTTGAAAAAAATTCTGCTTCCCCAAAACGTCACTTTATTCCCAAGCCGCTTCCGACATAGCCGCGATGTTTCCCGGAGGTATATCCGGCAGGACAGCCTCATGGCTCGGCGATACGAAGAAATTATTGCCGAAAAGACTTTTCAGCCGCCGCACATCGTCTTTTATCTGTTTTGCCGTACCCTCTCTCAAAAGAACCTGCGTGTCCACTCCGCCGACAAAAACCAATTTATCTTTAATTTATCCGCGAGATTTTCAGCGTTCATCCCGGCGGCAAGCGCCTGTATTGGGTGAAGTCCGTCGATTCCGGCGGCTATTATTTCGGGAATCGCTTTTACGACAGAGCCGCACGAGTGCAAAAATGTGTAAAGATTATATGATTTTGCCTGATCGGCGATTTTTTTCTGATACGGCATGACGAATTTTTTGAACATCTCCGGCGAAATCATTAAATCAAGCTGAGTGCCGTAGTCGTTGCCGAAAAAACACGCGTTTATATCCGTAGCATACGCGTCGAATAGTTTTTTGTTCATATCGAGATAAAAATCTACTAATTTTTCGGTCACCGCCGTAACTAAATGAGGGTCTGTGTGCATTTTTACAAAATAATTTTCCATACCGAACATATCCGCAACATTGTGATAAAACGGCGCCCATGCGCCGCTCAATATTGGCACGCCGTACTCTTTCGCCATATTTGCCGCATTTTCGAAATTGGAAAAATCATAATATTTGACATCGGGCCAGTTTAATTTTTTGACCAAATCAACATCGTCATCCGTGAGATCGCGTAAATGAGGAATATCTTTGTCTTTGTATAAATCAAATAGATAATCGCCGAGTGAGTGTTTATATTCTCCCCAGCCGTCGATAACCCACATAAAAGTGTCGCCGAGTTTCAGACCGAGTTCAAAATCGTTTTCACTCCGAAATAATCAAATAATTTTTTATAACTTTCCGGATGCGGATTGCCGTGCCAAAATCCGCAGTGCGCGCTTTTATGCTGCATGATGTCGTTAAATAAAGCATAGTTGTCGTTTTGCGAATTGTTATCAGTATTTGCTGAATAATTTTTTCTGGGTTTCAATAGTTCTGACATATAAAATCTCCTTTAAATTTCAATTTCACATTATTATGTTTTTATTGTATGAATTTGTGACTGCATACGCCTGTCTATATATTGTATGACGTTATAATTTCACAGCGTCATGACTTTATAATCGAATAAATCTGCCATAGATTTGATGTTCCCGAGCACATCTATTATACCATATAAAAAATATATTGAATTGTTAATTTTCAGTAAAAAAAATGAGTATTTTTATCGAAAAACTTGTTCAGATTATTGTTTTGTGATATAATATTATTGTATTAATATTTATTTATATAATAACATAATTGATATAATTGATAAAATAATTAATGTAATAACATAATTAAAATATTGAATTGAAAGGGCTGGGATACTGAAATGAGCGAAATGAATCATAAAGAGCGCGCAGTTTACGAGTTTATAATAGACACAATAAAAAAAGAGGGGTTTTCTCCGTCGGTCAGGGATATTAAAATCGCGCTCGATATAAAAAGCACATCTACCGTTCATGCATACTTGGAAAAACTCGAAAAGAAAGGTTATATTCAAAAAGAAGCCGGCAAAAGCAGGACGATAAGAGTTGACAATGTCGACAACACCGGCAGGCGCACATCTATAAAAGTCCCGATTTTGGGGCAAGTCACCGCAGGTATCCCTATACTCGCAATCGAAAACCACGAAGGGTATCTTGATTTTCCCATATATAAGCAAAGCTATCTGAACGCCCGCCTGTTTGCTTTAAGAATCAAAGGCGACAGTATGATTGAAGCCGGGATAATGAACGGCGATTACGTTGTGGTTGAAAAGAGAAACTACGCCGAAAACGGGGAGATAGTTGTTGCTATGATAGAAGACGAAGCGACCGTCAAAAAATATTTTGTAGAAAACGGAAGCATAAGACTGCAGCCGTGCAATGTGTCGATGCGTCCCCTTATATTAAAAGACGTGACGATACTCGGCAGGGTAATTTCCGTGCTTAGATTTTATTAATTCGATTCACAATATACTTATATAAATTGCGCAAGGGTTGAAAGTGCCGAACACATTCGGCGGTTCAACCCTTGCGTTCATTTTGTTTTTGCACTCACACATCTTCGTCCGCTTCGTCGAACATAATATCCCTGAGTTCATTGTCAAATTTATCTATTGATTTTTCATCTTCGGTCATATCGTCGTCGTAATCGTCTATGACATCTGACAATAATTCATTGGGGTCTTTTTTTCTGGTCTCTTTTTCTTCTCTTCGCTGAAGTTTGCGTTGTTTTAAGATATGCTTTATTCTGGCTTTTCTGTATTTGTCAAGTCTTGCCGTGGCTTTGGCTATTTTTGTGCGCGATTCTTTTATTGATCTGTTCA
>WQYZ01000001.1 GCA_009780985.1 Oscillospiraceae bacterium | reverse complement strand
GTACGGAGCAACTGTGGACGGCACGACTGCCGGAGCGGACGCTGTCCCCTCTTTGGTGACTTTCAACAACGCGGGCGCGCTTATCGCCCTTGTGGGACTTATAATAATCGTCGTTCTTATGATGCGCAAAGTTAAGGGCGCAATACTTATAGGCATTGTCGGGGCTACATTAATAGCTGTAGTAGTGGAACTTATAGGTCACCCGGGAGTTGTCAGCCTTCCGGCGTCAGCTTCCGATTTATTTGCGAACAAAATCGGCGCAGTCAAAGACGTGGCGTTTGCTTTCTTCGGCAATCCCGGTTTCGGAAGCCTGTTTGCAGATCCCGGGAAAATCCTCTCCGTTATTTTGCTTATTTTCGCTTTCAGCCTTTCGGATACGTTCGACACAATCGGAACTTTTATAGGGACGGGGCGTAAAAGCGGCATTTTCGACGAAAAAGACGAGAAAGCCCTTCTTGAAAGCACGGGCTTTAAATCTAAAATGGACAAAGCGCTGTTTGCGGATTCAACCGCAACCTCAATCGGCGCGTTATTCGGAACGTCGAATACCACCACGTATATAGAAAGCGCCGCGGGAATCGGCATCGGAGGGAAAACCGGACTGACTTCGATAGTTACCGCCGTATTATTTATACTCTGTCTTCCGTTCGCCGCGCTGTTCGGGATTGTTCCCACTCAGGCGGCAGCTCCCGCGCTGATTGTCGTCGGGGTTATGATGGCGGAATCTTACGCCGGAATCAAATGGGACGAAATAGAGGAAGCTCTTCCGGCGTTCATGACTGTGCTGATTATGGCGTTTGCGTATAATATTTCTTACGGAATCGCCGCCGGATTTATTTTCTACTGCATAATAAAAATAGTCAAAGGCAAAGCAAAAGAAGTTCATCCTATTTTATACGGCGCAACGATATTGTTTCTTTTGAATTTTATCGTGCTGGCTCTGAATATTATTTAACGCGAATCAAAAATTGTCTGTAGGGCGGGATTTTCCCGCCCTTAAACTTTATATGCTTTTATTTCTATAAGGAAACCAAGCGTTGCTTTACATAACTGTTTTACGGTAGTATAATATAATTGTACATGTACAGATATATTATATTTCTATAAAAAATTGGCGGTGATTTAAAATGAACATGCAAATAATTGAATTAAAGAAGGCGGTTGATTATATGAACATTGTAAAATTCGGAGCGTACATATCGCGTCTGAGAAAAGAACGCGATATGCCTCAGTCAAAGCTGGCGGACACATTGAACGTCACGCGGCAGGCTGTGTCAAAATGGGAGCGCGGCGAAGGTTTCCCCGATATTTCGATTCTGTGTTCGATAGCTGAAACGTTCGGCGTAACGGTCGATACGCTTCTGAACGCGGGCGAGGCGTCGAATAACGAGGCGGCGATTTTATCTTCTGTGACACAGAATCAGGAGATAGCAAAAGAAGTATTTGAAGATAAAAACGTAATTCAGGACATATTAAATATCGCGCCTTATCTGAAAGTATCGACTTTATCGGCGATTGCGGAACAGTTGGCAAAACAAAATATAAATATCGGCAAAATAATCGAGTTGGCGGAATTTATGAACGACGAAAGTATTGTCAAACTGTTCCAGAACAGCAGTCTTGACAGATTGGACGACAAGCTCTTGGAACGGTTGATTCCATTCCTCGACAGTGATTCGATTTATTCGGTTTTAGATAAAATAATGAAAGGTCAAAATAGCGTAAAATTAATAAAAGTTATGGGACCGTATATCGACTGTTCGCTTATAGAAACCGCCGTTATACAGGGCGTGATCAATTTAAAAGAGGTGTATTAAAATGGCAAGCGTAACATTAAAAAATGTTTATAAAAAATATTATAATTGGCCCAATCCGAACGACGAGCTTGTCGCGGTCAGAGATTTTAACTTGGATATAAAAGACCATGAAGTGATTGTCTTAGTCGGACCGTCCGGATGCGGGAAATCTACCACGCTTCGCATGATAGCGGGGCTTGAAAATATCAACATGGGCGAACTGTATATTGACGGCAAATTGGTAAACGGAGTCGAGCCTAAAGACAGGGGTATCGCAATGGTGTTCCAGAATTACGCACTATTTCCGCATATGACGGTTTTCGAGAATATCGCTTTCGGATTACAGCCGACCGATATGTCCGACGCTGAAATAAAAGAAAAAGTTGAAAAGGTTGCCCGGATTACGGACATCACTCACTTGTTTACCCGTAAACCGCGCGAATTGTCTGGAGGGCAGAAACAGCGCGTAGCGTTAGCACGCGCTCTGGTTAAGGAGCATAAAGTCGTTTTACTGGACGAACCGCTTTCAAATTTGGACGCAAGACTGCGAACCTCTATGAGGACGGAGCTTACAAAACTGCATCAGAAATTTGATATGACGTTTATATATGTAACGCACGACCAATCGGAAGCTATGACGATAGCCGACAGACTTGTGGTTATGAAAAATGGCATGATTCAGCAGGTTGGAACGCCCGAAGAAATTTATACGCACCCATGTAATTTATTTGTTGCGGGATTTATCGGCACTCCGATGATAAATTTTATAAATGCCAATGTTAATGAAGATAACGGCGGTATTTTTATAAATTTTAACGGTATTAAAATAAAACTGCCGGAATCTAAATACAGCAAAGTCAGAGAATACATAGGTAAAGAAGTTTTTGTGGGTGTCAGACCGGAAGATATGTATGGACTTGAAGCGAGTTCAGATAACTTTAACGCGCCGCATTTGGCTATTATTGACGCAGAAGTTCAAGTCAGGGAATTTCTGGGCGACAGTATTTATCTTTATTGCGTAAACGGAACCCAGCCGTTTACTGTCCGTGTATTACCAGCTTTTATGCCGGACTTTACAGCTCGCAGCGGCGATAAAATTAAAGTCGGTATAAATCGGGAGAAGATTTATCTTTTCGATAAAGATACGGAAATGGCGGTTGTTAATTAGAGTTTTTGTAAAACATAAAAATTTTAATTGTGTAGGGGCGCACTGTGTGCGCCCGCATGTTTAAACCTAAATTGGGTTCAAATTCGCGGGCGCGCACAGTGCGCCCCTACACAATTAATTGGCACAGATTTCCAACACGAACTCTTTATGTCTTTTTCAACCATGATACAGTCTGTTTTTATATAAAAAGTTAAAAAACAAGATATTATTTGGAAATAAAACTTTTGAAAAGTTGTTCCACGATAAGATTGAAAACATTTTTGTATCAGAGTATAATTATATAATTACGATATATAAAGATAAATTTTGAATAGCGAGGAACAAATATAATTATGATGAAGATTGAAACAGCCGATTTGGAATTGGAAAAGGAGATTGATAAAGAACAGGAATTTGAAAATAAAATAGATAAAAATCTTGAGTCGTCAAAAAATTATATAACTATAAAAGGCGCAAGAGTGCATAATCTCAAAAATATAAGCGTGCGGATTCCGAGAGACAAATTTGTAGTTTTTACCGGGCTTTCAGGCTCGGGGAAATCGTCCCTCGCGTTCGACACTATTTACGCCGAGGGACACAGAAGATTTGTGGAATCCCTCTCGTCGTATGCGCGGCAGTTTCTGGGACAGCTTGACAAACCCGACGTCGATTATATAGAGGGGCTTTCGCCCGCAGTCTCTATCGACCAGAAAACAACGTCGAGAAATCCCCGCTCGACTATCGGCACAATCACAGAAATCTACGACTATCTCAGATTATTGTTTGCCCGTGTCGGCATACCGCACTGCCCCGTCTGCGGCAAAATCATAAAACAGCAGACTATCGACCAGATTATCGACCAGATTATGGAAGAAATCGACGACGGAGAAAAGTTTTACGTGTTATCGCCGGTTGTAAAGGGCAAAAAAGGCATGCACGAAAAAATATTCGAGGACGCGAAAAAAGGCGGTTTCGCGAGAGTGCGCGCAGACGGCAGCATATATGATTTAACGGAGCAAATAGCGCTCGACAAAAATAAAAAGCACGATATAGATATTTTAGTTGACCGTCTTGTAATGCGCAAAGACAGGGAAGATATGAAAACCCGTCTGACTGATTCAGTCGAAACCGCGTCAAATTTATCAAACGGCATAGTTGTCATATCTATTTTAAAAGACGAGAATGTTCAAGACGGCGGGAATGCCGAAAATGAAGATGATAAACCGGAAGAAATGGTTTTTTCGCAGAATTATGCGTGCGAGGAACACGGGATAAGCATAGGAGAACTTGCGCCGCGTATGTTTTCGTTCAACTCGCCGTTTGGAGCGTGTCCCGAATGTTCCGGTCTGGGAGTAAAACAGCAGGTTTCAGTTGATAAATTGCTGTTCGACAGAACAAAATCTATCAGAAACGGCGCAATCGTCGCCAACGGGTTCAAAACAATGGACAACGACACATACGGCGAAGTCATGCTTGAAGCCGTCGGCGCGGAAAACGGGTTCACGCTCGACACGCCCATATCAAATTATTCCGAACCCGCGTTAAGTGCTCTGCTTTTCGGCACCGGTTCTAAAGAATACTGGGCGCAGAAGGGGAATCACAGGTTTAAATTCAGGCACGACGGCATAGTAAACACTATCATGCGCAGGTATAATCAGACCGGAAGCTCCGGAATAAAAGCGGAGCTTGAAAACCTCATGGAAGATGTAAACTGCTCTGCCTGCGGCGGTAAACGCCTGAAACAAGAATCTCTGTCCGTACGCGTAAAAAATATGAACATATACGAAATGTGTTCACTGTCTATACTTGAATCGAAAAAATTCTTCGACGCAGTGACGTTCAGCAAAAAAGAAGCGGTTATAGCCAAAGATATAGTAAAAGAAATACGCGAGCGTCTGGGATTTCTTGTTAGCGTGGGGCTTGATTATCTCACTCTCGA
The DNA here is from genome assembly GCA_009780985.1 of Oscillospiraceae bacterium. GTDB lineage: Bacteria > Bacillota > Clostridia > Oscillospirales > WRJC01 > WRJC01. Next base: position 64,214 of record WQYZ01000001.1, on the reverse strand, counting down.
ACGCCGCGCCGGGACTTTATCCGGCGGCGAAAGCCAGAGAATACGGCTTGCGACGCAGATAGGTTCGTCGCTTATGGGAGTTTTATATATACTCGACGAGCCGTCAATCGGTTTGCACCAGAGGGATAACTCCAAGTTAATAAACGCCCTGAAAAGACTTCGCGACGTCGGCAATACTGTTATCGTCGTTGAACATGACGAAGAAACTATCGAAGAAGCGGACTATGTCGTGGATTTGGGTCCGTATGCTGGCGTGAACGGCGGCGAAGTCGTCGCGCAGGGTACTGTAGCCGAGATAAAAACTATAGAAAATTCTATAACAGGGCAATTTTTGAGCGGCAAACGCAGGATAAAAACGCCGTCTACCGAAGAACGGCGCAAAGGCAACGGCAGTTTTGTAAAAATAATCAACGCCCACGAAAACAATCTGAAACATATAGATGTTACTATTCCGCTCGGCATGTTTGTCTGTATAACCGGTGTATCTGGGTCGGGCAAATCGTCGCTGATTAACGAGATATTATATAAAAAGCTCGCGAACGAACTCAACGGCGCGTACACGCGGGCAAGAAATTTCGACAGGATAGAGGGAACGGAAGCCCTTGATAAAATAATCGCGATCGACCAGTCGCCGATAGGCAGAACACCGCGTTCAAATCCCGCGACATACACGGGATTATTCGCGGACATCAGAATGCTGTTCGCCGAAACGCAGGACGCGAAAATGCGCGGGTTTAAACCCGACAGGTTTTCGTTCAACATGAAAGGCGGACGGTGCGAAGCATGCGAGGGCGACGGCGTTATAAAAATCGAAATGCACTTTCTCCCCGACGTTTACGTCACGTGCGACGTGTGCAAAGGCAGACGGTATTCCCGCGAAACCCTCGAAGTCAAATACAAAGGCAAGAATATATTCGACGTGCTTGACATGACTGTCGAAGAGGGAGTAGAGTTTTTCGCGAATATCCCGAGAATCAGCAACAGACTGAGGACGCTCAACGACGTGGGTCTGGGCTATATAAAAATAGGGCAGTCGTCCACGACTTTATCGGGCGGCGAAGCGCAGAGGGTCAAGCTCTCGACGGAGCTGTCAAAACGCGCGACCGGCAGGACGATTTACGTTCTGGACGAGCCGACGACGGGTCTTCATATCGCCGACGTTGAAAAATTAATAGAGGTTCTGCAAAAATTGGTCGAGGCAGGAAACACCGTTATTGTCATAGAACACAATTTAGATATGATTAAAACTGCGGATTATATAATAGATTTAGGACCGGAAGGCGGCGACAACGGAGGTCAGATTGTGACGCAGGGCACTCCAGAGGAAGTTGCGGCGCGTCCGGAGTCTTACACAGGGCAGTATCTGAAAAAAATCTTTGACAAAGAGAAAAAGATAAAAATGTAGTGCGGTTTGAACAAGGTAAAGATTGGTTATAAATTATTCTTTACCTTGTGTTTTTTTCATATACATGATATAATTATTTTAATATAAACGAAAGGGGATAATATGAGGCAATATGAATCAAAATGATTTAAAAGAACATTGGATAACATATATTTATGACCAAAAACTAACGCAAGAGGATGAGGACGTTCAACATGTTCTTTCTATTGTAGGAACTTCTCCGCTTAATATTCTGGAAGTCGCTTGCGGAAGCGGAAGAATATCTATTCCGTTGGCTCAGACGGGACACTTTGTTACAGGTTTTGATATTGATGAATCTATGCTTGAAAGAATACCGGAAAAAGCAGCCGGCCTGACAAATTTTAATTACTACAAAGCAGACGCTATTTCAGATGATTGGGGAACCGGGTTTGATGTTGTCGTTTTATCGGGCAATCTTTTAAATAATATCGTGACTAACGGGGGTTTTCAGGAAGCGCAGGAATTGTTTATCAAAAAAGCTGCGTCATGCGTGAAAAAAGGCGGGCACATGTATCTTGATTTTGACTGTATAGGCGGAGAGGATTCGCCGTCGCCCGACAAGGGTGACGAAGTAATTATTTTTGAAGGTACTGATGACCTCGGCACATACGGGAAATATATTCTTGTAGGCGGAGAGTACAACAGTAAAACACGCATTGACAGGAGTTATCGGCGTTGGGAAATTACGCCTAAAGACGGCGAAATGTTCAAATCTGTCAATAATGAGGTAATCAAACATTTTTCGAATTATGATGAAGTTACTTCATGGCTTGAAAAATACGGCTGGGAAATCGAATGGCAAGCTCCTGTAAGCGAAGAAACTTTTTATGCGATAATCTGGGCTAAGAAAAAATGACTTGTCATAAGATTTTATGAGATATGGTTGCAGAACACAACCGTGTTTCTTTTATTTTGTGTTAAATTTTGACTTGATTTTATAGCAGAATTGTGATATAATAATTTTTTAGAGAGTGAATAGAAGATTCAATCCGGAGCTTTTAAAAGGAGTGATTACTTTGGCTCGAATGACTTTCCCTGTAGCTGTACATTTATTCTTGCGAAAAGATAATAAAATTTTGCTATTAAGGCGATTCAATACTGGCTATGAAGATGGGAATTATAGTGTTGTTGCCGGACATATTGACGGCGGCGAAGATGTGTGCGCCGCCATGATTCGGGAAGCTAAAGAAGAAGCAGGGGTAGACATTTTATTGAACAATCTTAAAATCGTTCAGGTTATGCACAGAAAAAAGATAGATGAAGAAAGAATTGATTATTTTTTTGTTTGTGATAACTGGATTGGGAATATTTCGATAATGGAGCCTGATAAATGTGATGAATTAATTTGGGTTGATATAGATAAACTCCCTGATAATACAATAGATTATATACGGGCTGCGATAAATAATTATAAAGCTGATATACCGTTTTCAATATTTGGGTGGTAAAGTGGTAAAAATGAAAAAAATTGTGTTTGCTCCTGATTCGTTCAAAGGGACGATGAGTTCAATAGAAGTCTGCGACATAATGGATAAAGCATTCAGAACGATAAAGCCCGACGTTGAAACTGTGAAAATCCCGATAGCCGACGGAGGCGAGGGAACAGTCGATGCGTTTTTATACGCAGTCGGCGGGGAAAAAGTATTTGTCAAGGTAAAAAATCCTCTGTTTGAGGATATAGATTCTTTTTATTGTATATTGAAAGACCGAAAAACCGCCGTAATAGAAATGGCGGCGGCTTCGGGTCTGCCTTTGATTGAGGACAGAAAAAATCCGCTCGACGCTTCGACTTTCGGAACCGGACTTCTGATAAAAGACGCTTTAGATAAAGGCTGTACAAAAATTATTCTGGGACTTGGCGGGAGCGCGACGAATGACGGCGGAATCGGCATTGCAACAGCGTTGGGCGTGAAATTTCTTGACGTGAATATGCGCGACATAATGCCGTCAAACAGAGGACTTCGCAATTTAAAGTATATTGACGATACGGGACTTGACAACCGTTTGAAATCTGCAGAATTTGTAGTCGCTTGCGATGTCGATAATATATTATGCGGACAAAATGGAGCGTCGTATATCTTCGGACCGCAGAAAGGCGCGGACAAAAATACAGTAAAAATATTGGACGAAAACCTGTCGCGATACGCCGATATATTGTTTGAACATACGGACAAAGAAGTCAGGAATATTCCCGGAACGGGAGCCGCAGGCGGAGTTTTAGCGTCGCTTTTAAGTTTTCCTGATTTTATTAATTGTAAAATCTGTCCGGGAATTGATATAATTTTAGATACGGCGGGATTTGACGAAATTATAAAAGACGCAGATTTGATTATCACCGGCGAGGGGAAATTCGATTCGCAGAGTTTGCGCGGAAAAGCCGTGTCCGGGATTGCTAAAAGGGCGAAAAAACAAAATAAGCCCGTGATAGTCATAGCGGGCGACACGCGCGAGTACGGCGATGAAATCTATGATTTGGGAATACAGGCGGTTTTCAGCGCATGCTCGGGGGTTTATACAAGTTTCGGTGAAATAAAACAGACATGTTTTGAGGATTTGCGGAGAACAGCGGAAAATATCGCGAGGATTATTGATTTATAAGAGGGGTATTAAAGTTATGTCAAATAATAACACAATACAGCATAATGCGGATTTATGCGTAGTCGGCGGCGGACTTTCCGGCATATGTGCCGCAATTTCGGCGGCGCGTCTCGGATTAAAAGTCGTCATAATGCAGGACAGACCCATGTTCGGCGGAAACGCGTCAAGCGAAATAAGAATGTGGATTTGCGGCGCGCACGGCGAAAATAACAGAGAAACCGGACTTGTCGAAGAATTTACGCTCGAAAATTTTTATATAAATCCAATGCGCAATTATTCTTTATGGGATTCTGTTCTGTATGAAAAAGTCGCCGCCGAAAAAAATATAGAAATTCTGCTGAACTGCGTGTGTTATGAAGCGGAAATGGAGAACGGAGTTATAAAATCTGTTGAAGGCTATCAATCGACTACACAGACGCATCATATTGTAAACGCGAAATATTTCTGCGACTGCTCCGGCGACAGCGTACTCGCCGATTTAACCGGCGCTGAGTACAGAAAGGGCAGGGAAGCTTCAGGCGAATTTGGCGAGAATATTGCGCCGCAGATTGCGGACAAACACACAATGGGTATGTCGTGTTTATTGCAAATCAGAAACACTGGCAGAAAATCCAAGTTTACCCCGCCGAAACGCGCGTATAAATACACGAAAGACGATTTGCCGTACAGAACGCCGAATAAAAATCTTAACGACGAAAATTTCTGGTATATAGAGCTCGGCGGCATGGACGACAGTATAAAAGACACTGAGATTCTGCGCGACGAACTGCTGAAAACGGCGTTCGGCATATGGGATTATATCAAAAACAGCGGCGATTATCCGAACTCGGATGTCTGGGAATTAGACTGGTTAGGATTTTTGCCGGGCAAACGCGAGAGTCTGCGGTATGTCGGGGATTATATCATGACTCAGAACGACGTAAGAAGCGGAGGCAAATTTGAGGATATAATCGCCTACGGCGGCTGGACTATGGACGACCATAATCCGGGTGGATTTTTGTCCCCGGACCAGCCTACAATATACCATTCCGCGCCGTCCCCTTACGGTATAGCGTATAGGTGCATATACTCGAGGAATATCGCAAATCTGTTCTTTGCGGGGCGCAATATAAGCGTGACGCACTCTGCATTAAGTTCCACACGGGTTATGGCGACGTGCGCGCTATTGGGTCAGGCGGCGGGAACTGCGGCATATGTCGCGATCAAAAATAGCGCGTCCCCAAGAGAAATATATCAAAATAAAAAGCTCCTGAAAGAGTTGCAGAATATACTCCAATATAACGACAGTTTTTTGCCGTACATAAAACGCGAAGTCACGGATTTGACGAAAACCGCAAAGCTGGACGGAAAGTTTGAAGTCCTACGCAACGGTTTCGACAGACCTACGCCTAAAAGTTTGGATAATCTGAACATCACGGACTTCGACGATAACGGGGCATATATCAAGCTCGGAGAAGAAATTAAGTTTATGTTTGACAGCCTGCAAACGGTAAACGGTATACGTTTCGTATTCGACAGCGATTTAGACAGAAAAACTGTGAAATATGCAAATCCCGAAAATAACGGCTGGAGCGCGCTCACTCACAATATGATGTCAAACAGGACGGTTGATTTCGACGGAATAGAATTGCCTGAAACGTTGGTTTCGGATATTGACATATACGCGGTTTTCGCAAACGGTGTGCGAAAAAATATCGCGTCGGTGAGGGGTAATTATCAGAGGTTTGTAAACGTTATGTTCGATGAAAAAATAAACGGCGCGAAAGAAATTGTGATAATCCCTGTAAAAACTACTGGAAAATCCGACGAAGAATATAAAAATTACGCCCATATTTTTTCGATTGATATATTATGACAGATGGGTGATAGATACAGATAGAAAGGTAAAATCAAAATAATGAAAATATTTGACGCGCACACGCACGCGTATCCCGATGACATTGCGGAAAAGGCGTGTATAAATCTGGGGAAATTCTACGAGTTCACAGTACATAATGCGGGAACTGTGGATGCTCTGATTAAATCCGAAAAAGAAAGCGGCTCGTCGGGATTCGCGCTGTTTTCAGTCGCAACTTCGCCGGAGCAGGTAATCAAAATAAATAACTGGCTTGACGAAGTAAAAATTAAATATTCGGATGAAAGCATGAAAATCGTATGTTTTACCGCAATGCACCATGATTTTGCGGACAAAGCCGGCGAGGTTGACAGAACTCTCGCGATGGGATTCAAGGGAGTAAAAATCCACCCGGATATTCAGCAAATCGATATTGATTCAGAAAAACTTATGCCGTTGTATGAGACGCTTCAGGGGTGCGGAATCATGTATTTTCACGCGGGCGACAGCAGATACGATTATTCCCTGCCTGAAAAAATAGTGAAAATAAAGAAGTTATTCCCAAGATTGGAGATAATCGCCGCGCATTTGGGCGGTTATCAACGGTGGGAAACGTTTGAGAAAATATACAGGGATAAGAACATATATATCGACACGTCGAGCACATCGTGGGCAATGCCGCTCGAACGTGCGCGAGAGATTATAATAAATTACGACCCGGAGAGAATTTTATTCGGCACGGATTATCCCGTAAGCACGGCGAAAACAGAGTGCGAATATATTGATAAGTTGCGTTTAAACTACAATTTAACGGAGAAAATATTATATGCCAATGCGGAAAAATTATTTGGGCTGTGAATTATTAGATCTGTCCGGAAACTGTAGGGGACGATGGTAATCGTCCCGTAAAATCACGGGCGGATTACCATCCGCCCCTACGTAAATCGGGGTTTCCGGACTTATCTATTTATCATAATCGTCCTGAAACAACATTTGAGCTAACAACCTTGCGCCGACTTTCATGCCTATCTCGAGGAAAACCTGCATATACTCGTCTGTTGCGTCGGTAAATTCCGAATAAACTCTGTCGAGTTCTGCCTCGTCTTTTGCAGTATTTTTAATTCTGTTGACTATATGCAGACTTCCCTCTTCCAAACGCTCGCTGTATGAACGTTTATCGAGTTCGCCGTCAAGTTCAAGACCAGATACCAGAAACTCGCGTATCTGGTGCATATTCGCGCGTTCAAATATCTCTTTTATGTTGATTTCCATGAGTTATATCTCCTTATACCCTATATTTAGGTTTGTATGCGTATATTATATCACACTATATTTAGGTTGTCAAGGAGTTTTTATAAAAATTTTTTATTTTTTGGAGAAATTTATTTTATGAAAACATTTCACGAAATATTAAAAGACCTGCGCATAGAAAAAAATATTTCTCAAAAACAATTATCTAGTAACATTGGAATATCAACCAGTCATTATCAAAGTTATGAATATGGCAAAACTAAACCTACTATAGATAATCTAATTAAATTCTGTCTATATTTCAATGTATCTGCCGACTATTTGCTCGGATTGTCGGACGTGAGAGAACGCAGGTGACAGTGCCCAAGCCCTCTTTGAAAGAGGGCTTGGGCGAAACCACCTCGCTTTAACATAAAGATAATATTATACTAATAATATATGAGGTAAAAACATGTATACAATAACAGGAAAATATAACGAAGCCATCGTTTTCAGCGATTACGAAACAATGGAAAACACGGCTTACAGCCAGATTATGCAGTTATGCAATCAGGAATTCACAAAAGGTGCGAAAATCAGGATTATGCCCGACGTTCACGCGGGCGCGGGCTGTACTATCGGCACAACTATGACAATCCGGGACAAAGTTGTGCCAAATCTTGTCGGTGTTGACATAGGTTGCGGAATGGAAGTCGTACGTCTTGACAACAAACGCATAAATCTGCCGGAATTAGACAAGGCAATAAATGAAAATATCCCCTGCGGTTTTGAAATCCGCAGCAGGGAGCATAAATTCAATGATTTAATCGAGCTGGATGAACTGAAATGCAAGCGTCAGGTAAATCTTGACAGGGCGAGAAGAAGTATCGGCACTCTCGGCGGCGGCAATCATTTTATCGAAGCTGACAAAGACAGTGACGGGATTTTATATTTTGTCGTACATTCGGGCAGCCGTCATCTCGGTACAGAAGTCGCGACTTATTATCAGAACGAGGCATACAGACGTTTAAACAAAAATTCAAAAAAAGATATTGACGAGCTTATAAAAGAGTTAAAAAGACAAGGCAGAGATAAAGATATTCAACAGGCTCTCGAAGAATCGAAGCTGAACGAGCTGACAAGTATTCCGAAAGCTCTCGCATATGCCGAAGATTATTTATTCGACGATTATATTCACGACATGAAAATCGTGCAGAAATTCGCGGATATAAACAGAAAAGCGATGGTCGAGGAAATCCGCAAAAAGATGAAGTTTGATATAATCGAACAGTTTATGACCGTGCACAACTATATCGAAACTGAGACAATGATACTGCGCAAAGGCGCGGTTTCGGCAAAAGACGGCGAAAAACTGTTGATTCCCATGAACATGCGCGACGGCAGTCTAATCTGCATAGGCAAAGGTAATCCTGACTGGAATTTTTCCGCTCCGCACGGCGCGGGGCGTATTATGAGCCGGAGCGAGGCAAAACACAGCCTGATTTTAAGCGAGTTCAGAAAACAGATGGACGGCATATATTCGACAACGATATCAAACTCCACGATTGACGAAGCTCCTATGGCATATAAACCCATGGAGGAAATTATAAAACACATCGGCGGCACAGTCGAGATTTACAAGACAATCACGCCGGTATATAATTTCAAGGCGGCGGAATAATTTATAAATTTCATATCAAAATTAATAAAATTTCACAAAATTTATATATATTTATGATATAGTTACTGTAATCTATAAATATCTAAAAATCCATATAAATTATAAAATTTATAAATAAAGCGAGGATAAAATTATGCTTAAAGTGGCAATGCTCAGTAAATGGCACGTTCATGCAGGCGGTTACGCAAATGAAGTAAAAAATTCCGGACATGAGATTCCCGTCGTCTGGGACGAGGACGAAAACAGAGGCTCGGCTTGGGCGAAAGAACTCGGATGCGACTATGAAAAAGATTTGGCAAAAGTTCTAGCGAGAAGCGATATAGACGCTGTCGTAGTCGATACAGAAAAGTCAAAACACAAAGATGTTATGATAGCCGCCGCCAATGCTAAGAAACATATTTACACCGAAAAAACCGTCGCACCCACAAAAAAAGAAGCTCTCGAAATAGAGAAGGCAATCGAGAAAAACAAAGTTATATTCACAATTTCTTTCCCGCAGAGAACGTCTCCGGTTGTCTTATACGCTAAACAGGTGATAGATTCCGGCGTGTTGGGACAGGTAAACACCGCGAGATTCAGGAACGCGCACAACGGCGCAAGCGGAAACTGGCTTCCGGACTACTGGTATATCGAAAAGGACGCCTGCGGCGGCGCAATGATGGACTTGGGCTGTCACCCGATGTATATTGCAAACTATCTCTTGGGCGCGCCCGCGAGAATAACGTCTATATATAACGCCACGACAAAAAAAGCGATCGACAACGGTATAGAGGACAACGCCGTAAACGTTATAGAGTTCAAGAACAAAATTATCGCAATGGTCGAAACAAGTTTTGTAACGCCTGTTTCTCCGTGGGCGTTTGAAATTTACGGGACAGATGGTATGCTTCTCGCTACGGACAATCAAGTCAGATTGTCGACTCCCGAAACGAGAAAGTTACGCGACGGATTTATCGAAGTTACAAAACTGCCGAAAGGTCTGCCGTCTCCGATGCAGACGTGGTTTAATGCCATAGAGAAAGGCGATCCGGTTGTGTTCGGCATAAAAGATGCAATCGGGCTTGCGGAGCTTCTCGAAAACGCGTATATCTCACACAAAACAGGCGCAACTGTCACAATAAAATAAAGAAACCAAAACGAAATTGTAGGGGCGGCAACACTGAGCAGAGTTCAGTATCCGCCCTTTCTGTAGGGGCGCGCAATGCGCGTCCGTAAAGACGTTACCGGGTCACGGACGCGCATTGCGCGCCCCTACAATAAATTATTTTTATTGAAAGGTAATATTATATAATTTTATTATGAAAGAAATTTTTGTCACGGGGAAAACCCTGCCCGAAGCGTATCACAAAGCATTGACAGAACTCTATGAAAACGGCGAAATCGTCGATTGTCCCGATTACAAACAGCTGCAAAAAGAAGCGAGTATAACTGTGTGCGTCGAGGAACCTCTCGCAGAGCCGCGCGTAAGCCGTCTTATTATCGGCGGAGCGCATGAAATCAAGCAGTACGAGCTTGAAATTTTAGACGGCATATTGGATTTTATGATAAGCGCGGCTGAAAACGTATGGGAGTATACATATCACGACAGGTATGCGTATCAGGTGCCGTTTATTATATCGGAGCTGAAACGCAATCCATATTCGCGCAGGGCAATCATGAATATCAGGGACTTTAAAGTGGATTCGTCAAACGACGACCCGGCTTGTTTACAATCGATACAGTATTTTATGCGCGATACTGCGGACGGAAGCCGCGCACTTCACTGCAAGATTTTATTCAGAAGCAACGATTTGGCCGAAGCGTTTTTTTACAACGCATTTGCTTTGATACGTCTGCAGGAAAAAATCGCGGAGGAGTTGGGCGTGGAAGTCGGCACATATACTCATCGGTCGAACTCTATGCACTGTTATGAAAAAGATTTTGATTTAATCAAAGGCTATATAAAAGGCATAAAAGAGCGTCCGATTGAGGATTTGACATATAATTATACAGACTTTTTCAAAGAATTGATGGAAGAAGAAGTTCCGTCTATTATGAAAATGGTAAATGAACAAAAGGCGAAATATAATAAATAATCAAAAAAATATAAAATATTATACGCGTGGGGGGATTATTTTAAAATGCAGAAAATAAGATTTTCAAGGATATTTGCGCTTATGATTGCTGTATTTATTCTGTTCGGATTATTTTCCTGTTCAAGCAATAATAACGGCGGCAATGCCAATAATACGCCGTCAGATTCAAACACGGGCGGCGGCGCGGCTGACAGTAGCGCGGAAACTACGACGGCGGCGGTCGACGCAACTTCTGTATTGGCGTCTCTGCCTGACGCCGATTACGGAGGATATGAATTTAAGTTCTGGACGTCAAACCGCCCTAACTCAACTTTGGAAATAAGACAGGCTCCTGAAACAGAACAAAACGGCGAACCCATCAACGACGCTCTTTATACAAGAGACCGTCTGATTGAGGACAAATATAATATAAAAATCACGTACACTATAATAGACGACGTAACACAAATGACTAACAAAGCAAAAAAATCCGTTATGGCAGGCGACAATTCTTTTGATATTGTTATCGGAGACTTTCAGAATGTGACATGCGCTTTGGCGCAAACGGGAGCCATATATGATTTTAATACCGTGCCTAACGTCGATTTGTCCAAACCATGGTGGAGCAAATACGCGACAAGGGATTTGACTATCGACGGCAAATTCTATTTCCCGACCGGGGATATAACCCCAAGATTCACTTTGTCGCCGTATCTTCTGATGTTCAACAAGCAGTTGTTTCAAGATTACGGGCTTGAATATCCTTATCAGCAGGTTTTGGACGGCAAATGGACTATTGACGCTCTGAGTCAGATAATCAAGGATAAAGGAAAAGATGTAAACGGCGACGGCAAATTTGACATGAACGACTTTTACGGACTTATGTGCGAGGGAATGACGGCGTTCAGTATGTACAGAGGCTGCGGGGAAAACATGATTGCAATAAAAGACGGCAACCCGTATATTGAAATAGGCAGTGAAAAAAGCCTTAACGTTATAGACAAACTCTCGCAGTTGTTATCGACAAACGACGCTCACGTTGACCCGACATATACGTCGTATACAGAAGGGCCTCCGTTCAAAGATGGCAGAGTATTGATTTTAGGTCAGACCACCGGCAATCTGGCGCTGTTCAGAGATTTGAATTACGATTACGGGATATTGCCGATGCCAAAATTCGACGAAAATCAAGACAGTTATTATTCGTACTGCAATCCGTGGGGAGCGGTCGCCGTGGCGATTCCCAAGACAAACGAAGACGTAGGCAGAACGGGAATGATAGTTGAAGCTCTTGCCGCCGTCGGGAAATACACGTCAACTCCGGCGGAGTACGACGTCACGCTTAAAACGAAGTTCACGAGAGACGATTATTCTGCGCAAATGCTCGACATAATCTGCGAAAACGCGAGTTACGATTTCGGTCCGATATACGACTGGGGCGGAAACTATACAAAACTGCTTGACAGCATGTATAAAAATCAGCCGTTTACCTCAGTTTTAGACGCAACGAAAGATAAAATGCAGAGCGGTCTTGACAAAACAATCGCAGTATTCAGCAGCAATTCGGGGAGTTGAAAAAATGCGTAGGGGCGGGGTTTTCCTGCCCCTACATACAGATCCCCGTATATTAATCAATATCCGCGTTCATTTCGTCGAGTATCTCGTAAAAATTCAATCTGTCCATGCAGAGGTCTACATAATTCCAGATTTCGGCTATTTTTAAAACAGCCGTGGCTGTCTGCCATTTTGCCTCAAATCTCGACGCGGCTGTAATTTCAAATAATTCCCTGAATTTTTCCGCGCCGTATTCCAATCCGCATTCGGCGAATTTATCGGACAGACGTTTAAAATTTTCATAAAATTGACTTGCGTTGAAAAGTCCGCGCTCATATGCCGACGTCAATTCAAATTTCCCATCATTTAAAATTGACCGAATGTGTGCGCAATCTGTATTGCTTACTGTTATATTATCCATAAAATTATAATCTCCGTTTCACAATTTTATCCGTAGGGGCAACCCTTGCGGTTGCCCTAAACCTACAAAATTTGCTGTAATCTAAGGGCAACCGCAAGGGTTGCCCCTACAATAATTCAAAATAGATTTATCCTCACCAGTTAAAATATTTTGAGCCTTTGTTTGCATTTTTATCTTTTTTGCCCTTTTTATCTATCTTATCTAAATCGTCCAGACTTAAATTTACCACTTCCAATTCCAATTTACCGTTTGATATAAATTCTTCTTCGTTGATATAATCGACATATAAAGCTATGGGGAACGCTTTCAGTTTCCCGTTTTCTATATAAACCCGCAACAGAATCGGACCGTAGAGTAATTTCCTGTTTTCAAGTTTTTTCAGGTTTTCAATCAACAGATTTGTCGCAGGCTCGTATTTTACGGATATATTTATTTTCCTGCCGTCTTTGTCATAGACTGCAAAAGAATATATCTGCGTGATTGAGTTGAAATTCGCTTTATCGTATTTTTTCGGGAAAATCAAAGCTGTAAGACTTCTCGGCTGATTTTGATTCTGATTTTCGCCGCCGTCGTATTTTTCCCATAAATTTTCAACAAGCGACGTAAAGTTATCGTATCTGATTTTTGACAGTTTTGCGTCGAATATATTCGTTTTGCCGTTGATGTGCGCGGTAGTTTCGGCAGACGACGATATGTTGTTTCTGGAGTTTATCTTAGCGTTTTTTAAAGTAAAATTTATATCCGTTATTTCGCTCAATTTCGTGGCTATTCCCCACGGGGCGGGACTATTGTACATCTGAATTGCGTCCGGTTTGTTTGCGTCGGGCATGGCGGTCGTATATACTGCGAAATCCGATAATTCCGGCGAATAGAATATCGCCGTCACTCCTGTATACCCGCTCATAGAGTGCCATTGATACGCTCCGAGACCGTAAAAATCGGCAGGCGGGATTTGATTATACTGCTCCCTGAATACCCCGACTATATTTGCTGTATTTTTCCCCGTTGCGCTGGTATTTAATTTCTCTAAAGTGTCGCACTGTAAAATTAAACTGCACAGTTCGCTCATAAGATTGTTTACAGAAAAAATCGCGCTTTTCTTTTCAAACAGTTCGTATTGTCCGGCTATTCTGTCGCAGGAACGCTCCATATTCGCCAAATTCTGGCTGTGGCATATCGTCGAAAGCTGTAAAAATCTTTGCGATACGGCATCTGAATTTCTCGCAAGTCCGCTTGAAAAAATATCGGCTGCAAATTGTTTTATATACGGTATAACATATGCGCCGAACTCGATGCTTGCTTCGCTGGAGCTCTCAGGGAAAAACTTTTGGTTAAACTCGGCTTCGCCTTTTTTATGAAGTATAAAATGCAAGACGCCCGACGTTTTATGCGCGCAGAAATTAGAGGATTTGCAGGTGCAGACGGAAGTATTCGCCCAGTTTGCAAGGTCTGTTGAAGTTTTCAGATTATTGTTTGCGGGAAGAAAACGCACGGTCTGGGTTATTTGGTTGTGGGCGGCGGTCACGGATAAAACGGAGGATATTTCGATTTCGGCTTTCGAGCCGGTTTTTATATTAAATAAAGCCTCTGTATATATTTTTTTTGACGCGAGCTTTTCGAGCTGCTGCGGGGTTATTTCCGCGACAAAATCAAAATCGGGAATATCTGCGCTGGTATCCGGGCGAACAATGTTCGCCTCTACCGCACTATCAGTCTCTTGTTTAAGTTTATTTTGCACGGCGATAACCGCCATTACAAGATGTTTGCACACCGTTCTTGACGGGCATGTGCATTTATGATTTTGAATCGAATCGGTTATAGTAGTAAATGTGCCGTCCGAAAATTCAGCTTTAACTGTATTGTCGGCGACTTCTATATTTGACACGGACGTTTCATATTCTTTCAACGCTCTGTTATATATTCCCTTGTTTGACAGTGTGATTAAAAAAGTTTCGTCCGCGCTTAAAATTGCGTTTGTGATGTTGCTCATAATATTACCTTTCAGGATTATTTTAAGCTATGATTATTATTTTAAATAATAACATAGAATTTTTAACATGAAAATGTTAAAATATTAATAAAAAAAGATAGGCGGGGTAAAGCGCAATGCCTGATATAAAGAATATAAAAGTAAGAACAGCTGTTATCGGAGATATCGACAGAATAATAGACCTTCTAAAACAGATAAGAAAACTTCACTGCGACGGTCGTCCGGATATGTTCAGATATGATTTGATAAAATTTGACCGGGATTATTTGAATGAAATTATGAAAAGCCCGGAAAAACCGTTATTCGTCGCAGTCGATACGTCATACGGGGACGGTGCCGTCGTGGGGTATGCTATATGCGAAATTATAAATTATGAGAATCACAAAGTATATAATAATTTTAAGTCGTTTTATATCGACGATATATGCGTCGATGAAAAATACCGACATAGCGGCATAGGCACGCTGTTGTTTGAACATTGCAGAAAGAACGCGACAGAGCAGGACTGTTATTGTATGGATTTGAACGTCTGGGAATTCAACCAAAGCGCGATGAAATTTTACGAGAAGTGCGGAATGTCCACGCGCAGCAGAAAAATGGAGCTGATTTTATGATGAACTCAAAGTGGAAAACACCTATATTGCTGATAAGCGCAGTTATAATTGTCGGTGCAATTTTGATTGCAATATTAATTTCTATTAATGTTCATACTCCATGTGGTCTTGCTGACAATGACGGTTATACTGATATAACCAACGAACTCGGAGAAGTGAAACGAGTGCCAAACACAACAAATATAACGGAGGAAACTACTACTATGGCAAATATAACAGATATAACTTTTGATAAAACGTCGGCATACTATCAGTACGCGGACGACGCGCAGGCAAATCTATTAAAAAACTACTGGAACGACAACGGGAATATATTTTTTGATAAATATCCGAATAGTACGTCCGGCGGGTTAAACTACTGGTGGATGGCTCACGCTATCGACGTTCTCACAGACGCGTATATCAGAACCGGCGACGAAAAATATAAAGAATACGCGGATAAAGTCCTGACGACCGTGGTTAAAAAGAACGGCGGAAAAATTATCAACGGCTATTACGACGATATGGAATGGATGGCTCTTGCACTTTTAAGACTGTACGATATAACCGGCGAAAGAAAATATATAAGTTACGTCGAGGATTTATGGGCAGATATTACGACAGGCTGGAACGACACAATGGGCGGGGGGATAGCGTGGCGGAAAGAACAGCGCGACTACAAGAATACGCCTGCAAACGCTCCCGCGGCTATTCTCGCGGCGAGATTATATAACACGACCGGCAACGAAGTGTATTTAACATGGGCAAAAAAGATATTCGCCTTTGAGGACGAGAATCTTATAGATCGGCAAACCGGTCAGGTGTGGGATGGTATAAACCGTCAGGGCGACGGTAAAATCGACAAAGACTGGTGTTTTACATACTGTCATGGAGTATATATCGGCGCGGCTGTGGAACTGTATAAAATCACACAGGACCGGTCTTATCTTGACAAAGCGGTTAAAACAGCCGGATTTGCGCTTGACAAATTCGTCAAAAACGGCTGTTTTGCAGACGAAGGCGCGGGAGACGGCGGGCTGTTCAAAGGCATACTTATACGTTATCTGGCTGAATTGTATGAAGTCAAACCCGATTTTATTTTAATAAAAGATACGCTCAATAATAACGTCGATATACTGCGCTCACAGGGCACAAACAGCGGCGGATTATACGGCAGGTTATGGAGCAAAGCTCCTAAAGACAAAACAAGCGTTGATTTGACTGTGCAACTGAGCGGCGTTATGCTGTATGAAACGGCGGCGGTCGTGAATTCAATAAAATAGAAATACAGCGAAAATCATCTTAATAAAATATTGTTAATGTTTTCTGAAAAATATTTGTTAATATTTAACGTAAGTAATTGACAAAATTCGCGTAAAATGGTAAACTATCTATGCTTGTTTATAAATTTATTAAATTTATAAAGCTTTTAAATTTTATTTAAGGAATAATATAAAAATGTACGGATTAGGAATCGATACCGGAGGAACCTATACAGACGCTGTTATATACGACTTTGATTCAAAGAAAATTTTATGTTCGGCAAAATCCCTTACAACTCATGAAAATTTGTCTGTCGGAATATCAAACTCTCTCGGCAAAATTGCAGAGCAGGATAACACGGATTTAAATAAGATAGAAATAGTTTCGCTCTCGACTACTCTTGCGACTAATGCCTGCGTTGAAAACAAAGGCGGACGCGCCAAACTGATTTTTATCGGCGTGGATAAAAACGTAGTATGCGACGTAGGGTCAAATTACGGACTGCCGGACGCCGACGAGATATACTTTCTGGATTATAACGGCAAACACAATGGGGATATAATCACATATCCCGACTGGGATAAATTTTCAAAAGAAATATTTGATTTCCTCTCAGACGCGGATTCTGTAGGAATAGTCGATATCCATGCGATGAATAACGGAGCAGTATTTGAAAAAAAAGCAAAAGATATAATATTAAATTCCGATAAATTTGACAAGCAGGTTATATGCGGGAGCGAACTGTTCGACGATTTAAATTCTGTAAAAAGAGGCTCATCAGCTCTCCTGAACGCACGGTTAATTCCTATCATATGCGATTTCATCGACGCGATAAAACAGTCTTTGAATAAATATAACATAAACGCGCCGGTTGTTTTAGTGCGCAGCGACGGCAGTCTGATGTCTGAGAACTTCACGGCTGTGCGTCCGGTCGAAACTCTTTTATGCGGACCGTGCGCGAGCGTTATGGGCGGTATTGCCCTGAGCGGCGAGGAAAACTGCCTCGTCGTAGATATGGGAGGCACAACCACGGATATCGCGATAGTCAAAGACGGAACGCCGTTAAAATCAAATGACGGGATAAATATCGGCAAATGGAGAACGTTTGTAAAAGGCATATATATCGATACATTCGGACTCGGAGGAGACAGCGCAGTAAGATACGACAAAAATCACGTTTTATATCTTGATTCAACAAGAGTGGTTCCGATTTCAATAATCTCCAATGAATATCCTGAAATCGTGGAAAAATTACGGGAACTTGCGGAGTCTGACAAAATACACACGTATTTATTGCATGAATTCTTTTATCTTTTAAAAGATATTTCGGAAGAAATTAATAATTATTACACAGATGAAGAAAGAAGATTCTGCCGCCTGCTAAAAAAATCGCCGCTTATATACAGCGAAGCGGCGGAAAAAATGGACAGCGACGTATATAAATTAAATTTTGCACGCTTAGAGCGAGAGGGAATTATAATCAGGTGCGGGCTTACCCCGACTGATATAATGTGCATAAAAGGCGATTATAATGCGTATGGTCCCGAAGCCGCGAAACTGACTGTGAAATATATGTCGAGATGCGTTGATTTGACAGAAGCTGAATTTTGCGATAAAATATACGATGAGATTAAACAAAAACTGTATATTAATATACTGCGCATACTGTGGGAGCATAATAAACCCGAAGATTATACAAACGTATACAGGGTTGACAATATACATAACTATCCCCTTACGCGCGATTTATATAATCTGTTTAAGCACAGCTGGGAAAACGATATTCCGGATTTTTCGGTAAATATAAGCACGCCGTTATCAATTGTCGGAGTAGGCGCTCCGATTCATATATTTCTGCCGGACGTTGCAAAACGCCTCGGAGTAAAGTGCGTTATCCCAGGAAATGCGGGCGTTGCGAACGCCGTAGGCGCGGTCATGGGGAACATAACGGTTTCATGTGATATAGAAGTCAAACCGGTTTACGGTTCCGGCGGTCTTGAAGAATATATAGTTTTCGGCAAGTCCGGAAATCTGCACGGGACGGATTATGCCAAAGCCATAGAGTTTGCGACAGCCGAAGCTGAAAAATATGCGTATGAAGAAGCGATACGGCGCGGAGCAGTCGGAAATATAACAGTCAAGTCAAAAGTTGTGGAAAACAACGCGAAACTGCGTGGCAATTCCGGATTTTTGCTCAATACCGCAGTAAACGCTACGGCAGTCGGGAGAATATCAAATCTGGGGTAAATGATTAGCTGAAATTAAATTAATTATATCAAATGGGAGGTTATTTGGTTATGCGTAGAATAGTAAAATCACTTATTTCGGCAGTTATTATCATATTTATGACGTTGGTTATGTTTCCGTATATGCAGCCTGTGGAAGCCGCGCAGACTGATAAAGTGCACGCGAAATACCAAATCAGGGTTGATCTGACGGAAAACCTTGTTTTTATTGACGAGTGGGACTCAGATTCGCAGGCATACGTCCCTACCGAACACGTTTTTCTCTGCTCCCCCGGAAAGGATTCGACGCCTACGCCGACAGGCACGTTTACTACAAAGCTGTGGCCAATAGACAAGCCCTATGATCCGGACGGCACGGGCGAGTGGGTAAGATTCAGAAGTTATGCTTCCTGTTATGTGAACAGCGTGACGCAAATCACCCCGTCGATTTGTTTTCACAGCGTGCCGTACACAAAACCGGATTATAAATATATAAGCCTGCCGGATATGAAATTGATGGGACAGCCTGCAAGTCACGGCTGCATCAGATTGTGGCCCAGACAAGCCGAATGGATAAGAGTAAACTGCGGCGTCGGCACGACGGTGAAAATTTATTACGGTCCGGGATATAATATGGATTATTGGAATTTGAGGGAAGCATTGAAAAAAGAAATTCCCACGAAAGATTCATATCCCAATACAGTGGTTACAAGTCAAACAAAGTTTATCTATACATATTTCGGCGACACTTTGGACGGATTGGCAAAAATGGCGGAAATAAGCGCGGACGACCTGATTAAACTCAATCCTGATATTGATTTGCAGTCGGGAAACATAGCGGTAGGACTGGCAGTGAGGATTAAATAGCGGAGGAAATTTGTATTTTGAACGGCGGTAAGCATGAACAATTCTTCAATAAGGTTAGATGGAAAAAAGATTTTAATTACGGGCGTAAGTCGCCCTTTGGGTATCGGCGCTACGCTTGCCAAACGGTTTGCGGAAGCGGGGGCGGCGGTTGCCGTTCATGGATATTCAACTTATGATTTAACAGCTGGCGAACATAATTCTGCTACTCCAAACGGCACGGAAATTTTAGTAAAGCAATATCAAGATATGGGATTAAACGTAACATTAGTTACGCCGTCGGATTTTGAAAAACACGGAACTGCTGTAAAGGCGGTGGAAGAAGCCGCGGAAAAATTAAACGGACTTGACGGTTTGATTTTGAACCATTGTTACGGCACAACTGTGGAAATAGATCAATGGACAGAGGAAGATATTGATTCTCATCTAAGCGTAAATGTCCGCGCTGCCATGATGATGATACAATCTTTCGCTAATTTGGTTGATATTACAAAAGATAATGCAATCACAACTTTTAGCAGCGGGCAATACAAACATATTGATACAAGTTTAATGGCTTACAGCGTATCAAAAGACGCTGTTATTTGCTTAACCCGCGGAACGGCGCAATTACTTGGGGATAAAAATATACGGGTAAATTGCATAGACCCGGGACCGAACGACACAGGTTATTGTTTCGGAGAAGTATATGAAACCGTGGCAAAATCGTTTTCGTCAGGACATTGGGGAACGCCGGATGATGCCGCTGATTTGGCGCTTTTCTTGCATAGCTCTTATGCAAAATGGATAACCGGTCAAGTCGTAGCAAGTCATGGCGGAAGCAAATATGAATTTTAGGTTGGCACTGAACAAAATAAATAAACTTTACTAAATAATACTAATTTTCGTTATAAAAAAGGATTTCATATGTCATGAGAGTAGGAATATGTTCCGGCGGTTTGAAGTCGGCAAATGCCGACAAGCTGTTTGCGAAAATTAAAAATTTACAAAGGCGATATGCTTTTGCACGGCATATTCGACGAATCAAAAATGCCAGCCGCTATTGAAGTCATAAAAAAGGCAATAAATAAATTTATATAAAAGAATAAAAATAAAAGAATTTAACGAAATTTTGGAGGAGAAAAAGAAATGAGATTACTGCTTGTCGAGGATGAAGTAAATCTATCGGAAACTTTGATACATCTTTTCAAGAGAAACAAGTACGAAGCCGACGCCGCATACGACGGCAAAGAGGGCGAACAAAAAGCGATGACCGGAGTATACGACCTTATTATTCTTGACAGAATGCTGCCCGAACAGGACGGAATAGACGTGCTTAAAAAAATAAGAAAAAACAACCTGAAAACCCCTGTTTTATTCCTGACGGCAAAACATACTATCGCAGATAAAATCGAAGGCCTCGACGCGGGCGCGGACGACTATCTGATAAAACCGTTTTCAAACGAGGAGCTTTTGGCAAGAGTGAGGGCTCTTGCGAGGAGAAACTCCGAAGTTGTGGAAAACGAGGAAATTGTTATAGGCAGGTCCAAATTCCTGCCGCGCAAAGGCGAACTCAAATTCGGTCCGGGTTACGGCGATTCTGTGAATCTGACTTTGAAAGAGACGGGAATTCTGGAAATGCTCGCAAAAAATAACAACCTCGCAGTCACAAAAACAGATATGCTTCAAAAGCTGTGGGGTCCGGAAAACGACGGGGACGTAAACATTGTGGAAGTGTTTGTTTCGTATATGCGTAAAAAGATAAAAGCGGATTTGTGCGGTTTCTCAATAGTTACGCAAAGGAGCGTAGGTTATAAAATAAAGATTTTATAATTTGAACAGCAAACCGAAAGTTTAAAGGTGAAAAATGTTGCAAAAGCTGAGATTACAATTAGTGCTGATAAATGTTATATCGCTGACTGTGGTTCTTCTCGTTATATTTATATCCATGTATTTTTCCATTAAATCACAGCTGTTAAAGCAGGAAGAAAGTCTGTTAAACAGAGGCGTAGCTTTAAGCGATAGCGAAAATACACAAGTGCCGGGCTATATTAAAAACAACGACGACAAATCATATACGATTTTAGATTCAAACGAGGAGCTTTTAGCAAGTCTGTTTTATGTAAAAGTGGATGTCATGGGCGCAATTACCGCCGTATCAGATAATATTATTCAAAACAAAGACAATTTAATGCTTCTCTTACAAAAAGTAGACGATTTGGATAAAAGCACGGGCGATGTGGATTTATTTGATCTGAAACTCTCGTTTCTCGTCGAAGACAGGCTTGACGGGAAAATATACGCGTTTATAGACAGAGCCGACAGGGAAAGCACAATGTCGAGATATATGTATACGGCAGTGTTTCTTTTAGTCGGAGCGGTAGCGTGCGTATTTTTAATAAGTATGTTCTTAGCCGGAAAGGCTATAAAGCCTATAAGAGAATCTATGGAGAAACAGAAAAAATTTGTCGCAGACGCCTCTCACGAACTGCGGACGCCTATTGCGGTTATCAGGTCAAATGCGGAAATGATTATGGATTCTCCCGAAATGACTATCGAAGAGAATATGAAATGGCTGAAATATATATACGACGAGTCCAAACGGATGGGCAAAATGACGGAAGATTTGCTTCTGCTATCCCATGCGGACGCAAAAAACGAAGTCCCCAAAGAAGATATTGATTTAAGCAGACTTGCGGCAGATACGTATGATTCGTTTAAACTTCTTTTGGAAGAAAACAAACTTACGGACGGGAAAGCGGAGATAACTGAAGGCGTGCATGTATACGCGAACGAATTCAGCATGAAGCAGCTTATCACAATATTATTGGACAACGCGATGAAATATACAAAAGAGGGCGGGATTTCGGTAAGGCTTGAAAAAGACGACAATTTTGCATATATGTATATAAAAGACACTGGGGTTGGAATCCCCGCGGATATGAAGGAAAAAATCTTCGAGAGATTTTTCAGGATCGACAAATCCCGTGCGAAAACTGCGGCTACAGGAGGTCTGGGGCTCGGGTTAAGCATTGCCAAAGTGATTGCGGACGAACACGGCGGGACGATTTCAGTGGAGAGCGAACTTGAAAAAGGCTCTGAATTCTGCGTCAAACTGCCGCTGATGAAAGGCTAACGCCATAGGCAGCTTCACGCAGTTCCGCCGAACATGTTCGGCATATTCGCCTGTGGGTGAATTTATGGGAACAAGCAGAGGTTGCCTACATAAACGGGCAAATACCAGGCAAAATAATAAGAGCAATAAAAGTTAATATAAAATTTATTTTAAGTGAAAAAGGAGAAAAATATGAAGAATGTTAAAATTAAAAAAATTTTGAGTTTACTTATCGTAGCGGTAATGTTAATAACAAGCTCGGCATATGTTGTTGTATCCGCGTCTGACGCGCCCCCTCCCGGAGCAGCGACAACCGATATATACAGTTCATGGGCTTACTGGGATGTCAGTATGGCGCAGGATGTATACGGTTTGGGAAACGAAGGGACTTATTCAAATTTCAGAGGCGTTCTTTCCGAGCCAAAATTTCAGGCTGTTATCGACAGTCTGAACAGCAAATTCGGCACAGACGAAAAGACGGAGTACAAAGATCCGGACGCGGTCACAAGGGGCGAAGTTATAGACGAATTATATAAGATTATCGGCGCGGCGCTTAAACTCGACAATATGGACACAGTTTCAGCGTGCGACTATTTTGTGCAGAACGGGCTTATAAACGGAAGGGCAGACGGAGATTATCAGCTTGATCAGACCTGTACGGTTCAGGAAATGATTGTGTTTGCGAAAAGAGTTTATGAAAATCTGTCATATGCATTGGGTCTTGATTCAAAAGGTTTTTGCTGGAAAGTTACGGGCACGGGCGATAACGATGTAAATACAGTATATTTATTCGGGACAATACACTTCGGGGACAGTTCTCTTTATCCATTGAGCAAAGCAATCGAAGACGCATTTGCCAGTTCGAAAAATCTCGGCGTTGAAGCGGATATTTCTGCTGTCAGCCAGGAAGATCAGCAATATATGATGGATAAAGGATTTATAAAAGACGGGACAACGATAGAAGATTTGATTTCTGCGGACACTTATAAATTATATGCGGATGCATGCCAGAAACTGGGGCTGCCTGAAACGACGTATGATTATCTGCAGCCGTGGATGGCGTATTTGCTGCTCAGCGATATGATGACAGCATCAGGTTCAAGTTCAGATACGGGGTCGGACGCAATGGCGGCTGCTCAAAAAGACGCGCTTCTGGGCATTGATATGCACTTTTTGAATGAGGCTGCCGCAGACGGAAATAAAAATATAATTTCACTTGAGAGTTTGAAATTTCAAGTCGATCTGTTAGATTCTTTCTCCCCCGAGTTGCAAGAATATCTGCTCAACTCGCTTGTGTCGCCGCAGACGAACAGCACCGATGCCGATGCCGCCGCAAACTCGTCTGATTCGTCGTCTGCGGCGGTTTCGGCGGAAGACCAGGCGAGTATCGTACACCAACAATTTTTGCAGATGCTGGATATGATAAAAAAAGGCGACGATACCACTCTGGTTGATTATTTAGGATTAAATTCGCTTGAATCAGACAACCCGATTATTACGGAATATAACAATAAATTTATTATCGACAGGAACAAGGCAATGGCTGAAAAAATAGAGTCGTTTTTATCCGACGCAGATTCCGGCGGGGATTATTTCATAGCAGTCGGAGCGGCGCATATTATAGGCGATTACGGCGTTGTAAAAATTTTAATCGACGAAGGCTATACAGTCGAAAGAGTGGGATAATAGAATAAGACCGTAGGGGCGGGCACTCCGCCCGTCCGTCGATACAGCACAAGTTTCGCCGACGGGCAATGTATTATACGGATTCGCAATGCGCGCCCCTACGGGTTCACAAATTATTTAATTGGCAAAAAAGAAACGGAGATTTTATAAAAAATGACAAGGCACGCGCTTGTTGACGTCGGTTCGAATTCCGTTCGAATGAACGTTTACGATATAAATCAGGAAGATGGTACTTTTGCGCTTCTGTTTTCGGAAAAAGAAATGCTCGGAATAATAAATTTTATCGAGGACGGACTTTTGGCAGAGGAAGGCATAGAAAAATTGCTTTCCACACTTTCGTCATTTAAAAGATGTTCGGACAGCGTGCTGAGCAACTGTTTTACGTGTTTTGCGACGGCAAGTCTGAGAGGGATTTTAAACAAAGATGACGTTATGATGAAAATAAAAAATTCTCTTGGAATAGAAGTCGATTTAATAAGCGGAGAAAACGAGGCTTTATACGATTTTTATGGGATTAAAAAATATTTTAATCTTGCGGGCGAAAAAGGACTTTTAATGGATATGGGCGGAGGCTCCACAGAATTTTTAAGCTTTTCAAACGGGGAGCCTTTAAAATTAACCAGCGAGCCGATTGCGAGCCTTGCGCTTCAAAAAAAATTCGTGTCGAAAATTCTGCCTCAAAAGGATGAAATTTCGGCAATGATAAAATACTCCGACAAAAAATTGGAGAAAATACCATGGATTAAAGATAAGTTCGACGAGGTGTTTTTTATCGGCGGGACAGCGAGGGCAATCGCAAAAATTCACAGGCTGCAAAGCAACAGTTTAACTGCTCCCATAAATGGATATATGATCAAAACAGATGATTTATATAAGATGCTTTATTCGTTCTGCTCAAACAAAAGGAATTTTGCCGAAGAGATTATAAGAGAGGCTCCGGACAGAATTCACACTGTCGTTCCGGGACTTATATTATACACCCGAATCATGAAATTCGTAAAAAGCGAATATATTAAAATAAGCTCGTTCGGCGTGCGCGAAGGGTATCTCATAAAAAATATACTAAAAAAGGAAATATAAAAAGAAACGTAAGTGATTATTATGAAAACAAACGACTATTATATAAACAGAGAGTTGTCATTTTTGAAATTCAACAAAAGAGTATTGGAAGAAGCCGGGGATAATTCCGTGCCTCTATTTGAGAGATTTAAGTTTGTCTCTATTTTCCACTCTAATTTGGACGAATTTTATATGATTAGGGTAGGCAGCCTATATGATAAGTCTCTGCTCAAAGACATTGGGTTAAACGACAATAAAACCGGCTGGAGTCCGGAAAGGCAGCTTAAAGAAATTTTCAGAATGACAAAAGAACTTTATCCCGAAGCCGATAAGATGTTTTTGAACGTTTCGCGTCAGCTTGAAGCCCACGGCATAAAATACTGCAAATTCGGCGAACTGTCCAAAGACGAGAAGAAATGGCTTAAAAGTTATTTCAAACGTGAAATTATGCCGCTGCTCTCGCCTCAGATAATAGATACAAAACACCCGTTTCCG
This sequence comes from Oscillospiraceae bacterium, assembly GCA_009780985.1. Classification (GTDB taxonomy): domain Bacteria; phylum Bacillota; class Clostridia; order Oscillospirales; family WRJC01; genus WRJC01. Next base: position 38,147 of record WQYZ01000001.1, on the reverse strand, counting down.
CATTTGTTCAACAAAAGCGTATATATTATTTTAGAGCTGAATTACGAAAATAAAAATTCATACGGAATCATCTCGCAGAATAAAAATACAGACAGAATAATAGAAATACCCGCTAATCTTGACATTAAAGACAAGAAAGACGGTAAAGGCAAAAAAAAATCTGCAGCGCAGGATACGCAATCCGCACAGGAATACAAATATATTTTATCCGAAGATGTTATATATCAGTATGCGAAAGAGCTTTTCAAAAAGCATAAAGTCTCGTCTAAATTCATAATAAGAATAACAAGAAATGCGGATATCACCGTTGAAGAATCTTTTTCGGACTATGAAAGTTACAACGCGAATATTGACTACAGGACATATATGAACGATATTCTTAAAAGAAGAGGGAAGCTATCCCCCGTCAGACTTGAAATAAGTAAAAGCCCCATGAACAAGTTCAGCAGGAGCAAATTAAACGCGATGAAAAAATATCTGTGCGCGAAATTAAACATACTTGAAGAGCAGGCTTTTATTACGTGCGTTCCGTTGGATCAGAATTTTATATTCGAACTTAAAAATAAAATAGACAAAACAGACAACAAAATTCTCTCGGACGATATGCTCTATACGCCGATACATCCTGTGTTTCCAAAAGAAATCGACGGGAATAAATCCGTTATGGAAACGGTCGAAAAAGATAAGAAAGATATATTCCTGTCTTTCCCCAAGCATACGATTAAAGCGTATCTAAAGCTTTTGGAAGAAGCCGTATTTGAACCCGATGTAGTCAGCGTAAAAATAACCCTCTACAGGCTCAGCGAAAACTCGCAGATTATAAATTATCTATGCCGTCTTTCAGAAGCCGGAAAACACGTTACGGCAGTGGTTGAACTTCAGGCGCGCTTCGACGAGGAAAACAACATCAACTGGTCAAAAAGACTTGAAGAAGCCGGCTGCAACGTCATATACGGCGTGGAGGGATATAAAATACATTCGAAAATAACGCTTATCACAAAAAAAAGCGGAAACGATATAACATATATAACTCATTTAGCAACAGGCAATTACAACGAAAAGACCGCTAAATTGTATACGGACATAGGAATTATCACATCAGATTTGCAGATAGGCAAAGACGCGATGAAATTTTTCAACTCCATAACAACTTCGGACCCGACCGACGACTATTCATGCTTTTTAGTCGCGCCTTTTCAATTCAAGAGCGAAATAATAAAATTTATAGGCGAAGAGATACGAAAAACTGAGAGCGGCAAAACGGGACGCATTAGATTAAAAATGAACTCTCTTACAGATAAAGATATTATAGAGGAATTAGTCAGAGCCTCTCAGAGCGGGGTAAAGATAGATTTGCTTATACGCGGCATATGCTGTCTGCTGCCGGGAATACCGGGCAAAACTGACAACATAAGAGTGATAAGTATAGTGGGACGGTTTCTGGAACATTCGAGGATATTTATATTCGGAGACAATAAAAATGGCGGCGAACCGCAAGTTTATATGAGTTCGGCGGATTTGATGACGAGAAATACCACGAGGCGTCTTGAAATTGCCTTTCCGGTATTCCACGAAGATATAAAAGCCGAGCTTGAAAGAATGTTTGACTGTTATTGGAAGGACAACGTGAAATCCCGCGAACTCCTGCCGAGCGGCAATTATGAAAAAATTGAGGGGACATTCACGGAGTATTACGACGCGCAGGAAGATTTGTTTGTTATGTAGGTGTATAGCCAAGTTCTTTTGCTTTTGCAAAATCTGATTCTGCTTCTTTATTTTTTTTGAGATATTTGTTAGTGTTGCCACGATCATAATAATACTTAGCATTATCTGAGGCAAGTTCAATAGCTTTTGTAAAGTCTATAAGAGCTGTATCATATTCTTCAAGGTTGTAGTAAGCGACGCCGCGCCCATTATAATATGCATCATTACCGGGGTTAAGGTAAATAGCTTTTGTATAATCTATAATCGCTTCGAAATATTTTTTATTTAAATGATGTGTTTTTCCGTTTTGAAAATACTGCTTTGCTTCTTCGATATTTCGTTCGGGATCAAGACTTTCAATCTGAATGTTGTATTTTTGAACACGTTTTTCTATATCGTTTTTAAGTTTTTCTTCCGAAAATTTATACTTGAATTTTACTCCGAATGAATACATTGTTTTGTCGAAATCCTCAATATGAACTAAATAGCCATCGTATTTTTCAAGAAGATTATGTATTCTATCATTAGGATTACTTATGCAACACCAGTATATTTTTTTGTTATCGTCTAAGCTCTCTAAAAATCCCATGAGACTTCCGTCGTTCCCGCCATATCCGATTATGATAGGCGTACAAATATCCATAATCTCTTTTAAAACGTTTTTCCATTCTTCAGATAATTCTTTTATATCTTCCGCTTTGCTTTTTGGCTGAAGAAATAAATCCCTGTGAATTTTTGCAACAATCGGTCTGTCTGGTATTTTAGTCCTTTTGCCGGATTTTATAAAAATATATTTTGCTAACGCTTCATGAGTGATAGTTAATGCTTTTCTTCCAGTAAACGTATAAACGGCGTCCTCTGTAAGACTATCGAAATTTGTCGTAATAACAAGATTATTTTTTGTGTTTGCGAGAATACAAGATAGATAATAATATCCTATACTTGGCGTAATTGATTCCATTTCTTTTTGTAATCTTAAATATCCGTCTAATGGATTTTCAAATCGGCGGTCATACAATTCGGAATAGTATATACCCGGATTTTCCGCAATATTTTTTCCTTCTTCTTTTAGGGCGTCGAGCCAGTCTTCCGTTTTTTCGTGTCCAAAGTCTTCAAGTTCCTTTAACCATTTAGTCGCCATTTGTGCACCGGTAGGAATCCCGGACGACACAGACGCACCTGCGCCTAAAATAAAACAAAACCGTTCGTTTGGTTTACAATTATAAACTGTATCAATAAGTTCGGATAAATTTATATATTCCACAGTTTTTACCTCCATATTCCATTATATTCCTCTGTGTATATTATACCACCCGTGTCGATTTATGTCAATACAGTTAATTAAAATGAGTGCGGATAAAATAGAAGGGCTGAGTATTGACAAAATGGGAGAAAAGGTGTAAAATGAAGATAATGCGAGGGGGGAATATAAAGTGAAAGTCGGGATTATCAGATGTATGCAAACAGAAGATTTTTGTCCGGGAACGACATGTTTCAGAATGATTCGGGAAAAAGGCGGCGCGTTTTCTGATGTCACAGAGGATATCGAAATAATCGGATTTATAAACTGCGGCGGCTGTCCCGGGAAAAAAGCTGTTCTGAGAGCGCGTGAATTTTTGGAAAGAGGCGCGGACACCATTGCATTTGCGTCATGCATACAAAAAGGAACGCCTATCGGATATCCGTGCCCGTTTGCCAAAAAGATGGCGGAAACAGTTGCTTCGGATATTTCAGATGGTGAGAACATGATTAAAATATTAAATTATACGCACAATGCAGAATGATATAAAATTAAAAATGTAAAATTTTAGAAATATATCGGGAGGGTAATTTTTACGAGGCAAATTGTTAAAGACGCTTGGGGAAAACTCAAACCTGTAGTCGAAGAAACAGAAAACTGCCGGAAAGTGATTCTTTTTGGCAGTCAGGCTAAGGGTACCGCCAATCTAATGTCCGATGTGGATTTGGCTATTGTTTGCGCCGATATTGATAAAATAGACAGGCTATCTGTTGCGTGGATCGTTTCAGAATTCATGACAAAAATTGATGTTGTTTATACAACCGAGGAGCGGTTAAATTCGGCAGACAAATGGTCGGATGTTAATTACTGGATAAAGAAAGAAGGCGTTGTGTTATGGCAAAGATAGGCAGTTTCTTTTATATAGCAGAGCGGGACGCTAAATTGGCAAATTCGGCATATAACATTAAAGAATATACCGGGTGCGGTCAATTGTGTGAGCAATCCGTAGAAAAATCTTTAAAAGCTTATATTTCAGAATTTGGGAGCGAAGCGGATTTATTAGCTTTGTCTGCACATAATCCCCGCCGATTATACGAAAAGTGCTGTGAGTTAGGTTTTGAAAAGTTTGATAAAGATACGGCATTTGAAATGGCTAAACTCGCTGATTATTACCGGGAAACAAGATATCCGGGTGATAATTATTTCGAATTAACAGAAACTGAAGCACGGGATGCCTTAAAAATTATGAATTATATAAATAATAAAGTTAAAGATAATTTAGACAATATAAAAAAAACAAATATTTTCTAATTAACATAAGTACGAAAAATAAATTAAGAGAGGGTAATTTTTATGAGACTTGGCGGACCTATAATGGAAGGAATTGGAACCCCTGAAGAATGGGTTTATCTTCATCAAAAATATGGCTACAGGGCTGCGTACTGTTGGATACACAGCATCAGCGAACTGAATACAAAAAAAGATTTTATAAACGCGGCTGAAAAACATGATATTATGTTAGCAGAAATCGGAGCTTGGTGCAATCCAATGTCGTTAAATCCCGAAGAAAGAAAAAAAGCAATCGAACATTGCAAAGAACAATTATTTATCGCAGATGAAAGCAACACGAAATGCTGCGTCAATATTGCGGGGAATCTTGGCGATAAGTGGGACGGTCATTCCCCAGAAAATTTCACAAAAAAAGCGTTTGATATGATAGTCGAAACAACAAGAGATATAATAGATTCGGTAAACCCCAAAAGGTCGTTTTATACTCTTGAAATGATGCAGTGGATGTATCCGTACGATGCGGACAGCTATTTGGATTTGATTCGCGCAATCGACCGCAAGCAGTTTGCCGCGCATCTCGATATAGTAAACACAATAAACAGTCCCTTGAAATATTACAGCACGGAAGAAGTTATCAAAGACTGCTTTTCAAAACTCGGCAAATATATAAAAAGTATTCATGTAAAAGATATAACTCTCTCGCAGGAAATGACCGTTCACTTGAGCGAGGTTATCGCGGGGAAAGGCAATTTCAGCCACAGATGTTTGGTTGAAGAAGTACGCAAACTTGACGAAAATATCCCTCTTATGTTAGAGCATTTATCCACAAAAGAAGAATATATCGAAGCCGGGGAATACCTGAAAAAGTTTTTTTAAAGGAGAAAGAAAAATGTTAGTAGACATAAATAATCATATAATCCGGAAATTTTCGGTTGAGGATAAAAACCTCGTTGTCGAGTTTTTCGGGCAGATGGGCGGGGAGAGCCGCGGATTTTTCAACAGAGGGAGCGGCAATGAAAACGACGCGCTGTCATATTTTGATAAAAGCGGCGATGAGCCTGACAGAGTAAGATTTCTGTCGTCAGTCAGAAATGAAGACGGCAGAGAAATAATGACAGGATACATATTTGCATGGGATATGGATTTATGCGTGCCTACTTTGGGTATAGCGGTCAGAGAGGAATACAAAGGTCACGGATTGGGACGACTGCTTATACAGCATTTGACAAACTATTTGCATGAATATAAATACGGAGGCGTAATGCTGACGACGTCATTTGCAAATATACGCGGGCAGAGTTTATATACCCGTATGGGATTTCGGCATATCGGAACACATACAAGCGGCGAAATGCTGTATATTTTAAATTTCGGGAAATATATATAATAATATTAAGTTATAAAAAAATATATAAAAATGAAAATTAGGTGTTGACAAATGCTCTAATTTATGATAAACTATATAAGTGTTCTTTTTAAGTAAATGTGAATATACTGAATAAATTCAGTGATTATGGCGGAATAGCTCAGTTGGCTAGAGCATTCGGTTCATACCCGACAGGTCGTTGGTTCAAATCCAACTTCCGCTATTTATACTGAACAAATTCAGTATGAACGCGTTCAGATTCTGGGCACGCTCAGAAATTTATAAGGCCCGTTGGTCAAGAGGCTAAGACACCGCCCTTTCACGGCAGTAACACGAGTTCGATTCTCGTACGGGTCATTTATATTAAATCCTATACTTCCGGTTTTCGCAGAAAACACTGGCAGGTTTGGGATTTTTATTTTTATCTTCATCTTAATCTTCATCTAATTTTGTGTTGAATTTTATATAATGTTCTGCCAATGTTATAAAAAACGAAAGAACCGAGGGGATATATTTTGCCATTAGCTGTTCTTACATCATTGTTTTGGGCTGTACAGTCGTTTGCAGAAAAAAGAACCGTCAGCGCAGGTCCGTCGCGCCGCGACTTCTTTTATTATTCCTGCCTGTTTTTAATCCCCTTTGCCGCAATAATGGTTTTTGTCACGCCTTTTTATTTTAGTCTTAGTTATTGGCTTATTCCTATTTTCGCTGGAGCTTTGTTATTCAGATACGGAAAAATGGCGGCTATTGTAGCAACTATGAAGCATTTGGTTCCTTATGAGTCTGAATCGTATATGTGTTTGAGCGTAATTTTGGCATATGTGATTGATTGTCTGATAGGGGTTAAAGCTTTTTCACTTTTTGGTGTTTTATCAATTGTTATAACACTTTTAGGCGTTTTTCTGATAGCTGATGTCAAACTAAAAATAAAAAATCTGCAAAAAGGAATAATTATAAGAATTTTATGCGACGTTGGCTTGGCTTATTGTACGCGATACGCTCTGTCGTATTGCTCAAATGCTTTATTTATACTTTTACTGAATTCAATCATTGTTCTGATTTTCAGCTGGAAATACAAACTCAGCGACCATAAAAAGAATATAACTGTCATAAAACTTGTTATCATACAGCAGTTTTTAGGTTTTATCGTTTTGTTTTTAGGTAATATGGTAACGCAGCAATCAGTCACCGCTTATTCCTTTATACGACCAATAGAACTTGCCATATGTATATTAATAGCGATGTTTGTCAAAAATAAATCCTTATTATACGGACAAAGTGCAGAGTTGAGTAAATCGCGTTCTCCTAAAATAAAAGACGGGATAGCCATTGCGTTTATCGTAGCAGGAATAGTCTTGCAAACGATATGAGATTAACCAAAATAAGAAGCGTACATAAAATAGACACGGGTAATATTTCTGCCAATATAGTTGCTGAAAAAATCATTAAAAATTGTTATGAATTCTACGTCTATTTATTTCCCCGGAATCGCCATATAACAGGAAATAGCCAGCATAGTCAGAGCCGCCAGCACCAGAGGAATCATACCGTCGATATATCCGGCGCGGCTGCCTAACCGAAAGTATAGTATGTAGCAGACCAAAGATATTACTACAGCCGCACATATTATCACGACGAACACAACAGACTGCCTATGGGAAAATAACCCTGACCCGAACAGCGCATTAATCTCCGCCAGCATGAGCGCACCCCACCCGATAATCAGGAGCAATTCCGAAGTTGCCGGACGTTTGAACAGCGATACGGTAACATAGAGCAGGATAATGAACGCAACGATACCACCCAGCAGAATATATATTCCGGGGAGCGACTTATTGACCTGTGTTTTTGTAATGATACCTCGTACGATCAGAATTACACCCAGTAAGCCTGCCAATATGGCGGGAAGCAGCAACCAGTTTGTTTTCGTGCTCTGGGTTGCGCCGGACGGGCTGAAAGCTGTGAGCCACCACGCGAGATAAAATCCGCAACAGACGACGAACAGTACATTGCCTGTAAAAATCTGTTTTGCTTGCATATGAAAAAACGAAAACATGCTTACGCCTCCTGTTTTATGGTTTCCGCGCTTTTATGTAAATTGTTCAAGATTTCGTCGCTCAGAGCTATTTCAACAAGCTGCATTGCCATGATTACAGCGCCGAGCACCGGAGGTAATTCAGGCTCTACAAGCAGATATTTTCTGTTGTTACTTTCTTCGATTAGTATCTGAGTGACGCGGTTTCTGATAAACGCGCTGTTCGCCACACTGCCGACTAAAGCCGTCAAAACTGATTCAGATTCAAAACAAGCTCCGACTAATCTGATGCTTGTGACTATATCCTCCGCCGCCTTTTCGCAGACTTTTTCGGCAAGATGGCTGCCTTTTAACGCGGCGTCAGTAACCGCAGGAGCTAAATTTCCAAAGAGTTTATCTCTTTGAACATAATTGTCTATGAAACCTTTTATCCCCAGTTCTATTAAATCTGATAAGTTGTTTGCCCCGAAATGCCTGAACGCTATTTTTACGAAATCATTATCAGTTTCATCGGTTTCACCCGCGATTATCTTATATATGCTGTTGTAGGCAATACCGTTCGCCGATGTGTTTTCGTACCACCAGAAATTATAATAATTATTGATATGCCGCTCTGATTCCGTTATGCCCAATGTGAGCGAACCGGTGCCTGACACGGCAATTATTCCGGGCTTCATGATAAACGCGCCTCTCTGAGCCACGACAAGATCGTTCACATGCTTAATCGGACAGTTCAAGCCGTCGATATTTGTCAGTTCGCGTACCCATTTTAGATCGGTCTCGTTGTCATATCCGCCCATTCCTCCGCACATTGCGATTATGTCGCCGAGTTCGCAACTTGCCTTTTTCACGGCTTCATGTACTGCGTTAAAAACATTTTCTTTTGCGTTGGGTTCTCTGTTTGGATTGCCGCCGCCCTTCCATTTGACATACGAAAGCAGGGCGCCGTATGTATCGGTAATTGCGGCGCGTGTATATGTTCCTCCGGTTTCCAGTCCTAAAATAGCTTTTTTGCTCATTTGTTATCTTACCTCCTGCCGATTAAATAGATGACTATATTATAATATCTAATAAAATATTTATAATACGACTTTTTGTTTTAACACAAAGTTATAGACTTTTTCCGACCAGTCCCAAATATCCCTGCAGTCATTTTCTATATAGAAAATTCTGTTTACAAGATACGGCGGAATAATATTTTCAAACTCCGACCTGTTATTTTCAGGGATTATACAGCAATATAAATAATCCGAGAGCAGGAGTTCATTTTTTATCTTTGCAGGATGCATACCGTCGTTTGTGAAATCCCTGTGATTCTCTAAGACCGTATACTTAAAGTAGAAACGCACTCCCGGTTTGAAATCAACGCTTAAATCATATTCATCCGGGAATCTGCATAGAAGTCGTTCCATAACAAGCCTGTCGCCGGCTTGGCAGTTCCCCCACGCCATCATTATATAATCGAAATAGTCGGGCGGGTCTTTTGCGGCGTTTCTCGGTTCTTCGGCAAGTTCTTCTCTTGTTTTGTTTCTCGCCTTTACTGCCGATAAAAGTTTGCCGCATCTGAATATTGACTTCGCATTTTCGATACTTGCCGTATGACAGAGATAATCGGCCAAACAGCCTTTTTGCCGACAGGCTGTACATTCGGTAATTATATCCGGTTTTTGTGCTGATAAAAATGATGCGGGGTTTGCGAGAGCGTTATTGACAGCCTGAGTAATTTCGTTGCTCTCACAAATAATTTCCGTTTCTCTGCCATGACTTTTTTCGTAATCTACAAATAAAATAAGTTTTCTTAATTCCCAATCGGAAATGGTGGGATAGTCAGACAGAGCGAAATAATATGTATTATCCCACATCCCCGGAAAATCGTAATTTGCGATATTTACAATCAATATATCCCGCCTTCACAAAATTTCAATTTTTATATAACTTTTCGTAATATTCTTTAAGCATTCTCGCCACTTCAAATTTTTCTTTGGTGTCGTTGATAGAATTTGCCATCATGATACGCCATTCGTCCTGATTTTCATAATACATGGGGATAACCTTTTCGGTCAGAATTTTTCTAAGCTCCCTGTAATCGTGTATGTCGGATTCTTTCCATGATTTAAACTCTTTGCCGCCGCCGAACTGCCAGCCGTTCCTGCCGTCGTCGCATATTTCGGGCCACCAGCCGTCAAGCACGGAAACGTTGATAACGCCGTTCATTGCCGCTTTCATTCCTGAAGTTCCCGATGCCTCGAGCGGACGCACAGGGTTGTTGAGCCAGACGTCGCAGCCTCTCGTCAGCGCCGCGCCGATTTCCATATCGTAGTTTTCAAGGAAAACGACGTTGTCGGGATATTGCGCAGCCATTTTAACTATGTCCTCGACGATATTTTTACCGTTGTCGTCCAACGGGTGAGACTTTCCCGAAAAAATTATCTGAATTTTATCTTTTTTGAACAGACTGCGTATAAACCTCTCGTCCCTGAATATGAGATTAGAGCGTTTATACGGCGCAGCCCTCCTGCTGAAGCCTATGAGCATGACGTTTTCACGCAGTACAACGCCTGTGCGGTCTTTGACAAAATCTATCAATTTGCGTTTGTTTTCCATATGCCGTTCATAGAGTTCGCCGAATTTTTTTGCTTTGGCAAGTTCTTTCATACTTTCGTCCGTCCATACGGGAGCGTAGATTGCGTTGGTTATGCCGATGATTTCAGAGCGTCCGCCGACTTTTTCCCACATTTTGTTGGCGGTCTCGCCGTGCAGCTGCGCTACGCCGTTTGTCTTGCGCGACAGTCTCAGCGCGGCTACGGTCATATTGAACGGATTGCCGCCGATGACTTTAAGCTGGTTTCTTTTCAGTTCGCAGTCCGCGCCCATATATTGCATTGCGTTAAACGAATGCGATTCGTTGCCCTCTTTTACCGGAGTGTGCGTGGTGAATACCACTTTTTTCCTGACCTCAGACATGGCTTCCTCAAAAGTATGACCGGAAGCCATTTGTTTTGACAGGAGTTCCAGCCCCGCGAAAACGGCGTGCCCCTCGTTGAAATGATAAACGTCCGTTTTTATGCCGAGCTTTTCAAGAGCGCGTACGCCGCCCACGCCGAGAACAATCTCCTGCGCTAACCGCTCCTCTTCAAACCAGCCGTAGAGCTGACCGCATATCCAGCGATCGTCGCCCGCATTGCCTTCAACGTCGGTATCCAAAAGATATAGATTATCAACGCCATCAGCGTTATAACGCCATATTTTTACTTTGACTTTCCGGCGGCGTATTTTTACTTCCACTTCCTCGCCGGTATCCTCAAGTTTTCCGGTATAATCGTTTTGTTTGTATGCGTCGTATGGGCGCATATCTTTGCCGATATACTGTTCGCCGTAGCCCTGTTTCCATTTGATGCCGACTCCGGTGACAGGCAACCCGTCTCGGACCGCGCCTTTGAGGTAATCCCCGGCTAAGATTCCGAGACCGCCCGCATATGTTTTGAGTGCGCTGTCTATCGCATATTCCATACAAAAATATGAACACTTTATTTTTTTATCCATTTGATTTTCCTCCGATAAATAGTGTTAAAACACCTTAATTCGGTAATATTATAACACATATTACATAAAAAGTCAATTTATTTTAAATTTGTAATTCAGATATAATATTGCGCCTGTGCGGTATACATCTCATAGTATTTCCCGTCAGGAAAACCTATAAGCTCGTCATGCGTGCCGTATTGAACAATTTCGCCTTTATGAAATACGGCGATTTTATCGCATATTCTGCAACTCGACAACCTGTGCGAAATAAAGATGACGGTTTTGCCCTGACTTATATCGTTTAATTTGCTGAATATTTCATATTCGGCATACGGGTCGAGAGAAGCGGTAGGTTCGTCAAGTACAATCACGGGTGAATTTTTATATATAGCTCTCGATATAACCAGTTTCTGATTTTCACCCCCTGACAGTTCAATGCCATTTTCGTCGAAATATTTATATAACTGCGTGTCAATCCCATTGCTTAAAGTATTTATCTTTTCCAGAATACCGCTTTTATTCAATGTTCCTATGATTTTTTCCTCGTCGTTATTAAAGTCATCGAACGCAATATTTTCTTTTATACTGCACGCGAACAGCTTGAAATCCTGAAAAACCGCCGATATTTTTTGAATATAGCTTTCATAATCAAGCTCGGTTATATTAATGCCGTTTACTAATATTTCTCCTGATGTTGGTCTATACAACCCGCAAAGCAATTTTATAAACGTGGTTTTACCTGCGCCGTTTTCACCTATGACAGATAATTTCTCGTGAGGATATACTGTAATGTTTATATTTTTCAGCGTGTATTGCTCCGCACGGGGATATTTAAAAGAAACATTGCGAAATTCAATACATATATCGTCTGTATCAACAATTTTTAAACCGCCGCGTTTTTTGTTTTCGCCAAGTTTCAGCAGCTGCATATACATATCAATATAATTGCTTATTAATCTGAATCCGACAAAACTGTCCATAATCCTAAAAATTGATTTCCCGAACTGGCTTGCCGCGCTTACATACATAGAAAAACCGCCTATGCCTATTACGCCTGTAAATACTTTATATGTTATGTAAATATATACAATCAGTAATTGTATCTGTTCGTTTATCGAAATAAGCCCGTAAAATAATCCTGACTTTTTCATACCGCGCATATTTGCCTCATATGATTTTTTATTGAAATCGTCGAATTCGTCATTTAACAACCCTTTTATGTCATAAATCCTCGAATCCTTGCCGATTGAAAAATCGTTGGTAATCGAATGGAAATAACCGAGCCGGCGGTTAAATACGCCGAATATCTTGTCCCAGAAAAAAGTTGTTTCATTGATTTTTTTATTGAATATATTGTTCATTAAAACAATTAACACGAGAATCACAATAATTATTGGGTTCAAAAAAGAAATTAATATGCCAAGCGATATTAAATTTATACTTTCGGTTACAATGCTTGTCAGGCAGTCAAACATACGGTAAAAAAAATCCCCGTGTATTGACTCCATTACTTGCTCGCGCAAATCCAAAATTTTTGGATCCTCGATATGTTCATAGTCCATTTCCATGATACTGCGGTCGATAATGTTTTGCAAACCTTTCAACAATTTTGTTTTTTCTATTTCCATCATGTTTGATATAATATCAGATATGTTTTTCGTTATAAAAATAATTGAGACAAAGATAACCAAATAAAGCGCAATCACATTGATTCTCTTAAGATTCATCAGTTCGCCTATAAAAAACTTCGGCATGATAATAAAATTATAACCGGCGATTATCCCTATAATTGACGAAAATATCATTCCCCATATATAAGACTTTGAAATTGAATAGGAAGTTTTAACGAAATATAATATCAGCGCGATATTCTTTTTTAGGTTCTGTAATCTTTTTTTCATTCTAATATTTCCGCTCCCTCGTCTTTATAATAAACAGATTGTATATTGAACATTTCGGCGTATTTGCCGTCTTGTTCAATCAAAAAATCATGCGTGCCTGTTTCTATGATTTCACCGTCCTCAATCATAATAATATTGTCGCAGAATTTAGTGCTTGCCAAGCGGTGAGAAATAAAGACGGATATTTTATTGCCGGCAATTTGCAGATAGTTGTCATATATACGCTTTTCAGCGATAGCGTCTAAATGCGAAGTAGGTTCGTCAAGAATTATTACGCTTCCGTTTTTATATATCGCTCTCGCTAAAGCGATTTTCTGATTTTCCCCGCCCGACAATTCGATACCCTCGTCGTCCAATATTTTTGACAGACTCATATCCAATCCGTTGTGGCTTTTTGACAGGATATAATCAACATCAGAGGATTTTAAGCTCTCCGATACTTTTTCCGCGTTTATATTATCTTTGGCGCATAACGCGACGTTTGCCTTGACCGAAAAAGCAAATATATTTATTGTCTGAAAAATAACGGCTAACTGATTTACATAATCCGCTCTGTTCAAATCGCGCAGATTTATCCCGTCGTATAATATTTCGCCTTTGTCAGGCTCATATAATCCGCATAATAATTTTATCAGCGTCGTTTTACCGCCGCCGTTTTTGCCAACGACAGCAAGTTTATCCCCAGTATCTAAACACAGGTTTATATTTTTCAGAACATAATTTTCAGTACCCGGATATTTGAACCATACATTTTTAAATTCGATTTTATTAACAGTTTTTATATCTTTGTGTTCATTTCCATTTTTCATATCAGGAATAGTCATAAAATTTCTGTAATCGTCAACCTGTATATCAATTCTCCGCAGTTGAGCAAGCGATTCGGTAACATCTTCAATCCAGCCCGTAAATCCTCCTAACGCTACGAAATACATAAGAAACGAACCGATTTGTATATTGCCGTTCAAAGCCGCCGACAACAGATAGCCGTAACATATTAAGCCTTTAATCAAATTGATAATATTCAGCAAAAAATTCCATTTTGTCCTTTGTAAAATTACTTTTTTCCTGATTCCAATACCCATTTCGTTAAAAAGATTATATTTATCAGTCAAAAATTTTTTTGCGTTATAGATACGTATTTCTTTTCCATAAGAGAAATCAGACATAACATTTGAATAATATGACGATCTTCTTTCACAGTTTTCCGTTTCTTCCCTTTTAGACATGTTTTGTGACGCAATTCTTTGTTTTATAAAATAGCTGACAACTGTAATTATTATCAATGCCAATACAACAAAAATATTCAAAGTCGCCAATATTGATACATAGCCTATAACTGTTAGTACAGAAAATATAAACCCAAACATTTCACGCATCATACCCTCCATGCCGTTGCAATAATTGCCTACGGCATTCTGAGCGAGAGTATATTCGTTTAAGGTTTTTGAATTTTCCATATACGAATAATCAATATCAATGATTTTTAAGGCTAATTCTTTTCTTTTTTCCAATTTATACTTTATTAACCTTGCCGACGTCTGACTGTAAGTTGAACGCTGAATAAAATTAGCCGCCGTAATTGCTATAAGAAACGCAAGAATAATTCCGATTGTTTTAAACCAGTCGGCATCGTCGGACGTTAATTCGTCAATCAATACTTTCGGCAAAAAAATATACAGGAATGGCTGCACTTTTTCAAGCAGTACGTTTAGTCCGTAAAGAAACACGACGAATTTATCAATTTTCCATACGGCTTTGAACGAATATATAATATTATTTATAATTCGTCTGTTTATTTTTTCCATAATATCGCCGCCTTTTATCTTTTCATATAAAAATCATACAATTCTTCAAATTTATCAAATTTCAATACTTTCCGCCCTACTTTATCATATTCCGTTAGATATTCGTCCATTGCTTTTAAAAAAGCGTTTTTGAATATATCAAGATTATCTGCATCAAAGTATTGCAGTAAATCGAATTTTTTCGTTCCTTTTTCCGCCGTCATTTCATCGAAATAACTTTGCGCGCCAATAGCTGCGTAAAATGCGTAGGATTTATCTTTCAGGCTGGCGCTGCGAATAACTTTGTTCCGGCAGTCGCACCAAAGTTCTTCGTATGTCCCCCAAAGATTATCGTATGTCGGAACGGGTTGTTCTGTAAAATCCCGGTGCATTTCGTCGTAAAGCCGAGCTACCCCGTTTAACAGCGAAAACGATGATTCTCTTATTTCCTGAATATTCTTTGCCTCGATTACCGTCATATATAACTTTTCAAAATTTTCCGGCAGATATTTATATCTTAAAAGTTCTTCGAGAAATCTTTTAATGCCGTGCTTATCAATACAAGAATTGTTAAGGTCTGCAATAACGTGTACTATATGACCTAAAAACTCCCCTGAAGCATATCTTACTCTACACAAATCGTTAAATAGCATTGTATTTGCGTATTCCTGTTTAGCACGGTCAATACATTCTTTTGCGCGGTTAATACAATTAATGCCTATGGGTTCCGCAAATTTTTGCAATGTTTGTTCTTTTATTTTATTATATTTTTCTATGTATTCCTGCTTTGAACAATATAATATCTGCATATCGGTTATCTTTGAAATATTATCCCAAGACGCGCAATAAATATCATATCCCACATCGTCGAAGATGAAACCGTCCGCAATTCCTCGACCTTTATCTGTGTTGTTTAAGATAACCAAGTCTAAATCGCTTTTTTCGTGAAAATCGTTTTTGGAAAAAGACCCTGTAAGTCCGATAAACTCAATTTCATCGGGGAAATCTCGTTTAACCCGCTCAATTACCATATCAATCAGCTTTTTATTTTTTCCATCAGCTTTTGTTTTAATTTATCATCCATAAAAAATTACTCCTTATTTTATTTTTCCGCACATAATCCCAACCACTCCGGCAATACCTCATACTCATTTAATTTCCAATCAAATTTACGATAGTTATCCGCTTCGGCTTCTGCCGACCCATACCAAAAGCTAAAATTATCTAGTGCCTTGGGGCTGGCATGGAATTCCTCCACGTGCGTTAATATGAATTCCGATTCTATCAGAGCATTTAAGAAATCCTGCGTCCGCCAATAATAACATGGCGCAGTGTCCTCACTCCAATAATGTGGTTCAAATTTTCCATATGGTCTGACCGGGACTATTTTATTATCCTTTTCATCGACGCAGCGTACCATGGGGTGAGTTTCAAACATAATATATTTACCGTTTTGCCGTAAAACCCTGTAGAAATTTTTATACATGCAGTTTAAGTCAAAAATCCATGTGTGAACACTGTTTGACGTATATATTAAATCATATATATCATCGTTGATTTTATTTAAATACATGCTGTCGTCAACGATGTATTCAATATTTTCCCATCCATGCCTGTCAGAAATCTGCTTCGCGTTAAACAACTGCCGTTCCGCTATATCAAGCGACGTTACATTTGCGCCCAACAAATTGAACGCAAAAACCGCCATATTATCTCCGCTTGACGGAACAAGCACTTTTCTTCCTTTCAGGGTAGGAAAATGCTTTTTTATCATATCAAATACTTCCTCAGGAAAAGCGCGCGACGGGTCATTCATAATTATATTTATTTCACGTTCAGACGCACAACCCTTAAAATATTCGTCCGATTCCGCATTCCACTCGTCTTTTATTTTTTCATGGTTTTTATACATAAATTACATTTCCTCCAACATTAAATTAAAACATTATAACTTAAATTATACAGGATTTTTTATATTATGTATATACCGAAAACAGTTTAAGTAATCTGTTAAGAAAACCATAAAATAAAAAATCTTTATCTAACCATATTATACCATAGTCTTATTAAATATGTATTAATAAAAATGATTAAAGCTCCCATTTATAGAGCTTTAATCATTTTCTATTTGGATTTAGTATTTATTGGCACAAACCATGTTTTTTCTAAAAATTCGCATAATTCTTTAGTTTTTATTTTTGCCTGTTCTTTTGTCGGTCTATTGATAACAATGATTTTTATTTGTTCTTTTGATTTCATAAGAAATCACCCCTTTTAAAAGTTATCTTTATGCCATAATATGCAAAAAAGAGATTTCATATAAACTTAATTAATCAGTTATTGAGTTTTAACGTCGTAAGTTCCATTTGCATTTAAAGAGATTTTTATGTTATCACCTGCTTTAAGACTGCCGTTTATAAGAATCGCATTATTAAGGGTTACATTTTTAGTCGAATCAAATACATTGTACATATATCCGATTGTTCCGTCACTATAAGGGACTGTTATTGCTACAGAATTTAAAATTACAGCGTCGTCCCATTGTTTATTATCATTCGGAGTGGTCGTTGTTGAAACTACAGCCTGCCATTGCGCGTAATAGATAAGAGTTTCGCTACTCGTTACATTGCCATTATTGAAACGAATATTATATCCCGCATAATCCATACCATAAGAAACATCATTAAAGAGAAGCCAGCCGTTGAAAGTATAGCCATTTTTTGTAGGTTGTACTGTAGATAAGGTATAAACTGCATTACCGTTATTATCTTTTTGCACAGTTTGACTGGACGGCGCACCGCTCCCACCGTTTGCATTGTATTGAATTGTTACCATTCCCGCCGTTGGTACGGTTGTTACAGGTGTTGTCGTAGTCGGCGGTGGAAGTGTTGTTTGTTGTGTTGGTGTCGGTTTAGTTCCCAAACTCATAGAATTTATAAATTTAAAGTATAAATCTAAATTATCCCCAGAATGGAAAAAATACCATGTTGTGCCGTCAGACATATTTACCTGTTTAGTGCAATATAAATTATAAGAATATGACTTTGCGGACATAATTGTTGTTCTCGTTTTATCGGTAGGGTTAGAATAGCAGTCAAGCGTATAATTGGCAGGTATAGTAATATTATATTGACCGTCAATAGTGCTTATAACCGTCAATGGCGATTGTGTGATTACTGTAGATTTTATATGTGTATATGACGCGATATTCGACCAATCCGATGTTTCACCCGTTGAGCTTACAGCCCGCACACGAAAATAATAAGTAATCCCGTTTCCCATTCTCGTCGGATTGTAAAAGGTCGCCGTATTGTTTTTATAATCAGTATCATTTACCCATGAATTATTGGTATTCGGACTTTGATATTGTGCTTCATAATAAGACGCTCCAGAAACCGCGTTCCATGATACCTTGCCCGTTGTATCTGTCGCTTGTGTAGCTGTGACTGTGGGTGCGTCAATGTTTGCAGAACCTCTAAAACCACCACCGCCACTATTATTGTCACCCCCAAAAGCACCGCCGTTGGCAGGCACAGGTTTTGCCGGCGTGAGATTATCGCAAAAAATCCAGTTACCATTTGCTACCTTATACCATAAATTCCCTTTTGAATTTATGGTACGGTCAATAACGGTTACTGTCGTATCTTTTTTTAGATATTTAATAATTGTATCTGCGGAATCAGCTTTAGCACGAACTGGAACATCATCTTTAATCGCATACATCACAGTGTTTAAGTTAGTTTTAGTTTTAAGCCATTCGCTAAATGTTACTGTTTTAATAGGTCTGTCATAGGTCATTTTATTTAAATTAGAAATTTGTTCCGCTATATAAACGTATTCGTCGCTAATATTGTAATTCCCTAACATTTTTTCATATAGTTTTAAAGTGAGCGTTCGAGCTAATTCAAAGGCATTTATGTAATTAATTACATCTAAATCAGTATAATTCCCGCTTTGAATTTTTACGACGGTCTTTCTATATGCTAAAACGGCTTGGGTCTGCAATGTACTCGAATAAATTACATATTCTAACCCTTTAACAGCTTTTTTATTATTAACTACTTTTTGAATTGCACCATATATCCCCAATGGGTCAAGTACCTTATCAAAAACTTTTTTTATACCTTTTTCTAAGCAAACGTTAATGGCGGCAAAAAATGGATTTGAATAATCTTGTTCCAATTCGTCAATCATTTTTATACTTGCGCTATCAGCTGGGAATATATCTTTTATTGATTCCAACATTAAAATATTAGGCGCATAATCATTAAATATATTTATAACAGCTTCAATAGTATCAGATGTTTTAATCAAATCATCAAGGAATGTCTTTGTATTATCATAGCCAGAATCTTTAAAAAATTTGTCCAAAATTTTATCGCCTGCTATAAGTTTCAAATTATTTTTATCATCTTTAGAAATCAGTTCTATATCTTTATTATTAGTCATTGCCCCTATTGCGTCTCTTAAAATAGGTTTTACAGCTTCGACATCATTCATAAATCTTGTTGCATTACTATCAGGTATTTGCCCTGTTGTTGCAATATTTTTTAACATTGCTTCGGGATTACCGAAAAAAAATAAAAAAACGTCCCAAGTTTTAACTTCATTTACATACTTTAATTTAAAATTCGTATAATTGGCAAATAATTGTTCACTGTCAGGGTCTTTTAAAACATTCTCAACATTTATATTAATTGTATAGTCTGCTTGTACAGGTATTGTAAAAGTAAGTGATGTTATTAAAATAATTATCCCCATGCAAAAACTCATTATTTTTTTCATAAATAATACCCCTCTGTTTTTAATGTTTTTATTAATTTTCTAAATTTTGAATCATAATGTTATAAACAAGTTTTGTTTCTTTATTTATGTAAATCTGGATCGTATGGTTATAAATGCCGACATATTCATATAAAATATAATCGTTATTATCAATTCTTGTTTTTAACTCGCCATTGTCAAGCAAAGATTTATATTTTTCGGTAACTTCATTTTCTGATGTCCCGATTGTTACCCCGTCGGGTAATATGACGGCAATATCGTCACTTTCACCCCAAAAGGTGTATTTTTTAGCCGTAATGCCGTAAACAAAACATTGTTCTACTGGTTTAACTTCGTTACTGTAATTGTTTAAATCAATATCGGATAAAGTTTTGTTATTTTTCGTTATACTGACAGCCGAAGTCTTATAGTCATTTGCTTCAATCGTATCAACTGTTTTTCCTGTGATTTCCCAACCGTTGTCAAGAAACGCCGAAATTGGAGCGGGTAAGTGATAAATATCGCCCTCTATCTCAATATTGAAACTTGTTAAATCGCTTCCTAACTGTAACAGCGGTGTATATGCCGTTTCTTTTTCTGTTGGTTCGTTATTTACTGATTGAGAGGTATTTTCCGACGAATTTAAAAATTCCGTTTGCGTAACGTTGTTATTATTTGAGCAAGAACTTAACAGCATTAAAATTATAAACGCTATACCGAACGTATATATTAGATACTTTTTTCTCATTTTCCAATTACCTTTAATTATTTTTAGCCAAATAAAAACCTCATAAAAATATGAAGTTGTTAAGTGATAGAAATTTTGTGCAATTCCGCTAAAACTATACCTTAAACGGAATGATATTTTTGTTAAAAATAGACAAAAAAGAGTTGCATTTTTGTTCAAAGTGCCGATTTTATTTACGCTATATTGACAGAAATTTCAAAATAAACTATAATATAGAGAGTAATAAAACAGTCCGCAAAAACCATAGGTTTCGCGGACTAATTTATCTGTTATAATGACTTATTTTTAATTTAATTTTGGAGGATTTTTTATGTCAGGTGATACTTATGCGCTAATTCGCGTTTCGACAGAGGAACAGAACGAAACAAGGCAATTAATAGAAATGACAAAACTGGGGATTAATGAAAAAAATATCATTATTGAAAAGGAAAGCGGGAAAAGCCCAGTCAGAAACAAATATAAAAGCCTTGTCAAACGGCTTAAAACAGGTGACACGCTCTATATTGAAAATATTGACCGCTTGGGTCGGGACTATAACGGCATACTTGAACAGTGGAACATCTTAACCAAACAAAAAGGCATTATTGTAAAGTTCTTAGATACCCCGCTACTTGATACCGACCAGACAAGCAACGATTTATTAAGCCGATTTATGCGGGATATTTTACTAATGATACAGGCGTTTCAATCCGAGTATGAATGGCAGAAAATAAAAACAAGACAGGCGCAAGGGATAGCGGTTGCTAAAGCAAGCGGAAAGCTACTCGGACGACCAAAGAAAGAACCGACAGCCGAAAAAATAAAGGTTGTTCGGCAATATCAGAATAAGGATATAACTTTAGATGACGCTTTATCCCTGCTGAATATTAAAAAGACAGCATTTTATAAACTATGCAATGATATAAAAAATTTGTAGAAAGGGGGTGCTTCATGGCAAAAGATATAAAAGTTATTATTGTTAAAGAAACTGATATATTATTAGTTTCGGCGGAAACTAATCCCAAAGCTAAAATTATTATTACGGTCGAAAATAACCGTTTATGTATTAGTGAAGATTAATAGACATTTTAAAACGGTTTTTTATCGTTTGTGTAATAGCATAAGACTGGCGGACTATAAATTATTACTCAATCAGGCGTTTTTAAATTATCGAAAATAAACTATTCTCTTATGTCGTGACAAAGGTACTCCAACACAGTCGGAGTATATAAAAATCACAAATAGCCGATATAGAGGGGTCTCGCGCACATTTAGGCACGCGAGACCCCTCTATATCTACGTCTATTATATATCGTTATGATTTTTATATTATTTGTCAGACATAAGTATTTTATTTTTAATTTAAAAACGTGAGTTATTATAGTT
This sequence comes from Oscillospiraceae bacterium, assembly GCA_009780985.1. GTDB lineage: Bacteria > Bacillota > Clostridia > Oscillospirales > WRJC01 > WRJC01. Next base: position 16,425 of record WQYZ01000001.1, on the reverse strand, counting down.
CTGTTAGTGAGTAGTAGAGTACCTTTTTCTTTACTTTAAAATTAGGTGGGTTGATTCTATTTTAAAGAAAGCATTGGCGTTCATTTATGAACGCCAAAAAAGGTACTGCCAAAAAGAAAGAAAGAAGTAAGAGAATCGCCTGCCTTTGGCAGTCTTAAAAAACGAATGAGGACGAACGGGACAGCAAAAAAATCATTTATTAGAAAAGTCTGCAAGCACATTTTCCAACCGCTCAATCCTTTTTGTGATTGGCGGGTGACTGCTGTTTATGATTTTCTTAATGGTTTCCGGCTTAGTAGTTGTCATTTGATAAAGTTCGTTTAATACGGCGGTTATTTCTTCCCCGAAACCGCAATTAAGGGCGAATAAATCCGCCTTATATTCGTTTTGTCTGCTTGCGTGCATTATTAGTAAATTGCTGATAATCTCAATACCTCTAAAAACATAAAAAATAATATCAAAGAAAAATTTTATAAGTCCCATGATGATTGAATCTTTATGTGTATCAATTTTATTTTTGATATTGGTTAAAAGTATCATTAACAGGGAGTAGAAAAAATTGCCGATTGTCATTATTAAGGATATGATTGTATCTTCATGGGAAATGTGTCCGAACTCATGCGCCATTAATCCCTTGATACATTCATCATTCAGTCGTTCCAAACTACCCCTATAAACAGTAATTGTATTTCTGCCGAAAGCGAAAGCATTAACGCTCATATTTTCGGTTATGTATAATCTTATGTTTCTTGATAAATCGTGGTCGGTTTTTACCACTTCGGAGTACACTTCCTCAAATAACGGTAATAGTTTTGATTTTTCATGATTAATTCTAAGCGGTCTAACCCCCAATAAAAACCGCATTAGTGATTCGGCGATCGGCGTAAGCGAAAAGACGATTGTTATTAAATAAATCCCCAATATTATCAGAAAACTTATATAAAAACGTCCGCCGATTATCAGCCAAAGCAATAACGAAAATAACAAAACATAAAAGGCAAAATAAAATATACAGAGCCAATTTATACTATTGCCGCTATTTTTACTATATTCAATATATAAATCATCTTCGTCATTCTTCGGCGGTATTTCATCAATGGGATTATCGGACGTTTTAACATCAAAACAAAAAGAATCGTATTCACCGTCCAGAATAGTCTTTGTAACAGGGTCGCTTAATATATAAAATGTTCTTTGCGAGCCATTTATCATTTCTTCAAAATGTCCTACTATTTGAAATTCAATTCCTTTTTCAAAATTTATCGGTGTTCCAATTCTTGTTTTATTGCCGTTATAAATAACTTTTTCAAAATTATAAGTTTTTTTAGTATTATCTTCGTTATCATCAGCATTATTAATAGCGTCGTGAATCTGCTGAAAAAAAGTTTTTTTACTCATAAAATTATACCTATTTCAATAAGGTTTATTGACTTTGATTTTAGTATGAAAATTTTCATCACGAGAGAGGAAAATTGCATTGCCCTGTTGCAGTGATTTTATCTCGTCGGGGTGATATAAAAATTCGCGGGTTTTACGTAATGACCCTAAATCCGTACTTGTTGCTCCGCCGTTTTCCTGTTTCATTTGATATGTCGCCTGCATGGTCTGACGTGTCCCCAGTACATTTGCCCAGTATTCGGCATTTGTCGGGCTGTTTTGTCTTAATACAATGTAATTGTTGCAATTTTCAACGACCTGCTCTTTAAATTCGGGGGCGACCTTATCTAAATCCGATAAACTCTGCGTTGCCAATATACAAGTGATATTTGCCGAGCGTGATTTATTGACTAAATCAAGTAGCGCGGGCGACGTATAAACATTAATTTCATCGAGCAGATAAAAAATGCGGTTTTTCTTGTTGTTATAAAAATTGCTGACGGCTTTTTTACTGTCGATTATGATAAGATTGCCGATTAAGGGCGACATTTCAGGATATAAAAGCGGGTTTAATATAAATAAGATTATCGCATTTTCAGACAAAGCCGTATATATATCAATACCCGAAGCGTCAAAAATAGTCCCTAAGTTACTTTCTTTTATCGTGGCGAACCGTGCCGCCGCACTTTCGGCAATCTGTCCGCTTGTTTTAGTGAGTTCTATATCTTCCGTGTATTCTGTCTTACTAATAAAGCCTTTTCCCATTAATTCCTTGCTCAATTTCAGAAAATTGTCAGAGGGTAAATAATTTGTTAAACTTTCAAGCGATATAATAATATCCTGCTTTTCAAGGAGTTTACAAAGACGCTGTATATAACGCTCGGTGTTAAGTTTATAATGTTCCTCGCTCCACTTAGTCATATTGATAAGCATATCTTTTATGACATCGATATTTGTATTTTTAAAAGGGTTGTATTTATTGCTTGTTTTAGGGTCATTGAAATTAATAACATATATTTTACGGTTTGTGCAGATAGTTTTTGTAATTTCCAAAATAGAGCCAGTGTCGGTATCGCCTTTGCCGTCAACAATCAGCATGGGATAATTATAATTTGCGCCCGATTTAATAAAATTAGATAGAGCGATTGTTTTCCCGCTCCCAGTCGTACCGCATACAAAAACGTGTTTTGCATTGTTTGATATAAATACATCTTTTTTTCCCGAAGTGCCAAGTAAAGTAGCCTCGCCTTGCGGTTTTTTGCCTTTAAATGTCGGGTTATGTAACGCCTCTTTATGGTCGCGCTCAAAATCAAATATTTCGCCTTTATTTCTATTTAAAAATTTAAACATAATATAAAAAGCTCCTGCGAATATTAAAATTACAATTATACCGAATATATCTATTATTTGCATACTTCCTCTAAACTTCCTCTAAATTTCTAATGCGCATGTTGGTATATTGTTCGCTGAATTTTGCCAGAGCATTTTTAAGTTTATTGTTTTGGCTATCAATGTACCATATTTGACCGTCATAATTCAAAAAATTGTCTTTTATATTCGCTTCTAAACGGTATAGGGATTTTAAAGACATTTCTATTTCGACGGCGATTTTATTATTTTCATGACTGAATATAAAATCGGGTTTATGCTTGCGAACGCCAAACCCCTCTAAGCTGTGCATTTCCTTTTCGCTGACAACATCAGCAAGAGTTATTATTTTTTGTTTTATCAGCGAAATTAACACATCTAAAACGGCGATATTATGCCGGAATTGGTCTAAACGTATTTCATTATCTTTAGGGATTATATTTAATAGCTTTTGGCTTTTGCTTGTTAAAGAATAAATATAAGGATATTCAAACAAAATTTTTTTCCTTTTAAGATAACCGTTATCAATTAAGATTTTCAATCGGTTATCACAAGCCCGTGTCCCTGTGAAGCCTGTTAGTTCTTTAATATGCCTGCCAAAAATCACGCGCCAGCGTTCAACCTCTTTTAATATTTTCAAGTCTCTATCCATTAACCGCATACAAATCGCCCCGATAATTCGACAATATATGATATTTATATGTATATGTTCTCATAATGCGACATATAACAGGCGCGAATAAAATAATAAATAAATTGTTGATAAGGCGAAAACAAAGATATGTTTTCACCTGTAACCATTATATTTAGGGTTCTTTGTCAAGTCCCAAGCGGTTGTATTTTTCGCGCGGGTCATTACTATAAAGCAAGACGCAAAAAAATCTCCACCGCCAAGCATAGGGACTTGACAAGGGGAGGTTTAAGCAGAATATATTTTTAAAGTCTGTTTTATATTTTTGTTTTGGCATCAAGCAATGTCTTTTGTCAGCAGAATAGTTTTTCATGGGGCGGTGGAATGAGATTTTGCAGTATCAAAATCAGGGTCATAAACGCAAACTTGAATAACATTTGCTTTATCATTTTTAGTGTTTTTTCTAATTCGATTATTTACTATATCTGCCTTTTTGTTAAAAAAATTATCACCATTTCGTATTTTGCGTGGTATAAGCCATCCACTTTTATCTACTTCTAAAAACAAAGAATATTCATAAACTTCATCATCTGTTGTTAAACATTCTATCAAATATGCAGTTTCAATAAATCCTATATAATCCCCTGCATTATTTCTTGATTGTAAAAAATCGATTTCTTTTTTTCCTTGCTCTGCAAGTTTAGTGTATATATTATTTATTTTTACAGAGGAAGTTTCTAAATTTATGTAAGCATATGCAACCGGTATTTCCAGAAAATCTCCAGAAACTGGAAATGTAACATTTATCTTAATATCATTACCAAAACTTTCATCTTCTTTTATCATTGAATAGGCTTTCTTAATTCTGACTTTATCAACTTTATTATTATTAAATTTTAATCTAAATTTTAGTACATCAAAGGCTAATACTACATCATTAGCCAAATTACCGAAATCACTCTCTTTGCATAAATTTATAAACATATATTCTTTTTCTGTTCCTTTAGAATTTTCGTGACGTAATACAGTATCTTTTCTTATACGATCTTCTATTATTTTTATATATGTTTTATTTTTATTTTCATCTTTCTCATCTCTTTCATATTTATTACGTTGCCCAATTATTGATTTATCAAATTCGGGTCTTGAAGCTCCTTTCCACCATTCAACTTTTTCCCCTACATATACCTCAAATTCATTAGGATATAAAGTTAAACTTGATAATTCAACTTCAGGTCTGCATTTTTCATAAGAGGATTTATCTGTTTTTTCATCTCTTTTATCTTCTCTTTGTATTGTCTTTTTAAATGACCTCATTGCGAATAAAATAGAGAAACTTGTTATTGCTGCTGGAATAAATAATCCAAGTATTGCAAAAATAATCGTCATTCTTTCGTTCATATAGTGTAAAACTCCTTATCTTAATATAGCTTTATTTGACTGTAAGTATAAAAGATTTAGCGACATATTTCTACAAATTTTATGTTAATATATTTAAAACAATTATTTTATAAAAAAGACAACAATTATTTTTGTTATCCTTTCATATGTTTTTTCTGTTTTTGTTGTTCTTCAAGAAAATTTTTCAAATGTATAATAACTTCATATTCTTCTGGATCGGCTTTAATATTCGGTATTAACGCCAATATTTCACTTATGTCGTATTCTTTATTATAATTAAACATTGAGCTTATTATATTTCTTGCTATTGCATAGGTATCAGCAGTTATTTTAATTCCATTTTTAGTATGTTCACAATTATTAATTCCGCAACTAAAATAATAGTATTCACCATTTAGCTTACCATAATCATCTCTTGGCGTAGATTTTGAAAATTCTATATTCCTAAAAGAATTATCTGGGTTTGGATATAAAAATATTTTTTCCCTTGCATTATTTAAACAGGATATAATATCCAATTTTGCAATTAACTCTTGTTTATCATTTGAAAAGCGTCTTATTTCATTTAGAATCGCTTTTTCGCTATTACCATATTCTATATTAAAAAATTCATTGTAGTCAATTAAATAAATGCTATTTTCTATTATCCCAAATTGTCCTTCACAATTTTCAGATATTAACTTTGTTTCTTTAAACATACTTTCATCTCCATTGAAAATTATTATAAGCTAAATATTATTTTTATCAAGTTTTAATTATAACTTTATTATACCTAAAAAAGAACCTTATTGCGTTAGGTAGAGCAATAAGGCTTTGTTAGTTTTGATGAAATTCTACTTTTTTGACTTTAACAAGTTTTTTCGGCGGTTGCTCATTGTCGGGCTCACTTGTTATATATATCGCTTTTATATAAGTTTTTAAAAACTGTAACCGTTCTATCTGTGTCAGTAAATCCCAATTTTCCTTGAAATTCGTTACAATATCTTCTTTTTGTAATTTTACGTCTATAATTTCTGTATTTTCTATCTCGGCTATTTTTGCCTCGTATTCTGCTTTCGCTATTTTTATCAAAGAAAGCATTTTATTGTATTCGTCGTAGTCGATTTTATCGTTAATATATAAAGTCATTATATTTTGCTCTTTTTGTAACAGCTTAGATAGTGAAGTTTCATATTCCGATTTTAATAATAAATTATCAGGCTCAGCATTTTGATTTTTATTTACTTCAATTTCATTTTCGACCTCAAAATCCTTAATATGTTCAATATATTCTTTAAATGCAGTCTCAACTTTATTATGACTGATAACCCCTGTTTGACATTTGCCTTTTATAACATTCGTACATCTGTAACTGCTGTAATAAAGTTGGTTACCGTCTTTATCTTTGTTATAAATGCCATGCGTTGACATTTTCGCGCCACATATCCCGCACATCAGCGTCCCGCAGTAATAATTTTCTTCTTTTGGTCGCTTTTTATATACCCTTGTTTCCATTTTTGATAATTTATTCTGAACGGCGGTAAATATTTCTTCTGATATAATTGCCTCGTGTTTGCCCTCTGTTTCAAAATATTTACTTTCGTCATGGATTGAATAACGCACTTTCCCAATATATATTGGATTGGTTAATATATATCTGATTGTACTGCCTCCCCATGTTGCATTATTATTTGTTTCGATTTTTCGCAGATTTAAAGTGCTCGCTATAGCATTAAATGTCATGTGCTTATTTAAATACATTGAAAATATTTCTTTGATGATTTTGCTTTGTTCTTCGTCAATGGTTATTTCCCGATTTTTGATTTCTCTTGAATAGCCGTAAGGCACTCCGAAAGTGGGTAGAGTATAACCCTCTCTGACTTTCTTTTCCATCGCTACGCTTATGCGCTCAATTAAATTTTCGCGTTCAAATTCGGCAAATATGCCGATTATTTTTAAAAACATTCGCCCCGACGCTGTTTGCGTGTCGATACTTTCCATTAATGAATTAAAAGTACAGTTATTTTCGTTAAATAATTCTGTTAATTCAATCAAATCTTTTGTACTTCTCGTCAGTCGGTCGATTTTGAATACAAGCACATTTTCTACTTTCTTTTTCATAATATCGGCAATAAGCCTGTTAATGGCGGGTCGTTCTGTGATATTTTTTCCGCTTATTCCCTCATCTGTGTAAACGTCGTATAATTCCCAACCCTTAATTTTAATATAATCTTTTAGTTTTTCCTGCTGTGCTCTGATTGAAAAACCCTCTTTTGCCTGTTCCTCTGTGCTAACCCGTACATAGATACCTGTTTTAATAATAATCACCTTTCTCTGTTTTATCAGACAAAGATTTCATATTATTTGCTTTTTTTCGTGGAATAGACGTCTGCATAAAGAACTCCAACATTCTTTTTTGAATGTCTTTCGGCAACTCAATATCCTTTATGCTGTCTTTTGGTGGATTAATCTTCTTTTCTTTTTCCATTTAATAACAACCCCTTAAAAATAATATCGTTATTAAATTGTATGAAAAAAGTCGAAAAAGGTTTAATGCGAAATTTTACAAATAAAAGCAAAATAGCCCGAATATGCCGATTTCTCGCCAATATTCAGACTATGGTTTTTTTCACAGATTACTTAAATTATTTTAACCATAAATAAGGCCATCATATAAAAAACAGGGACACAAAATTTTGCGTCCCTACACGACTAATTTCTTAAATATTTATATCCTGTTTAGAAAACAAAAATCTGCTCCTGCTGTCATATAACCACTTTAAATATTCAATATATTCATCAACGAATTCTTTTGATTTACCTACTTTTGAAAAGAAAGCAGTGGTGAGCAATTGAACAGATACAAACATATATGGTATAGCCTCAAGTTCTTCGTCTGTAAACTCAGAAACCGAGTTATAACCCGTAAGAAAACTTTTAAACGTTCTAAGCCATTTTGTAATGGCTTCATTATTTATATTATTGCCGACGCCTAAATCCATACAATAACAGACGTCAAATAATCTTGCATTTATTTCGCTTATATCAAAATCTAAAAATGCAGATAATTCACCGTTTTCAAACATCATATTTCCTCCATGTAAATCTCGATGAATTATTTGCCTCGGTAATTTATGATACAGTTCGTCAAAACTTATGCAATAATCTATAATCTTCTTTTTTATATTTAAATTTTTCTCTGTGATTTCATTTAATATCCAGCCATGTACCGATTCAATTAAATCCGCATTTATCCCTGAGTATTGAATTTTGTCTGTTAAATTTTTTAAGCCATTATGTAATTTTGCCATATTTTGACCGAATGAAAATGAACAAGCCTCTTTTTGATAGTCAATATGTGAACCTGTAGCTTTATTCATAACTGTATAATAAAGAGTATCAACTTTAAGGTACAATTCGCCTGTGTTAATTTTATTATATACGGCGACCGGTACTCCTGCGTTATGCAATTCGCCATATATTAATAATACTCTTTCAAGATGATTAAAATCAGTATATGTTTTTATAAAATATTCATCATCTATATTCCACATATCTTTATCTTCTATACGGGTCATTGATTCAACTTCATTTATGCCAAATTCGGCAAGCGCTTTCAAAACTAATTTTTTCATAATTTTGCCTCTTTCGTTAATTTCATTTTAATTTGCTATATTTTTGCATACATTTCTGATATTGCTTCATCGTCAAACTGCAATGTGAATTTTAATTTATCTCCGCTGAATCTTATTTTTATAGTGTTTTTTTCATGATTTTCGTAATGCCAATGCGTTACTGTGAAAATATCGCCGTTCGAGTCTGTTTTCCACTCGCCGAAAGTTTTATTTCTGTAACAGCCGCCGTTATAACCGAAGCCATGAATTGCTGACGTGTTCTCAAACCATTCATTGTTTTTCATGCGTAGCAGACCGGCTATTTCGCTGTTCTTATAGTGTATTGCCAATACGCACTCATCAGCCATAGATTCAATATAAATTTTCTTTACGCCGTGATATACGTTTTTTTCATCAGTTATTTTATATTCGCCGCTGAATTTCGGGAAAGGCTCAGCGTGCTCATTTACATTCAAATGAGTGAGATTTTTCTGCGCTTTTTTCATCTTTTCATAGCCGGCAATATCGTCGTTCGGCATATTATTCTCTCTTAAAGCGGGGAGCAGTATATCCCAGATTAAATCTAAAACCTGCCCCTCCGTATTGCTTGTAACAGCGATAACGCTGTTTTCATTTGGCATCACAATGGAATACTGTCCGCGCCACCCGCCTGCATTATATACGCCGTCTAGTTTGCATATCCCAAAGTGATAACCAAATACATCTCCGCGATTGTCAACTTGCTTGCGCGTCGTCGCTTCTTCAATCCACTTTTCCGATACAAGCTGTCTACCATTCCAGTTACCTTTTTGCAGGCATAATTGACCGAATTTCGCGATTTCCTCTGTCGTCATATCTATATAGTTGCACCCAAAAGTCACCCCGTCAATATCTCCCCACCCAGCTTCAATTCCGAGCGGCTCAAAAAGGCGCGGTTTGAGATAATCAAACATTGTCTGTCCAGTCAATCTTGTGATTGCCGCAGATTCCATATAAGCCGCAAGAAACGAGTGATAGTAGAATTTGCTGCCCGGCTCATTTTTGATATGCGACGATAAAAAATTTTTTATATTATTATTGCCCCAACTCCAATCATCATATTCCATACCAGTAGTCATAGTCAAAAGATGTTTGATTGTCATCTTCCTGATTTTTTCGTCAATATGATCCCCGAGCTCGTCCATTTCTTTTTTGAATATATCAGCGACAAGCGTATCGACAGTGAGAAGCCCCTCATCAACAGCCACCCCTATTCCGGTTGATGTTATACTTTTAGCCAGTGAATATACTGGGTGACGGTATTGCGGAGCATACGGCTCCCACCAACATTCGCTGATTACATAACCGTTTTTCAACAGCATAAACGAGTGAAGTTCCTGATTGTTTTCTTTTACAGCATTTAAAAAGTTAATAATTGCCTGTGATTTTACGCCTTGTTTTTCCGGCGCGCTTCTTGACAGATTTTTCATGATTTTACCTCTTTCGTTAATTTTATTTGTACTTTCGATCTTCGATAAAACAGCCATAAAAAACAAAATAACGTTACAATGTATTCCCAAATAATGGAAACACATTGCAACGTTAAAAATCATTATGACCGTTTAACGATATTAAATTTTATAAGACGTTTGTGAAACTGTCACTTAGAGTATATCGTAATATATGCGTTTTGTAAATACCTTAAATGTAAACTATATTTGAATTTTTATCTGTCTAAAACATCACTGACCGCTTACGCAGTCAACATTGCCGAACATTACGTCAAGCTGTTTTAATATATCTTCCGGCAAGGCTGGCATTTGTATAGCTTTTAAGTTATCAATCAGATGTCCGACATTTCCTGTACCTGTCAGAGTGATATGAATACCCGGCGCATTACTGCAAAAACGGTATGCCGCTTCCATAATACTTCCCGCCGCTCCTTCGTTTACCAGAAAATCCAATGTGCCGTGAGACGCCATTAATGACGGATCTGCCTGATTTTTTTCAAGAATACGTTTTATGTCGGTCTTCAACTGTTCAGGATTTGACAAGGCTTTCCGCACGGCAAACATACATTGCAAGCCTACATTTTTTTCCGTTGCCAACGGCATAATCGTTTTAGCCGCCGACGGGTTGATAATGCTGTACCCTAACATAATAACGTCAAAGAAATCGTCCGGCAAAGCCCTTTTCAGCATCGTATGATTTGTGTCGCTGCCGAATAACTCCGTAATTCCAAGGAAACGGACTTTCCCCTGTTTCTGCGCTTTTTGCATGGCGGGAAGCAGCATGTCAACAGTCTTTTCGTAATCTTCCGGAGCAACGCCGTGAAGATTGTATATATCTATGTAATCGGTGTGTAAAGCCCGGAGACTTTCGCCCAGTACCTGTTCCACCCTGTCCGGCGTATTTATACCCTGCTCGTTTCTGTACGGGAACTTAGTCGATAACACATATTGTTCCCGCGGTATGCCTTTGAGACCGAGCCCGACTGCCTCTTCTGTGCCATATGCGGTCGCAGTGTCAAAATAAGTTACGCCGTTTTCGAAGGCAGTTTTAACTATCATAGCCGAGTGCTGTAATCCATACTGCGCAATGCCGAGCCTCGAATGTCCTCCCGCTCCAAGCCCCGCAACGCTGACCTCTAATCCTGTTCGTCCAAGTACAGTTTTTTTCATAGCTTTTTCCTCCTCCATTCATTGTTCATGGTTAGAATTATTATTTCTTCGTTAATGCACTATAAATCAAGAAAGCCTGCTCATTGGGTTCTGCCTGTGACATTCCTCCATTACCGCGATTTGCTGACGCACCTGCTGCGGAGTGATTTCCAGCGGAGCATTATTCACAATATGGTTGTACAACATTTCATAAAATGCCGCGGCTGGTTCCTGACGGGGCGCGCTTGGGACATAAGACGCGTCGGAACTCGTTGTAACATCATTGATATTCCATGATTTTTCAACCCATTCGAGCTTTTCATTGCAGTATGCGGGCGTTCCGTCTGCGTTTTCAATCGGCACTCTTGTCAGATGCTGTTCGGGGGCGGTTTCGCGCACATAGTACTTATAATCCAAATGCGAGTCGTCGCCGCACAAACCGCCGTATTGAGCCTGAACCGAATATTGGAATTTCGGATAGGGATTGCAGCAGGAAATTTCCAAATCAATAACTGGTCTGTCGGGCGCGGTCATAATAAGTTTCACATAATCTTCCGCGTCGCCGAAAGTATTGACCCTATTCATATAACATTTTACTTCGGGCATTCCGTCATAATTGAGGAGCTGAAGCAGATGATCGACGGGGTGAGGACCGGTATTGTACAGACTTCCCGCATTGCATTCCTGCAGAGTCTGCCAGTCCCATCTTCTGTTAAAACCGCTGTACTGCTCGCTTATCTGTATGATACGCCCTAATATGCCCGATTCAATAATCCGCTTGATTTCCCTGTAAGCCGCATTGAACCGCGATTGCTGAAAAACTGCCAATACTTTGTTATTCTCTTTTGCTGTCGTTATCATTGAATCCACTTCCTCAGCCGTCCGCGCAAAAGGCTTTTCGCATAAAACGTTAAAGCCGTTTCTCAACAAATCAAGCGTGACAGGCACATGTAAATAACTGGGAGTGGCGTTTATCACCAAATCTATTTCATCTGACTTGCCGAATAATTCCCTGTAATCTGTATACAGAACGCCGCCGACTTCCTTTTTTGCGCGTTCGCGCCTCTTTTCGAGCGGCTCGACAATAGCCGCGATTTGAAATCTGTCTTTTAAGTTTTGTAAAGTGGCGGCGTGAATATCCCTCCCGCTGCGCCCCTGCCCTAAAATTGCTACTTTTAATTGTTTCATATTTAACCTCCCTCTCTGATTTAAATTTTAGATTATATGTGTAAATAAAAAACAAACTCTAATATGCTCTGTTTATTTCATCCCTGACGATTCGCGTCCAATTGATAATAGCGGATGCGTCGCCTGATACGGTTTCAACGTCTTTCAGCGTTATATCGTATACGCAGCCGTTCTGCTTCATCAAATCAATACCGCCGCGTATGTATCTTCGCACATAATTTTCGTCTACCCCCCGCGATACCATGTCGGACGGGTTCGGACGCCATGAAAGCACATATTCGCCGCCAATCTGCTCTGCGCAGCTTCTCAAATCGGCAAACGGCGACACTCCTATTCGCCGCAGGTTTCTGAGTTTCTTCAGCACGCCGATTTTATGCGTCAAATCCTCGCAGCATCCGTACGATGTTACGGCGTATCTTTCAAGTATGGGCTTCTGGTACGAGAACATAAACTCATCGAACATACCTGGACCGAATGTGGTAAACTCCTGCGCCGCCATATACCCCCAGAGCTGTGACTGCGCCGCCCGTCCGCCGCCTGGTCGGTTCAATCCTCTCATGTACGGCATCGCCTGATTTTGGTGACAAACATATGAAAAATCGCCGGCTGCCTCTGTTTCGTCCATATTCTTCAATATTTTGTCGCGCATATGTGACAATAATTTGTGCAGCCAATCCGGACGGTCGCACGCGTCCCACATTATTTGTTCAAGTCCGCGTATTTTCGCCAATGACGTCGATATGTCGTTCTCCCACATTGAACACAGCGCGCCTTGTCTGTCTATGTAAACGTCCATTATACCGTCGAGTACGTCTGCCATTTGTTCGTATGCCGTCTGGGTTGCCGGCTCATCTATCTCATGCGGAATTACTTGCAGTTTTTCAATATCGGCTTCCGCAGTCAGCGACGGCGCATATGCCGCCGCGCCTCCATCAACTGGACGGGCGGTAAGTTCCGCCGGCAAGCCCCATACTCCTCCGGCAGAAGTCTTTACGGACGCGCGCGCAGTCATATACGGCTCCTCGATGAAATCGTCGCATATTTTTGCGTGGTACTGCGCTTTTAAAAACCAATATTCAAGCCCGCGCAAAAACCTTTCTGTGCATACAAGCGCGCCGGTATCGAAAAACTCGTCGAACGGTATTGCCCTTATGTATATGAGCGGGCGGGTAAAGTTAAGGGCGTTATGTTCCGACCATGCCTTTCGGCGCGATTCCATGAGCGGAGACGCCGCATATTCTGCATATGCCTTTGCTAATTCACGCACCCGTTTTTTTTCTGATGATAAACTTGCCATTGACATAGTGTTTCCCCTTTCCTGTCCGTAAAACTCTCTCTTTTTTTGCGAGTTTGTCCCATTCAAATATTTTTATCATTGTTATTTTCCCAAATTATACTTAACCGATTAAATTCGATTTATTATATCATACATATCTGTATTTGTCAATAATATGCATAATATTTTGTTCTGTGCTTTCTTAGAAAATATTTTTTATATTTTGTTTAACAATTGTTTAATAATATTTGATTTACAGTTTATCAATTTAAATTACTATTATAATAATATTTATTATAAGATATGCGAGGTGAACATATTGACATGACGATAAAACGCCGGCTGTTTATATCGAATATTATGATGATTGCCATTCCCGCTCTAATAAGTCTGAGTTTTGCGGCAGTAATGCTGTTTGCCAGTATGTCGGTTCTGGATATCAAAGATAGAACTGGAGACGGCAGAAGTTATGAGGATATTGTCGAGCAAGTACGCAAATATGCGCAAAATCTGGAACAGTCAGATAATACGACCGATATTGAACAGATAAAATCCGATATAAATTCTATTGTTTCTCCCCAAAGCGGCGGGATAAATCATGAAGATTATTACAGATATATAATCGATATTGTCATTTTTATGTTCATCGTTATTATTTTTATTATCTTAATGACAAACAGGTTTCTGACGCGAATGGTAATAAAAAGTATTGTCACCCCGCTTGATACGCTAGTATACGGAGTGCACCAAATACGGGACGGAAATCTCAGCTACCGCATCAAATATGAGGGAAAAGACGAGTTTGCGCCCGTATGCGCGGACTTTAACGAAATGGCGGAGCGTCTCACCGATATGGTTAATGCGAGGCAGAAAGACGAGGAAACCAGAAGAGAACTTATTGCGGGCATATCTCACGACTTGCGCACTCCTCTCACTTCAATTAAGACATATGTGGAGGGTATCGAACTCGGAATGGCATCGTCGCCTCAGATAAAAAAACGCTATTTTGACACGATAAAAAACAAGACGGAGGATTTAGAGCATATTATCAACCAATTGTTTTTGTTCTCAAAGTTAGACACGGGAGAATTCCCCATGCAAATTGAGAAAATTTATATAGGGAAATGGATTGCCGGTTTCATAGATGTTATTTCAGACGAATACGCACAAAAAGGACTTCAAATTGGGCTTGAAGAAAATGAAAATATTAAGGGGATTGTAATCAATGCGGATAATGTACAGCTTGGAAACGTTTTGACGAACATACTTGAGAATAGTCTGAAATATGGAGACAAAGACGGCGACGATAAGATAACCGTACAAATTTCCTGTCATTCAGGCGGCGCGGATATTGTCATAGCCCTGAACGACAACGGTCCGGGCGTGCCTGACGACGTACTCAAAAAAATATTTAATGTTTTTTATAGGGGCGATAAATCCAGAAGCAACCCAAGTCAGGGGAGCGGTCTGGGGCTGGCTATTTCAGCCAAGATAATAGAACGTTTAGGAGGGACAATCAGAGCGGAGAATGTACGTGAAAGCGGACTTTCCGTTATTATAACGCTTCCCGTTGCGGAGAATCGGGAAAGAGAGGAACGAACAGATAACCTATGAAAAAAATACTCGTTGTTGAAGACGATATCTCTATTGCGGAGATAGAACGCGACTTCTTAGAAATCAACGGCTATGAGGCGTATATAATAACCGACGGTTTGCAGGGTATGAAAGAAGCTGTTTCGGGGAAATACGACTTAATTCTTTTAGACGTCATGCTGCCGAATATGGACGGATTTGAAATCTGCAGGCGAATACGCGATACTGTCGATATTCCCATTCTGATGGTGACCGCTAAAACTGAAGATATAGACAAAATCAGAGGACTTGGACTCGGAGCGGACGATTACATTTCCAAACCGTTTTCGCTGCCGGAATTTATCGCAAGAGTAAAGGCAAATCTGTCTCAGTATGAAAGATTGAAGGCAAACTCTCCCGGCGATTCGAAACGGAGCGAAATTCAAATCGGGAGTATAAAAATCAACCCGCAAACCCGTATGGTATATGTTGACGGAAAAGAAACTGAGTGTAAGACAAAAGAATTTGATTTGCTGTATTTTCTTATGACAAACCCTGAAATCGTATTCAGCAAAGAGACGCTGTACGAGCGGATTTGGGGAATGGATTCTGTCGGGGATTTGAAAACTGTAGCCGTTCATATAAACCGGCTCAGAGAAAAAATAGAGAAAGACCCCGCAAATCCCATATATATTCAGACGGTATGGGGAGCCGGATACCGTTTCAAAATTTAGATATTAAGCTGAGATTTTATAAATTGTTTAACTTTCCACGGTTGTCAGTTTAACTATGCGTGGTAAGATTATAAATGTAGTATAATTTAATTCAAAAAATTCAGAAGGAGGATTTTATTCATGAAAAAAAATTTCAGGAAAATAGCTATCGCAGGAATTTTAATCGGCGTTTTAATCGTCGGCGCGGCAGGCACGGTTGTTCTCGCTATGGGAAGTCCGTATCAGGACTTTGAAAACGCCGCATTACAAACTGTATTGACAAAAAATATGACGGCTGACGCAGATATTACCGTCACGGAAGACGGAGCGGCTATTCTGTCCGGCACTGTATCGGGACAGCTTGACGGAGAAAATCAGTATTGCAGCGCAAATATAACGGCAAGCGGACAGAAAATCGATATGGAAACCTCGCGAGTCGACGGAAACACAATCTGCCGCATGGGAGACCTATACACTTCTTTTGCCCGTCAGAACAAAAAGAACAGCAATGACAGCGATAAGCTCACAGCGGATTCCAATCAGGTAAAATTGGCGCAAATGGCGGTCGACGCTCTTGTCGGCGACGTTAAAACATACTTCACCGAAAACGGCAATAAAATCAGCGTGAATCTGCAGGGCGCTCAAATCCCTGACATCGTGAACGTTG